>JBKHXB010000044.1:0-15528 GCA_046566245.1 Alphaproteobacteria bacterium | reverse complement strand
AGAAGCTTTGTCTGCGACGGGCCATAGACGTCCGCGTCGATCAATCCGACCTTGCGCCCCTTTCGCGCCATCGCGATCGCCAAGTTGGCCGCGAGCGTCGATTTGCCCACGCCGCCCTTGCCGCTGGCGATCGCGATCAGCTTCCGCGCCGGCTGGCTGGCGGTGAGCGCTATTCGCGCTTCTTTCACCCCAGGCAGTGCTTCGGCAGCTGCCTCGAGTTCCCGCTCAATGCGCTTTCGTTCCTGAGCGGATAGGCCGGTCGCGTCGGCGACGATGGTCACGACTCCGCCCGAAAGCCGCCGCGAGCGGATGCGGGCCGCATCCGGATGGGCATCGAGGCTGGACAGGGGGTCGTCGGGTTCGGCCATGGCGGACGCGAGATAGGCGCTCGCTCGATGCTTGCCACTGTTTTTCGTGCAAGCGCCTCCCTATACTCTGCCTATGAGCATCTTCACGGGGCTGGGGGCGCGGGCTCGCGGCCTGTTCAACGATACGAAAGGCCCTTGGGGGCCCAAGGGCTCCGACGACGAGCCGTCGGGCCAGCCGGGCGGCCCCTGGGGCGAGCCGGGGAAGGGAAGGAAGCGGGCGACGCAGCCTCCGAGCCCGGTGACTTCGCTCGACGAGTTCATCCGCAAGAGCCGCGCGCGCTGGTCGCCGGGCGGGGGCCTTCCGGGGCGCCCGAGCGCATCGATTTTCCTCTGGGGGCTCATCGGCCTCATCACCCTCTGGCTGATCTTTACCAGCGTGCACATAATCGCACCCGAGCAGCGCGGCGTCGTTACGCGTTTCGGGCGCTACGTCAGCACGCTCGAACCGGGCGTCGGCCTAACGCTCCCATCGCCAATCGACCGGGTCCAGAAGATCGATGTCAACAATATCCGAACCGTGGATCTCGGCTCGCCCACGACCGAGGATCTGATGCTCACCGGCGACCAGAACATCATCGACATCGCTTATTCCGTCCGCTGGAACATCCGCGATCCCGAGCAATATCTGTTCGAAATCGCGCGGCCCGACGAGACGATCCGGCAGGTCGCCGAGAGCGCTATGCGCGCGGTGGTCAGCGGCGTGACGCTGGACGACGCGATCGGCGACCGCCGGAGCGAGATCGAGACCGAGGTCGCTCAGACCATGCAGCGGATTCTCGATTCCTATCACGCCGGCGTCCAAATCCAGGGCGTCGCGATCAAGGAGGCGGACCCGCCGCAGGCAGTGAACGACGCGTTCAAGGACGTGTCGGCCGCGCAGCAGGATGCGCAGCGCTACATCAACGCGGCCAATGCTTATGCCCAGCAGCTGAGGCAAAAGGCGCAGGGCGAGGCGACGGCGTTCGACCGCATTTATGAGCAGTACAGGCTCGCTCCGGAGGTCACCCGGCGGCGCATGTATTACGAGACGATGGAAGAGATACTGTCGAAGGTGGACAAGACGATCGTCGAGGCGCCGGGGGTCACGCCATACCTGCCGCTGCCGGAAGTCCAGAAGCGCGCGCAGGAACAGGGGAGGGGCCAGTGACCGACCTGATCCGCCGCCATCCAATGGGGGCTGCCGCCGCGGCGCTCGCCCTGCTGTTCCTTGTCGTCGCCAGCTTCCCGGTCGTTCCGGAAACGAAGCAGGCGGTCGTGGTCCGCTTCGGAAATGTGGAGCGGATCTATAATCGCGCCGGCCTCGCCTGGCGCATTCCGCTGATCGAGAATTTCGTCTGGATCGACAAGCGCATGCTCGACGTCGACATGGACCGCCAGCCGGTCCTTTCGACCGACCAGCGCCGGCTCGAGGTCGATGCCTTCGCGCGCTACCGGATCGTCAACCCCCTGCGCATGTACATCACGGCGCGAACCGAGGACCGGCTTCAGGATGCGCTCCGGCCGATCCTCGGCTCGGAAGTCCGCAACGAGCTCGGCAAGGTGCCCTTCTCGGCGCTGCTTTCGCCGGAACGCCGCGGCGTAATGGAGAACGTCCGCGCCGGGCTGAACAGGGTCGCCGCGCAATACGGCGCCGAGATCGTCGACGTCCGGATCAAGAAGGCCGACCTTCCGGATGGCACCCCTCTCCAGTCGGCGTTCGAGCGGATGCGCACGGCTCGTGAGCAGGAGGCGCGCTCGATCCGGGCCGAGGGTGCCAAGCAGGCGCAGATCATCCGCGCCGAGGCCGACGCCGACGCCGCTCGCACCTACGCCGCGAGCTTCGGCAAGGATCCGGGCTTCTACGATTTCTACCGGGCGATGCAGTCTTACCGGACGACCTTCCTCGGCGACGGAACGGAGCGGCCGGCCGGAAGCACAATCATCCTGTCCCCGCAAAACGACTATCTGAGGGAATTCACGGGGCCTAGGCGCTAGGAATTATTCAAATTGCATTCACTCGTTGCGGCTACGGCAGGGGTGAAGATCCAGATCAAGGGACGATGATGAAATCGAAGGAGTCCGGAAAAGTGCGCTATGCCTACGGGGTCGCGATGGCCCTGCTCTTGGGTGGGACTGCATTCTCGGTGGCTGTCGGCCCTGTCGGGGCGCAGACTGCGCAGAACGCGCCGTCGGTCATGCCGCCGTCGGGCGCTCCAATGTCCTTCGCCGAGCTCGCCGCGAGGCTTCAGCCGGCCGTGGTCAATATCTCCACCAAGCAGAAGATCACCGTCCGCCAACAGGCGGATCCACTCGAGGAGCTGTTCCGCCAGTTCGGGGCTCCGGTCCCCGAGCAACGCGGGCCGCGCACGCGCGAGACAGGGTCGCTCGGTTCCGGCTTCATCATCTCGCCGGATGGCTACATCGTCACCAACAACCACCTGATCCAGGGCGCGAACGGCAACGGGACGGTGGACACGGTCACGGTGACACTGACCAACCGCAAGGAATATACGGCCCGCATAGTCGGCCGCGACCGGCTGGCTGACCTCGCGCTGCTCAAGATCGACGCCAACAACCTGCCGTACGTGCGTTGGGGCGACAGCAAACGCGCCCGCGTAGGCGACTGGGTGCTTGCGATCGGCAACCCCTATGGTTTCGGGGGAACCGTCACCGCGGGGATCATCTCCGCGCTTCATCGCGTGACCGGAGTTACGCCTTCGCCCGCCTATGACCGGTACATCCAGACCGACGCGGCGATCAACATGGGCAACTCCGGCGGCCCGATGTTCGACCTCCAGGGCAATGTGATCGGGATCAACACTGCCCTCATCTCGCCCACGGGAACCAATGTCGGGATCGGACTCGCGATCCCGGCCGAGCTTGCGAAGCCGGTGATCGACGCGTTGCGGCGCGGCGAGCGGCCCCAGCGCGGCTATCTCGGCGTAAGCCTGCAGCCGCTCGACGAGGACCTTGCCGGGCCTCTCGGCCTGCCCAAGGACCGCGGGGAGATCGTCCGCACGGTCCAGCCGGGCACTCCGGCAGCCAAGGCGGGGATTCAGCAGGGCGACGTCATCCTCTCGGTCGGAGGCAGGGAGGTAAATCCGGACGAAAGCGTCTCCTACCTCATCGCCAATACTCCGGTGGGGTCGCGCGTGCCGCTGCTCATCGTTCGCAACGGCCGCCGCATGACCATTCCGGTCACCGTAGAACAGCGTCCGAGCGAGGAAGAGCTCGCGCGCCAGCTCGGCCAGGACGACGAGGAAGTGGCCAATAACAACGCGCCGACGGGTCCCGGCGGCCAGACGCTCGGCTTGTCGCTGCAGCCGCTTACGCCGCAGATCGCGCAGGCGTTGAACCTTCCGGCCGGTGCCCGCGGGGTAGTGATCACGCGCGTCGACCCGTCGAGCGATGCGGCGGAGAGCCTGCAGCGCGGCGACGTCATCCTTTCGGTGAATGGCCAAGCCGTCTCCAACCCGGCGCAGGTCATGGCGGCGGTTGATGCCGCCCGGCGGGCAGGCCGCAACAGTGTCCTGCTTCTCGTCAAGCGCGGGAATGCCCCCGAGGCTTTCGTCGGGGTCGAGATCGGCGGGTAGAGACCGAGCGAACCCGGCGCTTGCGCCGGGCCGCGACTTACGCAATCGTGCGGCCGTGCCGCAGGAAGCCCCTTCCGTGGGCTCGACTCGCCCTGCGCCTGACGGGCGCCGCCGGTGATCCTCGCTTACGCGCTGCTGCTCGCGGCAATCTGGCCGCACTCGTCGGCGGGCGTCGCGGGTCTTTACGTAACGAACCAGATGGAAATGGCCGGGGCGCTCGAGCTTCAGCCGCAGGGCCGCTTTCGGTATCGCTTCGACTATGGCGCGGTTTCCGAGGAAGCGGAGGGCGTCTGGACTTCGGACGGTCGATCGGTGCGGCTGACCAGCGAGCCGATGCCCAGGCTTCCCGCCTTTACACTGCTGAGCGACGACCCGGCGCCTTCGGGCCAATTGTTCGTCGCGATCGACAATCCACCGCTCCGCTGGAGTCCGCTCGAGGTCGAGGTCACTCCGGCGGGGGGCGGCGCGCCCATCGCGGCATCGGCCGGCGAGGACGGCCGTGTCGACCTGCCGGAAGGCGTCCGCGCCGCCGCCGTCAGGCTGCTGTTTCCGGTCTATGAGTCGGCCGGCGAGCCAGTGAAACTGGAAGGGGACAGGGGCCACCGCCTCCTGTTCCGCCTCGATCCAAACGATTTCGGCAAGGCGGCCTTCCGCGGAGAGGCTATGCCTCTCGACGCGGGCGCGATCATCATGCATCGCTACGAAACGACGATCGTCTTCAGACGAGCGGACAAGTGAAGGAGCGGGGCTTGGCTAGCGACAGCCATTGCGAGCTGATCGGATCGCTGGAGCGCGAATGGCGCGATGCCCTGTGTGCCAAGGACATCGACAAGCTTCGCTCGCTCATCCACCCCGATTTCAATCTGATCGGAACGCGCTCCACGGGGCCGTTCATGCTTTCCCGCGAGGAGTGGCTCGACGCCATCCAGAAGCGGCAGCTGATAAGCATCGACCTCGACATCAAGGAAGCGGTCGTGTTCGAAAACGTGATGGTCGGAACCGTCGAGGCGAGGTGGCGAATTTCCTACCTCGGCCGCCCGGTCGAGGACCGTGTCTTGCTCACCGACGTCTGGGTTTGCGATGACGGCCGCTGGCAGGTGGTTCGCCGGCATTCCAGCCCCATGCCCGCCGTGGCAGGATGACCGCATCTTGCTAGCACTCACCTAGCGAAAGGCTCGTGCCAATGGCGACTGCTACGACTGCCCACATGCTCCGCCGCGGTAATGTGAAAGAGCTCACGATCCGTGGAATCATCCTCGGAGCGTTGCTCACGGTCCTGTTCACCGCGGCCAACGTCTATCTCGGGCTTCGGGCCGGCATTACCTTCGCGACCTCGATCCCGGCGGCGGTCATTTCCATGGCCGTCCTCAAGGCGGTCCGCGACGCGACCATCCAGGAGAACAATATCGTCCAGACGATCGCGTCTTCGGCGGGAACCCTGTCGGCCATCGTCTTTGTGCTGCCGGGCCTGGTGATGGTCGGCTGGTGGACAGGCTTTCCTTATTGGCTGTCGGTCGCGGTTATCGCGATCGGCGGAATCCTCGGGGTGATGTACTCGGTGCCTCTGCGCCGGGCGTTGGTTACCGGCTCCGACCTTCCCTATCCCGAAGGCGTCGCCGCAGCCGAGGTGCTGAAAGTCGGGGCCGGCGTCGGCGGTGTCGAGGAAAACCGGCGCGGCCTCAAAGCGATGATCTTCGGCTCGCTCGCCGGCGCGCTCTACCCCCTGCTCGGGAAGTTTCGCTTCGTCGCGGAGCAGGCCGGCGCGACCTTCCGGCTGGGGTCCGGCGCGACGACGCTGACAGCAGGCCTCAGCCTCGCCTTCGTCGGGGTTGGCCACCTCGTTGGCCTGGCCGTGGGCCTGGCGATGCTCGCGGGAATCGTCATCGGATTCCTGATCCTGCTGCCCATCTTCACGGCGGGCGGCGCTCCTGCCGGAATAGAGCTAGCGGACTTCGTCGGCACCGCGTTCCGGGAGAAGGTCCGGTTCCTTGGCGCGGGTGCAATCGGGGTCGCGGCCGTCTGGACCCTGCTCAAGGTGCTTCGGCCGATCGCCCGGGGGATCACCCAGGCGCTCGCCTCGAGCCGGGCACGGCGGGCGGGTGGCGAAGACAGCGTCGATATCACCGAGCGGGATATTCCGATCGCGATTGTCGGCGGCACGATCATCCTCTCGATGATCCCCATCGGGCTCCTGTTATACGGCTTCGCGGGGAGCGGCCCGATCGCGGCGCAGCCTGCAGCGACGCTGGCGCTGAGCATCCTTTACGTGCTCCTCGCGGGCGTCGTGATAGCCGCGGTCTGCGGCTACATGGCGGGTCTAATCGGGGCGTCGAACAGCCCGATCTCCGGGGTTGGGATACTCTCGGTGCTCGGGATCGCGATCATCCTTGCACTGCTTTATTCGGGCGCCGACGCGGTCGCGACCCAAGGCCTCGTCGCCTTCGCCTTGTTCGTCACGGCCATTATTTTCGGCGTGGCGACGATCTCCAACGACAATCTCCAGGACCTGAAGACCGGCCAGCTGGTCGGCGCGACTCCCTGGCGCCAGCAATTCTCGCTCGTTCTCGGCGTCATTTTCGGTGCGGTGGTGATCCCGCCGGTGCTCAACGTTCTCAACGACAGCTTCGGTTTCGTCGGCGCTCCGGGGGCCGGGGCGGAGGCGCTCGCAGCGCCGCAAGCCGCCCTGATCTCCGCGATCGCCCAAGGGGTTCTCGGCGGCACTCTCGAATGGGACCTGATCGGGCTCGGCGCGCTGATCGGGGTCACGGCGGTGATCCTCGACGAGGTGCTGCGCGCGCAAAAGCGCGGATGGTCGCTGCCGCCGCTGGCGGTCGGCATGGGCATCTACTTGCCCGTCGCGGTCACAGGAATGGTCGTCCTCGGGGCCGTTCTCGGCCACCTGTACAACCGCTGGGCGAAGCGCCAGCGCGATCCGGGCTTCGCGGAGCGGCTGGGTGTTCTGACGGCGACCGGGTTCATCGTCGGCGACAGCCTGTTCAATGTCGCTTTTGCCGGCCTGGTCGCCGGTTTCGACGACACGGACATGCTCGCCCTCGCACCGGAGGCCGCCTGGCAGACCCCGGTAGGGATCGTCCTGTTCACCGGACTGATCGTGCTGCTCTACGGCTGGACGCGGCGTGGAGCGGCCGAGGCGCTACCGGCCGACGACGCGCCCGAGCCCGCGCCGCCGCCGCAGGCAGCGCCGCGCTAGGACCGCTCAGCCGCGCCCGCGATAAGAGCCGACGCCCTGGTCTGGAATCCAAAGTCCCTCGGGCGGCGGGCCGGATTGCCAGAAGACGTCGATCGGCATTCCGCCGCGCGGGTACCAATAGCCGCCGATCCGAAGCCACTTCGGCTTCATTTCCTCGCTGAGCCTCTGGCCGATGCCGACCGTCACGTCCTCGTGGAAGGCGCCGTGGTTGCGGAACGACGCGAGGAACAGCTTCAGGCTCTTCGACTCCACGATCGTCTCTCCCGGGGCATAGTCGATCACCAGGTGCGCGAAGTCGGGCTGGCCGGTGACCGGGCAGAGCGACGTGAACTCGGGCGCCACGAAGCGAACCACATAGAGCGCGCCGGGCCTTGGGTTCGGCACATAGTCCAACACCGCCTCCTCCGGGGAGGCGGGGAGCGCGCTGGCCTTGCCGAGATGCTTCGGATCCATGGCTCCGCGCCTTACTCGGCGGCGGCGGTCTCCGGCAACGCCCAGTCGATCGGCTCCAGCCCGCGTTCTTCTAAGAAAGCGTTGGCTTTGGAGAAGTGGCGGCAGCCGAAAAAGCCGCTGTGCGCGCTCAGCGGAGAGGGATGGGCGGCCTTGAGGACGAGATGGCGGCCGCCGCGATCGATGCTGTCGACGAACCCCGCCTTTTTCTGCGCGTAGCTTCCCCACAAAAGGAAGACGACTGGCTCGGCCCTGGCGTTGACCAGGCGGACAACCGAGTCGGTGAAGCGCTCCCAGCCGCGATCGCGATGCGATGCCGCGCGGCCCATCTCAACCGTCAGCACGCTGTTGAGAAGAAGCACGCCCTGTTTCGCCCAATGCTCGAGAAAGCCGTGCGACGCCGGCCGGATCCCGAGGTCGCTCTCGATCTCCTTGAAGATATTGACCAGGCTGGGCGGCGGACGGACGCCCGGTGGAACGGAGAAGCAGAGGCCGTGAGCCTGCCCAGGCCCGTGGTACGGGTCCTGGCCCAGGATCACGACGCGCACCTTGTCCAGCGGCGTGAGGTCGAGCGCCCGGAACCAGTTGGCAGGCGTCGGAAAGATAGTTCGCCCCCTTGCGCGCTCCTCGCGGAGAAATTGCCTCAGCTCATCGACATAGGGCTGGTCGAACTCGCCTCTCAGCGGCTGGAGCCAGCTTTCGTGAAGCCTGATTTGACGGGTCGCCATGGCGGTTCTTTGTAGCCTATCGTCGGCAAATGGAATCGCTTGTCTCGACCGAGTGGCTCGCGGCTCATTTGGGCGAACCGGACCTCGTCGTCGTGGACGCAAGCTGGCACATGCCGGCGAGCGGGCGCAGCGGACGCGACGAGTATCGGGAAGCCCACATCCCCGGTGCGCGGTTCTTCGACATCGACGCGGTCAGCGACACTTCTCATCCCGCGCCGCACATGCTGCCCGATGCGGAGGCCTTCGCCCGGGCGATGGAGCGGCTCGGGATCGGAAGCTCCGACCGGATCGTCGTCTATGACAATTCACCGATCCGGACCGCGGCGCGGGCTTGGTTCACGTTCCGCCACTTCGGCGCGAACCAGGTCGCGGTGCTGGACGGCGGCTTTCAGAAATGGGTCGCGGAAGGGCGTCCGGTCGAGAGCGGCGAGCCGGCGCCGCGAAGCGCCGTCTTCAACGCCGCGCCCCGCCCCAATGAGGTCGTAAGTAAGGCGCAGGTACTCAAGGGCATCGGCTGCGCCCTGGTCGACGCCCGCGGGAGGCCGCGCTTCGAGGGCAGCGAGCCGGACCCGAGGCCGGGAGTGGCTTCGGGCCATATCCCTGGCGCTCGCAACCTGCCGTTCTCGTCGGTCTTCAACGAGGACGGCACGTTCAAGGGCCGCGCGGAGCTCCGGCGGCTGTTCGAGGAAGCGGGGGTGGACCCCAAAAAGCCCTTCGTCGCCAGCTGCGGCTCAGGAGTGACCGCCGCCAGCCTGCTCTTCGCCGCGCACCTTCTAGGCAACGATCGCACGCTTCTTTACGACGGCAGCTGGAGCGAGTGGGGCGCCGATCCCGAGACACCCAAGGCGCTTGGCCCGGCCGAGCCTCAATAGGGCCAGAAGACGAACGCCAGCATCGCGATGATCAGCGCGATGAACAGCGGGTTCCATCTCGCGAGCCGCCTGCGCGCCTCGGCGCGTTGCTCGGCATTGGCTGAGGCGACCGCCAGGGCCGCGATCGTGCCGGCGATCCAGAAACCACGGCGCGACATGCTTAGCGGGTGAAGATCCGCTCGAGGTCCTTGAGACCAGTCTTGAGCTCTTCGGCGATCACCTGCAGCGCCGCGACGCTCGCATCGAGGCCGCGCTCGCGCTGCGCGAAGACCGCTTCCATTCCTGCGCTTGCACCCGCGACGAGTTCGGCCGAGCGGCGGTCGAAGCAGCGCCTTGCTGCTTCGTCCGCGCTCTCCCACCGCGCCGAAACCTCTTCGTCGAAATCGCTCGCCGGCCCGCCGCCGAATTCGTCCACGACCCGGAGGGCGCTGCGAAGGCTTGCAAGGCGGGTCACCGGTTCCGGATGAAGCCGCTCGATCGGCTGCGGCTCGGCGACGCTGGCGAACAAATGAAGCATTGCGCGCTTGTCGCGCGCGCATGCCTAAAAAAGTCTTAAGCGCCCGAGTCCGGCGTGATGTCGCGGAGGATCCAGCCGCGCTGCGGGATCGTCTCGATGAACTCCGCCCCGCCGCTGGCGCTGCGCAGCTTCTTCCTCAATTTCGAGATGAAGACGTCGATGATCTTCGGCTGCGGCTGGTCGTCGGCCCGGCGATACAAATGCTTGAGCAGCATCGCCCGGGTGACGACATTGTTGCGGGCGAAGGCCAGCAGCTCCAGCACCCGATATTCCATCTCGGTGATCCCGATCGGGTTGCCGTCGATCCGGATCAGCCGTTGCACCTGGTCCACGGCGAGCCGGCCGCCGCAAAGGCTGGCGGGCATCTCGCCTCCCGAGGCCCGAAGCGAGGCGACGAGCTTGGAGGCGGCTTCATCGCTCTCTTCCGGGGAGACTCGTCCGGGCGAGCCGATCAGCGCCTGCTGGATTTCGGCGAGCGCCTTGTGCGCGTCCTCGACGAGGCGCGTGCCCTCCTCGAAGCGGCGCCGCGAGCGCTCCAGCATCGATTCGATCTCGACGAGACGTGTTGAAAGCGTCTCTTCTGCCATCCTCTGCCTACCCCCGCGCGCGCCGGTCAGGGCACTTGGGCGGATGCGATATCGCTGTTGCTTTCCGGAGCAGCGATGATCGCCTGGGTCGTCGCGCCAAGGTCGACGACGTTTGTGTCGGGATCCCCGACGATGGAGCGGGCCCCAAGCGCCGCCTGGTCGCGGCCGGCTGCCTCGAGCAGGCTCGATTCCGACTGCGGCCGTGGCGCCGGGCCTCCGAACAGGGCCTCGATCGCTTGGCTCTGCGCATCCTGGGGCGTGTTCGTCACGGTCCCGGCGGCGGGCGGAGTCAGCGAGAAGTCGGGCGGAATGACGAGCGGCGCGTTGCGCGCGACCGCGAATTCGTCCGGGGCGACGGACCGCCTCGGCTGGAACACCGAGCAGCCGCCGAGCGCAAGCGCCGGAATCAGGATCAGGGTAAGGCTCTTACGCATGTTCGATAGTCTCCTTGGGCTCCTCGTTCCGGACCAGGAACGCCCGCACTAACAGGATCACGACTCCGATGCTAATCGCAGCGTCGCCGACATTGAAGATATAAAAGGGCCGAAATTCGCCGAAGTGCAGGTCGGCGAAGTCGACGACGTAGCCGAAACGGCTCCGATCGAGGATGTTGCCGAGCGCGCCGCCGAGGATCATGCCGAGCGCTGCCTGATCCCAGCGCGCCTTTTCCCGCCCGATCCAAACCGCCACGCCGATGGCGATTGCCGCGGTGATCGCGACGAGCAGCCAGCGCATCGTGTCGCTTGTCGCCGGGAAGAGCCCGAGCGAGATGCCGTAATTCTGGGTCCAGGTGAGGTTGAAGAAGGGCATGATGTAGATCTGCCCGGCCTCGCGCAGCGCGAGCGGGCCGGCGACGATCCACTTGGTCAACTGGTCGGCGATGAAGATCGCCAGCGCAATCGCGAATCCGAACCTGCGTTCACGCATCAACGAACTCCTCGCAGCGGCCGCACAGGCCGCCGTCCTCGGGGACTTCCGGAAGGTAGCGCCAACAGCGCCCGCACTTGTTGTTCGCAGTCTTCACAACGGACCATTCGCCTTCGCGGACTGTCGAGGTGATGAACAGCTCGGCAAGCAAGGCCGGGTCGGCGGCACTGGGGACGGTTACCTCGGCTTCCAGGCTGGAACCGATGATCTTGTCCCTGCGCAGCGGCTCGATCCGCTCGGTCACCAACCCGCGGAGATTGCGAAGCTCCGCCCACCGCCCGTCGTCGGCATCCACCTGCGGAATCTCCGGCCATTCGAGCAGGTGCACCGACCCGCCCTCCGGATAGCGCGTTCCCCACACTTCCTCCGTCGTGAAGACGAGCACGGGCGCGAGCCAGCGCACGAGCGCATGGAACAGGATGTCGAGCACGCTCCGGTAGGCGCGCCTCCGGTCCGACTGGACTCCGGTCAGGGCGTTGACGTCGCAATAGAGGACGTCCTTGCGGATATCGAAATAGAAGGCCGACAGGTCGTTGTTGGCGAAGTCGGACAGCAGCCGCGTGTAGGTGATGAAGTCGAAATCATCGACCGCATTGCGGAGCTTCCGGTCGAGCTCGGCCGCCAGGTGGAGCATGTAGCGCTCGAGCTCCGGCATCGCCGAGACGTCGGTCACGCGTTCTTCGTCGGTGAACCCGGCGAGCGCGCCCAGCAGGTAGCGGAAGGTGTTGCGAAGCTTGCGATACTGGTCGGCGACCCCGCTCAGGATCTCCTTGCCGATCCGGTGATCCTCGCTTGAATCCACGGACAGCGCCCACAGCCGCAGGATGTCGGCGCCATGCTCCTTCATCAGGTCGAGCGGCGAGATGACGTTGCCCTTCGACTTCGACATCTTCTCGCCCTTGGCGTCCATCGTGAAGCCGTGGGTCAGCACCGCGTCGTAGGGCGCGCGCCCGCGCGTGCCGCAGCTTTCCAGCAGCGAGGACTGGAACCAGCCGCGGTGCTGGTCGGAGCCCTCGAGATAGAGGTCCGCCGGCCAGCGCTGGTCGGGCCACTTGCCGCTCTCGAGCGTGAAGACGTGCGTCGAGCCGCTGTCGAACCAGACGTCGAGAATGTCCTTCTGCATCTCGTAATCGTCCGGGCTCCGGTTGCCGAGGAAGTAGGCGGCGTTCGCCACGTCCCAGGCATCGACGCCTTTCTCGCGGACGGCCTCGACGATGCGCCGGTTGACCTCCTTGTCGACGAGCAGCTCGCCGGTCTTCCTCTCGACGAACAAGGCGATCGGAACGCCCCAGGCGCGCTGGCGGCTGATCACCCAGTCCGGGCGCTGCTCGACCATCGATCCGATGCGGTTGCGGCCCTTGTCCGGAACGAAGCGGGTGTCGGCGATGGCCTGCATCGCAACCTCGCGCAGCGTCGGCCCGTCGCCGTTCGCGTCGTCGCGCGGGTCTAGGTCGCCGCCTTCATTCTCCCAGCGCTGCTCAGCCCTGGTCTTGGGCAGCAGGTGCCGGAGCGGACGGTCCATGCCGATGAACCATTGCGGCGTGCAGCGATAGATAACCCGCGCCTTGGACCGCCACGAATGAGGGTAGGAGTGGCGGAAGTCCTGGCTCGCCGCGAGCAATGCGCCCGCCTCGCGCAGGTCGTTGCAGATCGGACCGTCCGGCGCGTTGAACTTCTGGTTGATGACGCTTCCCTGGCCGCCGAGCCATGGCCAGTCGTCCCGGTACCTGCCGTCGTCCGTGACCGCGAAGACGGGCCCGATGCCGTTTTCCTGGCACAGGTAGAAATCCTCCTCGCCATGGTCGGGCGCCTCGTGGACCAGGCCGGTGCCCTGGTCGGTGGTGACGAAGTCCGCGGCGAGGAAGGGGCGGGGCCTGGCGAAGAAGCCGCCGAGATGATGCATCGGGTGGCGGGCGACCGTGCCGGCGAGGTCGGAGCCCTTGAGGTGCAGGACCGGTTGAAGGTGTGCGCGCCCGCTGCGTTCCTTGAACGCGCCGATCAGCGGCTCCGCGACCAGGACGTGGAATCCCTCGGCTGAGAGCAGCACATATTCCACGTCCGGCCCATAGCCGATCGCCTGGTTGGCCGGGATCGTCCAGGGCGTGGTCGTCCAGATCACCGCAAAAGCGCCGACCAGCTCTTTGATCGGGCTCTCGACGATCTCGAACGCGACGTCGATCTGGGTCGAGACCACGTCCTCATATTCGATCTCGGCCTCGGCGAGCGCGGTCTTCTCGACCGGCGACCACATCACCGGCTTGGCGCCGCGGTAGAGCTGGCCGGTCTCCGCGAACTTCAAAAGCTCGGAGACGATTGTCGCCTCCGCGTCCGGGCTCATCGTCAGGTACGGCTTGTCCCAGTCGCCGGTGATGCCGAGCCGCCGGAACTGCTCGCGCTGCACGTCGACCCAGTGCGCCGCGTAGGCGCGGCACTCGGCCCGGAACTCTTCGATGGGGACCTCGTCCTTGTCCCGCTTCTGCTTGCGGTACTGCTCCTCGATCTTCCATTCGATCGGCAGGCCGTGACAGTCCCAGCCGGGCACGTAGGGCGCGTCCTTGCCGAGCAAGGTTTGGGTGCGGACGACCATGTCCTTGAGGACCTTGTTCAGCGTGTGGCCGATGTGGATGTCGCCGTTGGCGTAGGGCGGGCCGTCGTGGAGAATGAACTTCTCTCGGCCCGCGCGCGCGCGGCGGACCTGGCCGTAGAGGTCCTCGGCCTTCCAGCGCTCGACGATCGCCGGCTCCTTCTGCGGAAGCCCGGCCTTCATCGGAAAGTCGGTCTTCGGAAGGAAAACGGTCGGTCGGTAATCGGGCTTGGCTGCTTCGTCGGTCGGCATTGACCGGGCGCTCTAGCGGTTGAGAGAAGAGATGCAAACCGCATCATCCTCCCTGCGAGGCGAAGCCTCGTGGGGAGGGGGACCGCTCGCGGCGCGAGTGGTGGAGGGGCCGGCCCCTCCGTCAGCGCTTCGCGCTGCCACCTCCCCATCGCATTCGCGACAGGGAGGACATCAGGCCAATGCGAGGAGCCGCCGCGCCTCGGCCTCGTCCTCGCGCATCTTCTCGACCAGCGCGGCAATGCTCTCGAAGCGCGCCTCGGGACGGATCCAGGCGACGAGGTCGATCTCGATCGCGCGTCCGTAGAGGTCGCCTTCCCACTCGAACAAATGCGCCTCGAGCAGCTCCTGGGGCGGCTCGAACATCGGCCGAACGCCGAAGCTCGCGACCCCGCAATGCTCGCTGCCGTCATCGAGCCGCACGCGCACCGCGTAAATCCCGTAGGCGGGCCGCTGGTAGTCGCCCAGCGAGACGTTGGCGGTCGGATAGCCGAGATCATGGCCGCGCCCGTCGCCGCGCTCGACCACCGCCTCGACCGCGAACGGGCGGGTGAGCAGGTGCGTTGCCGTGCCCGGGTCGCCAGCCTCCAGTGCCTCGCGGATGCGTCCGGAGGATACTCGCTCTCCGTCCACCAGTACCGGAGCAACCGCCTCCGCCTCGATCCCCTGCGCCCTGCCGAGCTCGCGCAGAAGTGCGACGTTGCCGGTTCGGCCGCGCCCGAAGCTGAAATCGTCGCCGGTGACGACGCCGGCAACGCCGAGGCGCCGGTTGAGGATCTCGGCAACGAAGTCCTCCGCGCTGGTGGTCGCCAGCTCCTCGCCGAAGCGGAACACGAGCATTGCGTCGGCTCCGGCATGGGCGAACAGCCGCTCGCGCTGGTCCAGGGTCGTGAGGCGAAAGGGCGGAACCTCGGGACGGAAATGCTTGACCGGGTGAGGGTCGAAGGTGGCGACGATCACCGGCCGGCGCTCATGGTGGCCGCGGGCGATGGCGCGCCCGACGACCGCCTGGTGGCCGAGGTGGAAGCCGTCGAAATTCCCGAGCGCGAGGATGGCGCCGCGGAGCTGTTCGGGTAGGGGCTGGTCGTGGGTCAGGCGGATCATCTGGCCGGGCCTCTAGTCGGCTTGACTCGGCTCGTCCACGCTCCTATCTCGCGGCCATCCCGATCAACCGGTTTTCCGGCGGCGCATTCGTGCGCGCGTCGGTTTTTCGTTTGGACGGGGTGTGGCTAGCGACGAGATGGGCGTCGAAAGTTCGTCGGGAAAGTCCGCCCCGGAAGGGCCATTTCCCCTCGCAACGATGCGGCGCCTGTGGAGCTGAAAAAGGAAGCAGAATGGCACGAATTGCCGGCGTCAACATTCCATCGAACAAGCGCGTCGAAATCGCGCTCACCTACATCCACGGAATCGGCCGGACGACGGCCAAGAAGATCATCGAGAAGCTGAACATCGCTCCGGAGCGG
>JBKHXB010000043.1:0-15984 GCA_046566245.1 Alphaproteobacteria bacterium | reverse complement strand
TGCAAGGTCACGCTTCGCCGCGACCGCATGTACGAGTTCCTGGACCGGCTGGTCACGATCGCGCTTCCGCGCGTTCGCGACTTCCGCGGTCTCAACCCGCGCTCGTTCGACGGCCGCGGCAATTATGCGATGGGCCTGAAAGAACAGATCGTTTTCCCCGAGATCAATTACGACCAGATCGACAAGGTCCGGGGAATGGACGTGATCATCACAACGACCGCCAGGACGGACGAGGAGGCGCGCGAGCTGCTGCGCCTGTTCAACTTCCCGTTCCCGGCGGAAGCAGAGGAGAAGCAGGCCGCTTAAGGCGGGCCTGCGCAGGAGAAGAACTTAAGTCATGGCGAAACTGAGTTCGATCAACAAGAACGAGCGTCGCAAGAAGCTCGTCCAGAAATATGCGTCGAAGTACGAGAAGCTGAAGAGCATCGCGGACGACGAATCGAAGGACGAGACCGAGCGGCTGATCGCGCGGCTGAAGATGGCCGAGATCCCGCGCAACGGGAACCCGACGCGCGTGCGCAACCGCTGTGAGCTGACCGGCCGCAGCCGCGCTTATTATCGCAAGTTCCGCCTGTCGCGGATCATGCTTCGGGAGCTGGCCAACAAGGGCCTGATCCCGGGCGTGACGAAGTCGAGCTGGTAAGGAGGATCATTGAGATGGCGATGACCGATCCTCTGGGTGACCTGCTCACCCGCATCCGCAACGGCCAGCAGGCCCGCAAGGATTCCGTCGTGACCCCGGCGTCGAAGCTTCGCGCCCGGGTGCTCGATGTGCTCCAGCGCGAGGGATATATCCGCGGCTACAGCGAGGAAGTGCTGGGCGGGCAGAAGGGCCTGCGCATCGAGCTCAAATATTTCGAGGGCCAGCCGGCGATCCAGCACCTGGCGCGCGTGTCGAAGCCCGGCCGCCGCGTCTATTCGGGCGCGAAGGAACTGCCGCGAATCCGCAACGGGCTCGGCACGGTGATCGTGTCGACTCCGCGCGGGGTCCTCTCCGACGCCGAGGCGCGCGAGCAGAACGTCGGCGGCGAAGTGCTTGCGGAGGTGTTCTGATGAGCCGCATCGGCAAGAAACCAATCGCGATGCCCGCGGGCGTGACCGCGTCGGTCGAGAGCGGCACGCTGACCGTCAAGGGGCCGAAAGGCCAGCTGGCGATGCGCCTGCTCGACGATCTCGTGAAATATGAGATCGGCGAGGGCGAGATCCTCGTCCAGCCGGTCACGGAATCTCAGCGCGCCCGCGCCGCGTGGGGAATGCAGCGCACGCTCGTGCAGAATCTGGTGACCGGGGTGACCGAGGGCTTTTCGAAAGTGCTCGAGATCACGGGCGTCGGCTACCGTGCCGCTGCGCAGGGACGGAACCTGCGACTTCAGCTCGGCTACAGCCACGACGTGAATTTCCCGGTTCCCGAGGGCGTCGAGGTCAAGACCCCCGACGCCAACACGATCGAGATCAGCGGGATCGACAAGCAGAAGGTGGGCCAGGTGGCGGCCGAGATTCGCCGCTGGAGGAAGCCTGAGCCGTACAAGGGCAAGGGCATCAAGTATCGCGGCGAGTACATCTTCCGCAAAGAAGGCAAGAAGAAGTAGCCATGGCGAAACTCTCTCTCTTCGAACGCCGCCGGCGCCGCGTTCGCACCGCGCTTCGTGGCGTCTCCTCGGACAAGCCGCGGCTGTCGGTGCACCGCTCGGGCCGCCACATCTATGCGCAGGTCATCGACGACACCGCCGGCAAGACTCTCGCCGCCGCCTCAACGCTCGACAAGGAGCTGAAGGGCAAGGCGAACGCGACCCGCGAGGGCGCGGCCGCGGTCGGCAAGGCGATCGCCGAGCGCGCGAAGAAGGCGGGCGTTTCCTCCGTCGTCTTCGATCGCGGCGGGTTCCTCTTCCATGGCCGCGTCAAGGCGCTGGCCGATGCCGCTCGCGAAGGCGGATTGGAGTTCTAAATGGTGCAAGAGAACGAAACCCCGGAAGTGACCCAGGACGGTGCCGACCAGGCACAGGCCGAGGTTCCTGCCAAGGACGATGCTCCGGTCGCGGAGGCCGCTCCAGCCGAAGCCGCCCCGGAAGGGGCTCCGGCCGAGGTCGAGCAGCAGCGTCCTCCGCGCGGCGGACGCGGCGGTCGCGGTCCGGGCGGCGGGCGCGGGCGTGGCGGCGATCGTGGCGGCCGCGGGCGGCGTGACGACCGTCGCGGGCGCGGCGGTGACGACGAGGGCGGCGAGGAGCTGATCGAGAAGCTCGTCCACATCAACCGCGTCTCGAAGACCGTGAAGGGCGGCAAGCGCTTCGGCTTCGCGGCGCTGGTCGTCGTGGGCGACGGCAAGGGCCGGGCTGGCTTCGGCCACGGCAAGGCTCGCGAGGTGCCCGAGGCGATCAGCAAGGCGACTGCGGCAGCAAAGAAGGCGATGATCCGCGTTCCGCTCCGCGATGGCCGCACCCTCCACCACGACGGCCTTGGCCATTTCGGCGCCGGCCGGGTGACGCTTCGCTCGGCCCCTCCGGGAACCGGCATCATCGCCGGCGGCCCGATGCGCGCGGTGTTCGAGAGCCTGGGCGTTGCCGACGTCGTCACCAAGTCGGTCGGCACTTCGAACCCCTACAACATGATCCGCGCGACCTTCGAGGCCCTGAAAGAGCAGACGAGCCCGCGCTCGGTCGCGCAGCGCCGCGGAAAGAAGGTCGCCGACCTGCTCGGCCGCGGCGGCGCAAGCGCTGCCGAAGCCGAGGCCCAGGCCGAAGCGATCACGGAGTAACAGTGATGGCGAAGATCAAGATCACCCAGACCGGATCGCCGATCCGCCGCGATAAGACCCAGCGCGCGACCCTGGTCGGGCTCGGCCTCAACAAACTCCATCGCACGGTGGAAGTGGAGGCGACGCCCGAAGTGATGGGGCAGGTCCGCAAGGTCCAGCATCTGGTGCGGGTCGAAGAAGCGGCCTGACCGTAACGGGTCCCTCAGCGGGACCGGCGCGACAAAAGCGAAAGCGAGTGCAACGACATGAAACTGAACGAACTTCGTGACAATGAAGGCGCCCGCAAGGGCCGGCTGCGCGTCGGCCGCGGGATCGGCTCGGGCAAGGGCAAGACTGCCGGGCGCGGCCAGAAGGGCCAGAAGAGCCGCTCGGGCGTCTCGGTCTTCGGCTTCGAGGGTGGCCAGATGCCGCTCCACATGCGTCTCCCGAAGCGCGGCTTCAACAACCCCTTCGCCAAGGATTATGCCGAGGTCAACGTCGGCGCGATCCAGAAGGCGATCGATGCCGGCAAGCTCGATTCCAGGGGAACGGTCGATCACGACGCGCTGAAGGCTGCGGGCCTGGCCCGCGGCGGCCGCGACGGCGTTCGCCTGCTCGGCAAGGGCGAGATCAAGGCGAAGCTTGCGCTCAAGGTCGCAGGCGCATCGAAGGGCGCGCGCGAGGCGGTCGAGAAGGCCGGCGGCTCGATCGAGATCGTCGAGGCCAGGAACCCGGCCGAGCAGGCAGCGGCCAAGAAGGGCACCGCCAAGGCGGCCAGGGCGAAGGCTGAGGCCTGACAACCGGCGCAGGGTCACTATATACCCTCAATCCCCGCTCATCCTGAGTAGGGACTGAGCCTGGCGAAGGCCCGTATCGAAGGACAGTCCTTCGATATGCCGGTTCGGCAAGCTCACCGGCTACTCAGGACGAGCGGTTCAATTTTCGAGGACCGTTCACCCCATGGCATCCGCAGCCGAGCAACTCGCCTCAAGAATCAACCTCGGCAATTTCGCCAAGGCCACCGAGCTCAAGAAGCGCCTGTGGTTCACGCTTGGCGCGCTGATCCTGTTCCGCTTCCTCTCGTTCGTCCCGATCCCCGGCGTCGATCCGGCAGCGATGGCGGCGCTGTTCGAGACCCAGAGCGGCGGCGTCCTCGACATCTTCAATACCTTTTCGGGCGGTGCGCTCGAGCGCATGAGCGTCATCGCGCTCGGCGTGATGCCCTACATCACCGCCTCGATCGTCGTTCAGCTCGGGGCGACGATGTACGGGCCGTGGCAGCAGCTTCGCAAGGAAGGCGAGACCGGCCGCAAGAAGCTCAACCAGTACACCCGCTACCTTACCGTCGCCCTGACCCTGGTTCAGGGCTACATGGTCGTCCGCGGCCTGGAATCGCAGTCGGTCCGCCAAGGCATCCAGGCGGTCGTCGAGCCGGGCCTCATCTTCGAAATCGCCGGCACCATCAGCCTCGTCGGCGGCACGTTGTTCCTGATGTGGATCGGCGAGCAGATCACGAGCCGCGGGATTGGCAACGGCGTGTCACTGATCATCATGGCCGGAATCGTCGCCAGCCTGCCGCGAACCGTGGCGCAGCTGTTCGAAGGCGGCCGCACGGGCACCATGGACCCGGTGATGGTCGTCGGCATCATCCTGATCGCGCTCTTCCTCATCGCCTTCATCTGCTTCGTCGAGCGGGCGCAGCGACGGGTGCTCATCCAGTACCCCAAGCGGCAGACGGCACGCGGGCTCATGCAGCAGGAGCGCTCGCACCTTCCGATCAAGATCAACACCGCGGGCGTGATCCCGCCGATCTTCGCCTCTTCGCTGCTACTGATGCCGCTGACGGTCATCCAGTGGGCGGGAAGCGGCGCTGCTGCCGGCAGCGGGACCAGCGACTGGCTGATCACGATCAGCACGTTCCTGCAGCACGGAAGCCCGGTCTACATGCTGCTGTACGGCGCCGGCATTGTCTTCTTCTGCTTCTTCTACACCGCGGTGCAGTTCAACAGCGAGGAAACCTCCGAGAATTTGAAGCGGCACGGCGGCTTCATCCCCGGCATCCGCCCGGGCAAGGCGACGGAGCATTATTTCGATTACCTGCTGACCCGAGTGACGGTGGTCGGCGCCTCCTACCTCGCGCTGATCTGCCTGATCCCCGAGTTCCTCTTCTCCCAGGCCGGGATTCCCTTCTATCTTGGGGGAACGAGCCTGCTGATCGTCGTCAACGTGACGATGGACACGGTGAGCCAGATCCAGAGCCACCTCATCGCCCACGAGTACGGCAACCTGATCAAGAAGGCCAAGCTCCGGACCGGACGCCGCCGCTGACCCGTCCGCAGGCAGGGGAGCCTCGAAATGGACATCATTCTGCTCGGTCCGCCCGGCGCTGGTAAGGGAACGCAGGCGGCCCGGCTCGAGGCCACGCGGGGGATGGTCCAGCTTTCCACCGGCGACATGCTTCGTCAGGCTGTCTCCCAGGGGACGCCCATCGGTCTCAAGGCCAAGGCGGTGATGGAGGCGGGCGAACTCGTCAGCGACGCGATCGTCAGCGCGCTGATCGGCGAGCATCTCGATGCGGTCGGCGACAAAGGCGTGATCTTCGATGGCTATCCGCGCACCCGCGCACAGGCGGAGGCGCTCGACATCCTGCTTGCCGAGCGCGGACGCAAGCTCGAGTATGTGATCGAGCTGGAGGTGGACGAGAAGGCGCTGGTCGAGCGCATCACCGGCCGTTTCAGCTGCGCCAGGTGCGGCGCGCCCTACCACGACCGGTTTAAGCGGCCCAAAGTCGAAGGCACGTGCGACGTGTGCGGCAGCCACGAGTTCAAGCGCCGGCCCGACGACAATGAGGAAACGGTCCGCACTCGGCTCGCCGAATATCGCGCCAAGACCGCGCCGATTCTGCCTTATTATGAGGAGCGCGGGCTGGTCCGGCGGGTTGACGGTATGGCGGCGGTCGAACAGGTGGCGGCCGCGATCGATTCCATCCTGGACCGCCAAGCCTGACCATCCGATATTCCTCCCAAGGAGCAGTCATTCGACCGGGTCTTGGGAGCGATGGTCGGCCGGTATGGCGTCGCAGCGGGCGAGCGGCGGCCGACTCCTTAGGCACGATCGAGAGTGACGAAGCGGAATGCGGGCTGCCCGCCTTCCGCCGGATGCTCCGCCACCAGGGTTTCGCGCCACTCCCCGCTTTCGCGCGGGTCCGGCATGAACGTGTCGCCTTCGATTTCGTCGAGCACTTCGGTTAGCTCGACGCGGTCCGCGAGCGGAAGAAAGAGCGCGAAAATATCGGCGCCCCCAATGACCGAGACCGGGTCGCCGCCGGCCAGCCTCAGCGCCTCCTCGAAGCTTCGCGCAAGTTCCGCTCCTTCCGCCCTCCACTCGGGATCGCGAGTCAGCACGATATGACGCCGACCCGGCAGCAGCCCCGGCAGGCTCTGGAACGTCTTGCGCCCCATCACCATCGCGCTCCCCATCGTCAGCGCCTTGAAGCGCTTGAGATCCGCAGAAAGGTGCCAAGGCAAGGTCCCGCCGCGGCCGATCACGCCGTTGAGCGCTCTTGCGACGACGAGAGTGATCCGCGGCCGGTCCATCGATCCGATTTGCCGCGCGGGCGCGCCGATGCCAAGCTGGCGAGGTGACAAAGGACGCGATTTCGAACCTGGTTGAAGACGTCCGCTCCCGCTTCGGGGCGAAAGCGGCGATCACCGATCCCGCCAACATCGCGCCCTGGGTGACCGACTGGCGCGGCCGTTACCAAGGCAGGGCGGACGCGATCCTCGCTCCATCCTCGACGGACGAAGTCGCGGCGATCGTCGCGCTCTCGGTCGAGAAGGGCGTGCCGCTGGTCCCGCAGGGCGGCAACACGTCGATGGTTGGCGGCGCGACTCCGCCTCCGGACGGTTCGGCGGTCATCCTGTCGCTCCGGCGGATGAACCGGCTGCGCTCGATCAGCGCGGAGCACAATCTCGCGGTCGCGGAGGCCGGGATGATCCTGGCGGACCTGCACGACCAGGCGGCGGCCGTAGGCCGGCGCTTTCCCCTGACGCTGGGCGCTCGGGGGAGCTGCACGGTCGGAGGGCTCGTGTCGACCAACGCGGGGGGCACGCAGGTGCTCCGGTTCGGGACGATGCGGGCGCTGGTCGCGGGGCTCGAGGTCGTGCTTCCCGATGGATCGATCCACAACGGGCTTTCTGGGCTCAAGAAGGACAATCGCGGCTACAGCCTCGATCAATTGCTCATCGGCGCGGAGGGGACGCTCGGCGTCGTGACCGCCGCCGCCCTGCGCTTGGTTCCGGCCGTCCATGCGCGCGCGGTCGGCTGGGCCGGCGTGAACGACCCGAAGGCGGCGCTGGCGCTCCTGCGGGATTTCGAGGCGAAAACCGACCGGGTGGAAGGCTTCGAACTGGTCCCCGGCGATTCGCTGGAGCTCGTGCTACGACACATCCCCGGCACCAGGAGCCCGCTCGCTGGCAGGCATCGCTGGCACGTGCTTGTCGAGGTCACCTCGGCGACGCCCGATCTCGACCCGGTGGAGCTGCTTCAATCGCTGCTGGGTTCAGCCCTGGACGCCGGCCTTGTGGAGGACGCGATGGTCGCCGCGTCGGAAGCGCAGGCGGAGGCGCTGTGGAAGATTCGCGATTCCATCTCCGAGGCCGAGCGCGCGGAAGGGCCATCCACCGCGCACGATATCTCGGTCGCCGTCGCGGACATGCCGACCTTCCTGCTCGAGGCGAAGGCCGCCGTCGAAGCCGCCTTTCCGGGCACGGTCGCAAGCGCCTTCGGCCACCTGGGCGATGGCAACCTCCACTTCCACGTCCGTGCCGGAAGCCGCGACGGCCCTAACTGGCACGATCGCGAAGGGCCCGAGATCACGCGCTTCATCGACGATCTTGTGACCGCCGCGGGCGGCTCGATCTCCGCCGAGCATGGGATCGGACAGATGAAGCGCGGCGAGCTGGAGAGGCTCGCGCCTCCCGGCGACCTGGCCGCGCTTCGGGCGATCAAGCATGCGCTCGATCCGAAGGGGATTATGAATCCCGGCAAGCTCGTCGGCTAGCTGAGCTCGACGAACTCGCGAAGCCGGGTGGCAAGCGGCTCGACCGGAAGACCTGTTCGAACCGCGATGAACAAGGTGTCGTCGCCCGCGATCGTCCCGGCGATCTCGGGAAGCTTGGCCTGGTCGAGAGCGAGGCAGACGAGACCCGCCGAGCCTGGCGGAGTGCGGACGACGATCAGGTTGCCCGCCGTGTCGATCGACTGCACCCACTCGCCGAAGATCCGCCGCAGGCGGTCGCCGGAACGGTCGCGGTCGGACAATTGCTCCGGAAGCGCGTAGCAAAGCTGGGAGCCGCGCTTCACCTTCATCGCGCCGATATGCTCCAAATCGTGGGATACCGTGGCCCGGCTAACCTGGTGGCCGGCCGCTGCGAGACGGGCGGTAAGATCATCGTGGCTGAGCGGGGAACCCTCACGTAACAAGTCGACAATGGCGCGCTGACGCTGCGCGCGGGCACTAACCATCAAATTAACTCCGGCCGGTTTCTCGGTTGCTAACAGACTGGCTTTTGAGAATTTTTCCCCTCGGCCAGCGACGTTGTGTCACACAGCCGACACCGGGGCTCTTTGTCAATCCGACGCATTTTAAGAGACTTCGTCAGCAAATTGTGTTGGCGCGCCCGGCAGGATTCGAACCTGCGACCTCATGCTTAGAAGGCACGTGCTCTATCCAGCTGAGCTACGGGCGCACGATTTAGAGTCTATGGGTTGGGCCGCCCAGCGGCAACGTTCAGGCGACAGCTTCCAGAAGCCCTTCGAACAGCCGTCTCCCGTCGGTGCTTCCATGCGCGGCCTCGATCGCGCGCTCCGGGTGAGGCATCATCCCGAGCACGTTGCCGGCATCGTTGAGCACGCCAGCGATCCGCCGCGCCGAGCCATTCACGTCCTCGGCATAACGGAAGGCGACGCGGCCTTCGCGTTCGAGGCGGTCGAGCGTCGCTTCGTCGGCCTGGTAATTGCCGTCATGGTGCGCGACGGGGATGCGGATGGTCTCGCCGCGTTCATAGCCGCTGGTGAACAGGCTCTGGCTGTTTTCGACCGTCAGGGCTACCGGCCTCGACACGAAGTTCAGGCCGGAATTGCGCATCAGGGCTCCGGGAAGAAGACCGGTTTCGGTCAGCACCTGGAAGCCGTTGCAGATTCCGAGCACGGGCACGCCCCGGTTCGCGGCCTCGATGACCGCGCGGATGATCGGCGATCGCGCCGCCATCGCGCCGGAGCGAAGATAGTCGCCATAGGAGAAGCCGCCGGGAAGTCCGATGAAGCCGGTGCCGTCCGGAAGCTCGGTTTCCTTGTGCCAGACCATCGCCGGGGCCCGGCCCGTCACCTGCTCAAGCGCGACGGCGAGGTCCCGGTCGCAGTTCGATCCCGGAAAGACGATGACGGCGGTCTTCATTCACAACTCCTGGGCGCGGCGCTCAAATAGCCGCCAAATATGCGGGAATCGTGGCAGCTCAGGTGTTTTCAGCCCTGTTCTGAGCCTGCCGAAGGGCGCTCGATCCGGAAATTCTCGATAACCGTGTTGGCGAGCAGCTTGCGACACATGTCCTCGATCTCGGAATCGCTGGTGCCGTCGGCAAGGTCGAGTTCGATCAGCTTGCCGGCCCGGACATCCCTGACGCCTGCGAAGCCAAGGCCCTCGAGGGCGTGGTGGATCGCCTTGCCCTGCGGATCGAGGACCCCGGGTTTCAGCGTGACAAAGACGCGCGCTTTCATGGCCGCGCCTATGGCTTCGTTCCGCTTTCGCGGCAAGCTTTACCCTCTGTTTACCATCCGGGCGCATGATTCGAGGGTGCCGGAAAGCATCCGGCGCGCAAACGGAGAGAGCGGATGCTCGTAGGACTGGCCATGGCGATGTTCGTGGCGCTCCTTGCATGGGGCGGACGATACTTCGGCTGGCACGACCCGGAAGGGAAGGTGCAGCTCGCGCTGTTCGCCACCTTCGTGCTCGGCGCGCTGTGCGGATATAAGTCGAAAGGCTAGGTCAGCCCGGTTGCGCCGCTGCGCGGCCGTTATACAAGCCACGGCGTGCGCGAACTTCCCCCCTATGGCAGGTTGCTGAACCTTCGCTTCGAGGAGCGCGAGGACGGGCTGCTCGTCGTCATGCCCTATCACGAAGGTGTGATCGGAAGGCCCGGAAACCTGCATGGCGGAGCAATCGCCGGGCTGCTGGAGTTCACGGCCTGGGCCAATCTCGAGCGTGAAATCGGCGACGATTCGGTTGTTCTCAAGCCGGTGACCGTGACGATCGATTACATGCGGCCGGGAGTCGAGCGCGACACGTTCGCGACCGCGATCATCCAGCGGCTGGGCACCAACATCGCCAATGTCGAAGCCTTCGCCTGGCAGGCGCGCAGGTCGCAACCGATCGCTGCGGCCCGGCTCAACTTCCTTCTCGAGCGGCCGCCGAGGCGCTGACCACTGGCGCTTGGGCGCTTATTCTGGCAGCGCTTGGGGGCCATGGATTTCGCGCTCACCGAACGCCAGGCGCATTTCCGCGACCGGGTCCGCGCCTTCATCGACGAACATGTGCGGCCCCGGGTCGGCGACTTGCAGCGCGAACTGGCCTCCGGCGACCGCTGGCAGCCGCTGTCCGTCATCGAGGAGCTGAAGCCCTTCGCGAGGGAGGCCGGGCTCTGGAACCTGTTCATGCCGCCTGCGCCCGCCGTTCCGCAGGTGGACGACAGCTTCCTCTTCGAGGGTGAGCAGCTCACCAACCTGGAATATGCGCTCTGCGCCGAGGAGATGGGGAGAATCCCCTGGGCGAGCGAAGTGTTCAATTGCTCGGCGCCCGACACCGGCAACATGGAGGTGCTGCACCGCTATGGGACCCGGGCGCAGAAGGACGAGTGGCTGGCGCCGCTGATGCGCGGGGAAATCCGCTCCGCCTTCCTGATGACCGAGCCCGGCGTCGCCTCCTCGGACGCGACCAACATCGAATGTTCGATCCGGCGCGACGGCGACGAATATGTCATCAACGGCCGCAAATGGTGGTCGAGCGGCGCGGGGGACCCGCGCTGCAGGCTCGCGATCCTGATGGGCAAGACCGACCCCACCGCCCAGGCGCACAGGCAGCAGTCGATGGTCCTGGTGCCGATGGACGCAGCGGGGCTGACGGTCGAGCGCGCGCTGACCGTTTACGGCTATGACGACGCCCCGCACGGCCACATGGAAGTGCGGCTCGAGGATGTGCGCGTGCCAGCGTCGAACATGTTGCTTGGGGAGGGCCGGGGCTTCGAGATCGCCCAGGGGCGGCTTGGCCCCGGCCGGATCCACCATTGCATGCGCACGATCGGCGCCGCCGAGGAAGCGCTGGAGCTGATGTGCCGGCGGCTGCAGAGCCGGACCGCCTTCGGCAAGCGTATCTCCGAGCATAGCGTGTGGGAGCAGCGCGTCGCCGAGGCGCGGATCGAGATCGAGGCGACCCGGCTTTTGTGCCTGAAGGCGGCCGACATGATGGACTGCGCCGGCAACAAGGCGGCCAAGGCCGAGATCGCGATGATCAAGGTGAAGGCGCCGCAGATGGCGCTGAAGGTGATCGACGATGCCGTTCAGGCCTTCGGAGGCGAGGGCGTGAGCCAGGACACGCCGCTGGCGATGAGCTGGGCGCATATCCGCACGCTCCGCCTCGCTGACGGACCCGACGAGGTGCACAACCGCGCCATCGCGAAACTGGAGTTCGAGAAGCACCGGCCGCGGGACAGCAACTGATGGGCGCTCTCGACCACAAGGTGGCGATCGTCACTGGCGCGGCATCGGGCATCGGCAGGGCCGCCGCCGAGCTGTTCCGGGCCGAGGGCGCGACAGTTGTCGCGGCCGATCGCACGGCGGGAGAGGGGATCACGCAGCTCGACGCGGGGTCCGAGGAGGGAGTCGAAGCGCTGGTCGAAAGGACGGTTGCCGACCATGGCGGAATCGACGTGCTTTTCGCCAATGCGGGAATTTCCGGCGGTATGGCGGGCATGTTTGACCAGAGCGCTGCTGACTGGGAAGAAATCCTTCGCGTGAACCTCGTTGGTCCGTTTCTCGCGATCAAACATGCGGCTCCGCACATAAAGGAGCGGGGCGGCGGGTCGATCATCTGCACGGCCTCGGTCGCCGGCCTGCGCGCCGGCGCTGGCGGGCCCGCTTATTCCGCATCGAAGGCCGGGCTCATCAATCTGGTGAAGGTCGCCGCGACCCAGCTCGCGGGCTCGAACGTACGGGTGAACGCGATTTGCCCGGGCCTCGTCGAAACCGGAATGACCGCGGAATTTTTCGACTGGGCGCGCTCGACCGGGCGAGAGGAACGGATCGGCCGGCTTAACCCGCTGCGCCGCGGCGGCCAGCCGGAAGAGATCGCGTCGGTCGCGCTCTTTCTCGCCTCCGACGCGTCCAGCTATATCAACGGACAGGCGATCGCCGTCGACGGCGGCCTGTCGGCCTCGCACCCGTTCAGCAGGCAGGAATACGGGCAGACGAGCGCTTGAGTTTGCAGGGAGCAGATTGAATGACCGAGGTAATCGACAAGCCGACGACCGGCCCCATTTCGACCCGCCGCCACGGCGACGTGCTGATCGTGGAATCGAACAACCCGCCGGTGAACGCGCTTTCGCACGCGGTCCGGCAGGGCCTGGTCGCCGGCATCGAGGAAAGCGAGGCCGACGACAGCATCAAGGCGATCGTCATCGCCTGCGAAGGCCAGACCTTCTTTGCCGGAGCGGACGTTTCCGAGTTCGGGACCCCGAAGGCGTTCGAGCCGCCGATGCTCCCGCAGGTCGTCGACCGGATCGAAGCCTGCACCAAGCCGGTCGTCGCCGCGATCCATGGAACGGCGCTTGGCGGCGGGCTAGAGGTCGCGCTCGCCTGCCATTACCGGGTCGCGGTCCCGAGCGCGAAGCTCGGCACCCCCGAGGTCAAGCTCGGCCTTCTCCCCGGCGCGGGCGGGACGCAGCGGCTGCCGCGGGTCGCGGGAGTCGAAAAGGCGCTGCAGATGTGCGCGACCGGCAACCCGATCGGCGCGAAGGAAGCGTTCGATTGCGGGCTCGTCGACAGGCTCGTCGAGGGCGACCTCCTGCCGCACGCGGTCGCCTTCGCCGAGGAGGTGAAGGACGTCCGGCCGCTTCCCAAATCCTCCGAACGCCAGGACCGGCTGGAGCAGGTGGACGAGTCCGTCTTCGAGGAATTCCGGAAGGCCAACGCGCGCAAGTTCAAGGGCTTCGAGGCTCCTGAAGCCAATATCAAGGCGGTCAGGATCGCGACCGAGAAGCCCTATTCGGAAGGCGTGATTGAAGAGCGCAAGCTGTTCATGGAGCTGATGAACGGCGAGCAGTCAAAGGCCCAGCGCTATTTCTTCTTTGCCGAGCGCAAGGCGGCGAAAATCGACGACATCCCGGAGGACACCAGGCCCCGCGACATTCGCAAGGTCGGCGTGATCGGGGCCGGGACGATGGGCGGTGGGATCTCGATGAACTTCCTGACTGCCGGTATCCCGGTGACGATCGTCGAGATGAGCCAAGAGGCCCTCGACCGCGGCGTCGGGGTGATCCGCAAGAACTACGATGCCAGCGCTGCCAAGGGCCGCTTCACCGGCGAGCAGGTCGAAAAGGCGATTGGGCTCCTCAACCCGACTCTCGACTTCGAGGCGCTCGCCGACTGCGACCTCATCATCGAGGCGGTCTACGAGAATATGGGCGTCAAGAAGGAGGTGTTCGGCAAGCTCGACAGGATCGCCAAGCCAGGCGCGATCCTGGCGTCCAACACATCTTATCTCAACATCGACGAGATCGCCGCCTCGACGTCCCGGCCGGGCGACGTGGTGGGCATGCACTTCTTCTCGCCCGCCAACGTCATGAAGCTGCTGGAGGTCGTGCGCGGCGCGAAGACGGCGCCCGACGTGCTCCTGACCGCGATGCAGGTCGGCAAGAAGATCAAGAAGGTGCCGGTCGTCGCGGGCGTGTGCCACGGCTTCATCGGCAACCGGATGCTGATGCCCCGGCAGGTCGAGGCGACCAAGCTGCTGCTCGAAGGCGCGACCCCGGAGCAGGTCGACCGCATGCACGTGGAGTTCGGGATGCCGATGGGCCCGTTCCAGATGGCCGATCTCGCCGGGGTGGATATCGGCTGGCACCGCGACCCGAGCCGCATCGAGACCCTTCGCGACGCTCTGTGCGCAATCGAACGCTGGGGGCAGAAGAAAGGCGCGGGCTTCTACGACTATGACGAGAAGCGCCGGCCAAGCCCGTCCCCGGTGGTCCAGGAGATCATCGAGAAATTCGCCGCGGAGCAGGGCATTGAACGGCGCGAGATCTCTGCCGAGGAGATCATCGAGCGGACGATTTACCCGATGGTCAACGAAGGGGCCAAAATACTCGACGAACGGATGGCGCAGCGCGCGTCCGACATCGACGTCGTCTGGGTCTATGGCTACGGCTGGCCGGTCTACAAGGGCGGCCCGATGTACTGGGCCGACAATGTCGAGGGTTTGCAAACGATCGTCGACGGACTGAGGCGCAACGAGAAGCGCCTCGGGCCGGATTTCAGTTTTTCGCAACTGCTTCTGGACAAAGCGGAAAAAGGCGAGAAATTCACGCGCTGAGTAACAGGGGTGATGTCGCGTAATGCGAAGTTCGTGGGTGGCGGATGGCGCTTAGCCTTGGCAGCGCCGGGTACTGGCGGTCCTTTAGCCGCTTGAACCTGAGGAAGGAGGATTCGGTCCGCGAGGCCGAGTTCGCCATTCTCAACGCGCCCTTCGACGCCGACGGTTGGGAACGGGCGGTGCTCGCCATCGCCCGTGCGACGGGAAGCAATGCGGCCCATCTTCTCGGGATCGGCGGGCCGATCCTGTTTCCTCTCAACGTGTTCGTTGGCGACGTCCCGGGAATTGAGCGCTACCTCGGGGACCCGGTCTTCCACGGGGCCATCAACTGGCGCGTCGGCTCGGTGACTGCCCCGATGGCGATCCAGTACGAGCCCGATTACGAAGCCTATCGGCGACTCCACGATACGTCAGACTATGACGACGTCGCGAGCGACCTCGACATCCAGTACGGATGTCAGTGCGCCGTGCTCCTGGACAGTCGAAATATGCTCGGGATCGCGCTGCTTCGGAGCCGCAGCGACGGCCGCTGCACCGACGAGACGCTGAGCCGATTCTCCTTGCTCCGGCACCAGCTCGCAAGGGCCGTCCGCGTTCAGATGGCCCTCGATGGAGAGGCTGCGGAAATGATGGTCGGCAACCTCGATGAGCGGCAATGCGCGACCCTGCTCCTCGACCGCCACGCAAACCTATGCGCGATGAGCCCGGCGGCCGAGCCACTGTTTGACGAGCGCGGCCCGCTCACCCTTTCGGGGCTTGCTGTCGAGCTTCGCAATCGGGGCGAGAACCGGGCGTTCCAGAAAGCCCTGGCCAGGCTTCTCGCAAGCGACGGTCATCGCGGCGCGGTCGTTCACGAGACCCGGGTCGGGCGTGACGAGACCGCACTTGGCGGCCGCTGGCGGCTGTTCGCCGTCCGCCTGCCCCACCGCCAGGACGGGCTTGGCTTCGACCCGCATCTGGCGGTTACGCTGAAGCCGCTTTTCTAGCCCACCGCCGAGCGGTCTTCCGGAAGCAGGGTTAGCATCGCCCACGCGACCCCGGCGACCATCGCGCTGGCGATGAAGGTCGCTGCCGCGCCCTCGCGGTCCCAGATCAGCCCGGCGGCGACGCTCGCAAGCAGGGTTGCGATGCCGGTGACGAAATAGAAGGCGCCGAAGCTGGTCGCGCGAAGCGGCTCGGGCGCGCTGTCGGCCACCATCCTTGCAAGAATCCCCTGGGTCAGCGCCATGTGCGCGCCCCACAAGAGAACCCCCGTCGCAAGTCCCGCCATGCCCCAGTCCTGCGCGAGCACCAGGTTGCCGGCGATCAGCACAGCCATCCCGGCGGCGAGCAGGCTCCGCGGGTTCCTCGAATCGCTGAGCGCGCCGGCGGGATAGGCGAGGGCCATAAAGCCGAGATTGAACAGGACGAGGGCGAGCGGGGAAAGTCCGGGCGACAGGCCCATGTCGATCCCGCGCAGCACGAGGAACCCTTCGGAAAACCGGGCGAGCATCAGCAGGAAGCCGACCGCGAGAACACGCTTCGTCTGCTTACCGAGGTTGCGAAAGCCGCCGAAGAAGGTCAGCGGCGCTTCGCGCTGCCGGTGCTTTTCAGGCTCACGAACCGCAAGAAGGAT
>JBKHXB010000042.1:0-17012 GCA_046566245.1 Alphaproteobacteria bacterium | reverse complement strand
TCAGCCAGCCCACCGCGATGGCGCGGAGAGGGTTCTGCGGAACCCTGATCGCGACCGGGAGATAACGCAGGGGACTTGAGGAAACCACCGCCTGAGCGGCGGCGGGATGCCGGCGGCTCACGCAGCGTCGCCCGTCTTGCCTTTCTTGGCATAGACTCGCACCGGCTCCTTGCGGCCTTCGACAACGTCCTTGTCGATGTGGACCTCATCGACCCCGTCCATCGAGGGCAGGTCGAACATGGTGTCGAGGAGAATCCCCTCGAGAATCGAGCGGAGGCCACGGGCGCCGGTCTTGCGGTCGATCGCCTTGCGCGCGACCGCCGCGAGCGCATCGTCGCTGAACGCAAGCTCGACATCCTCCATGTCGAACAGCTTGTGGTATTGCTTCACCAGCGCGTTCTTCGGCTCGACCAGGATCTTGATCAGCGCTTCCTCGTCGAGGTCCATGAGCGTGGCGATGACTGGAAGGCGGCCAATGAACTCGGGGATCAAGCCGAACTTTAGAAGGTCCTCGGGCTCGCAATGCCGGAGGATTTCGCCGGTCTTGCGCTCGTCGGGCGCGGCCACATGGGCACCGAAGCCCATCGACTTGCCTTCCATCCGGTCGGAAATGATCTTTTCCAGCCCGGCGAAGGCGCCGCCGCAGATGAACAGGATGTTGGTCGTGTCGACCTGCAGGAACTCCTGCTGCGGGTGCTTGCGGCCTCCCTGCGGCGGGACCGACGCGGTCGTTCCTTCCATCAGCTTCAGGAGCGCCTGCTGGACGCCCTCGCCCGATACGTCCCGAGTGATCGATGGATTGTCCGACTTGCGGCTGATCTTGTCGATCTCGTCGATGTAGACGATGCCGCGCTGTGCCTTCTCGACATTGTAGTCGGACGCCTGCAGCAGCTTCAGGATAATGTTCTCGACGTCCTCGCCAACATAGCCCGCCTCGGTCAGCGTGGTCGCGTCTGCCATTGTGAAGGGAACATCAAGAATGCGCGCAAGGGTCTGGGCAAGCAGGGTTTTTCCGCAGCCCGTCGGACCGATCAGAAGGATGTTCGACTTGGCAAGCTCGACGTCGGCGCCGGCCTTGGTGCCGTGATTGAGCCGCTTGTAATGGTTGTGAACGGCGACGGAGAGCACGCGCTTCGCCCGGTCCTGGCCAATCACATAGTCGTCGAGAACCTTGCAGATTTCGGCCGGAGTCGGGACCCCGTCCCTCGTCTTGACGAGCGCGGACTTGGATTCCTCGCGGATGATGTCGTTGCACAGCTCGACGCATTCGTCGCAGATGAACACGGTCGGGCCAGCGATCAGCTTCCTGACCTCATGCTGCGACTTGCCGCAGAATGAGCAGTAAAGCGTGCTCTTGCCGTCGCTTCCCGAGAGTTTGGTCATCTAGTCCCTTGCGCCTTCAATCTTCGCCTCGGGGCACCCGGCCCCGCTAACGACACGCTACCTGTATTTGTACAACGCGCAAGCTTGGCCTTCGGTTAACGCGCCGCCTGCTGTCCCGCTTTGCTCCAGCGAATATGGCTGTGGGGACATAAGGGGACAAGTCCGAGGAGATCAAAAAAGCGTCGTGATCCAATAAAATAGCGCTGCGATCGCGGCTGCCGCCGGAATGGTGATAATCCAGGCGACAAGCACGTTCCCGGCCACCTGCCAGCGCACCGCCGAGGCGCGCCGGCTGGCCCCGACCCCGATGACGCTGCCGGTGATCGTATGGGTAGTGGACACCGGAATCCCGAAGGCCGTCGCGGTGAACAGCATGACAGCTCCCCCGGTTTCGGCACAAAAACCTTGATGCGGTGTAAGGCGGGTGATTCGCGATCCCATCGTCTCGACGATCCGCCATCCGCCCATGAGCGTTCCTAGGCCCATCGCGATCTGGGCCGCGATCACCACCCAGAAGGGCACATAGAACTCGTCGCCGAGGTTGCCGGTGCTGAACAGCAGCACCGCGATGATCCCCATCGTCTTCTGGGCATCGTTGGCCCCATGCCCGATCGAATAGGCGGCCGAGGACAAGAGCTGCAGCCTTCTGAATGCCGTGTCGGCGGTGCGGGCCGCGGCGGCTCTGAACAGCCATGACGTCAGGATCATGAGGATGATGGCCATCACCATCCCAAGCATCGGTGCCGCGAAGATGAAGACACTGGTCTTGATCACACCCGAGGCGACGATGGCGTCGAACCCGCCTTTCGTCACGCCCGCCCCGACGAGGCCACCGACGAGCGCGTGACTGCTGCTCGAGGGGAGCCCCAGGCGCCAGGTCAGGACATTCCAGGTAATCGCGCCCAGAAGCGCCCCGAACACGACCGCAGGGTCAACGACCAGCGGATCGACAATCCCCTTGCCGATCGTCTCGGCGACATGAAGGCCGATGAACAGGAAAGCGATGGTGTTGAAGAAGGCCGCCCAGGCGACCGCGAAGCCAGGCGACAGCACCTTCGTTACGACAACGGTCGCGATGGCGTTGGCGGCGTCGTGAAGCCCGTTGATGAAATCGAAGGCGAGCGCAATGAAGATGAGACCGATGAGCAGCGGTAGCGCGATCTCATGCATTTGGAGCGCCCCCTGCCCTGCCCTGCCTCAGGCGTGATCGATGACGATGCCGTCAATCTCGTTCGCCACGTCCTCGAACGCGTCGGTGACCCGCTCCAGGTTCTTGAATACCTCGCGATTGACGGCGAACTGCATCGGGTCGCTGTTCGAAAATTCCTGGAAGGCCCGCTTGAGGCCGGCCGCATGGATGTCGTCGGCATCCCCCTCGAGCTCGACCAGGCGAGCGGTAAGGTCGTGCAGCTTGCCGCCGTTCCGGCTGACGTTTCGGAGAAGGGGCACGGCCTTGGCAGTCACTGCCGCAGCCTCGGCTATCAAGTTGATGATTTCCTTCATTTCCGGCGGCAGCGTGCGCAGGTCATACAAATCCATTGCCCTGGCAGCCGCGAGCATTTCGTCGATCGCGTCGTCCATCGCGCCGATAAGACCGGTGATGGATCCCCGGTCAAACGGGGTCAGAAAGGTCCGCCTGACCTCGCGCAGCACCTGACGGATGATTTCATCGGCCTCGTGCTCCCGGTCCTGGATCGCCCGTAGCGCCTCCTTCGTCGAACATCCGTCGGAGGCCAGCTGCTGAAGCGCGTCGGCGGCCGAGACCAGCGTTACGGAATGAGCCTCGAACAACGCGAAGAAGTCACCCTGCACGGGAAGCAGGCGCTGGATCCAGCCAAACATGGAGCGAACCCCCGTTTTCGCAAATGTTTCGGCTCCATGACAGGCTTTTGCCGGAGCGCAAGCCCGTCCGGGGCTCAGCTGGGAGTCACGTCGCCTGCGTGGGTGCCCTCATCCTCCCCTTGTTCGGGCCGCTTTTCGAATACTTCGTCGATGATGCCGAATTCCTTGGCTTCGTCGGCTTCCATGAACTTGTCACGGTCCATGGCCTTCTCGATCTCCTCGATCGATTGGCCCGTGTATTTCGCGTAAAGCGCGTTCAGCCGGCTGCGCATGCGCAGGATTTCGCGCGCCTGGATCTCGATGTCGGCGGCCATGCCCTGGGCGCCGCCTGAGGGCTGATGGACCATGATCCGGCTGTTCGACAGGGCGACCCGCATGCCGGGCTCGCCGGCGGCCAGCAGGAAGCTTCCCATCGACGCCGCCTGGCCAATGCACACGGTGCCGATCTTCGGGCGGATGTATTGCATCGTATCGTGGATCGCCAGGCCGGCGGTCACCACTCCCCCAGGCGAGTTGATGTACATGAAGATGTCCTTCTTGGGGTTTTCCGACTCGAGGAAGAGCAGCTGGGCCGTGACCAGGCTCGCCATATGATCCTCGATCGGCCCGGTTATGAAGACGATTCGCTCCCGCAGCAGCCGCGAATAGATGTCGAAGCTGCGCTCGCCTCGGTTCGACTGCTCGATGACGATCGGAACGAGCTGCGAGACGATGTCCTGATGATCCATGGTGATTGACGGTTCCTCGTTTGGCTTTGCGTTGCCCTACATCGGGCGGAAAACAGGAAGGTTCAAGCGCTCGCGCCGGGGCCCTCCAGCGAGAGGTAGGCAAGCCGGCGCGTTTCCCGCCTGCCTCTGGTCACCGTGTCGAGGATCAGTCCGGCAAAGAAGCAAAGCACGGCGACGATTGTCATGCCGGTGACCAGGATCGCGGTTGGAACGCGCGGGACGAGCCCCGTTTCGAGATAGGTGAGGACCAGCGGGACGGACAGCGCCAGCGCGGCGATCAGAAGCAGCGCTCCGATCCCTCCGTAGAACAATACCGGCCGCTCGATCCGATAGAGCGTGAAGATGGTGCGAAGTATCCGCCAGCCGTCGCTCAAGGTCGAAAGCTTCGACACCGAGCCTTCCGGGCGGGCCAGGTAGCGGGTCTCGATCTCGCCGACCGGCATCCTCAGCTCAAGTGCGTGAACGCTGATTTCCGTCTCGATCTCGAAGCCGGATGAAAGGACGGGAAAGCTCTTCACGAACCGCCTCGAGAACACCCGATAGCCGGAGAAAATGTCGTTGAAGCTGCGTCCGAACAGACGGGCGAGAAGGCCGGTGAAGAGCCGGTTTCCGACCACATGCCCGCCGCGATAAGCGTCCTTGGCGTCATGGCGGCGGGTGCCGACCACCATGTCGAGCTGCTCTTCCAGCAGCATCGTCACCATTTTCGGCGCAGCGTCCGGATCGTATGTCAGGTCGCCGTCCGCCATCACGTAAACGTCGGCGTCGATATCGGCGAACATGCGCCTTACGACATGGCCCTTCCCCTGCTGGCGCTCGGAGCGGACGATGGCCCCAGCCTTGACAGCCTTTTGCCGCGTGCCGTCCGTGCTGTTGTTGTCATAGACATAGACGACCGCCTTCGGGAGCGCCTTGCGGAACCCCGATACGGTCGCTGCGATCGTCGCCTCCTCGTTGTAACAGGGAAGGAGTACGGCGATGCGGGCCTGGTCGTGCGCAGCCATTGCTCCCCCTGTGCGCAGCGAGAATGCTTATTTCTTGGGCTTCTTCGCCGTATCTTTCTTTGCGGCGGGCTTCGCTCCCGGCTTGGCCTTGGCAGCCTTCTCGGCCTTCGCTTCGGACTGGGCGGCCTTGGCACCCTTCGTGGGCGCGGGCTTCGATTTTGGCGCCTTGCTTCCCGGCTCGTCCTTTAGAGGCTTGGCGGGCTTGGGCTTGCCGGCAGCCTTTTCGACCGGACCCTTGGCCGGGGCCTCGGGCTCAGGCTTTCCCTCGGCCTTGCCCTTGGCGGCCTTGGGCTTCGCCGCCGCCTTGGGCTTCGCCGCCTTGGTCTCCCCGATGTCATGGCCGCAGCCTGGGCCATGCACGTGCCCTTCCTCGGCCTCTAGGTCGGCTTCAAGCTCGGCGCGCGTTGCCTTGCGTTCGACGATTTCCGCCTTCGAGAAAAGCAGGTCCACGACCTTGTCCTCGTAGAGCGGGGCCCGAAGCTGGGCCGCGGCTGCGGGCTCCTGCCTGATGTACTCGATCAGCCGGTCGCGCTCCTGCGGCGGATATTGGGCGACGGCCTCCGCGATCAACCGGCTCATCTCCGAATCGGTGATCTGGATGTTGTTCTGTGCGCCGATTTCGGAAAGCAGCAGGCCGAGCCGCACTCGACGCTCGGCGATCCGACGGTAATCGTCCGCTTCCTTCTCGATTTCCGCGAGCGCCGCGTCGGGGTCGGCCTCATGGCTTGCCTCGTGCCGAAGCTGCTGCATGATGTTCTGGAACTCGGCCTCGACCATCGATTCCGGGACCGTGAAGTCGCACCGCTCGGATAGCTGGTCGAGAAGGCGTCGCTTCATGTGGGTCCGTGTCAGGGAATTCAGCTCCTGCGCCTGCTGGTCTCGCAGGATCTCGCGGAGCTTGTCGAGACTGTCGAGCCCGAGCGACTTGGCGAAATCATCGTCCGCCTTGGCTTCCGTGGTGACCTTCACGGCCTTCACCGTGACGTCGAACACTACGTCCTTCCCCTTCAAGGCGTCGACCGGATAGTCTTTCGGGAAAGTAACCTTCACCTCGCGGGTGTCGCCGGCCTTGGCGCCGACCAGCTGATCCTCAAAGCCCGGGATGAGCCGGCCCGAGCCGAGCTCGATCGACATGTCCGCGCCGGTTCCGCCTTCGAACGGCTCGCCGCCGACCTTGCCTTCATAGTCCATGACGACGAGGTCGCCCTCGGCCGCCTTGTGGCTCTTGGGCGCCTCTTTCCAGCTCTTGTTGGTCCTCACGAGCTGCGCGATCTGCTCGTCGACCGCCTTCTCGTCAGGCTCGACGGTAAGCCGCTCGAGCTTCAGCCCGTCGAGGTTCGGAACGGAAACATCCGGTAGCGCCTCGACCCGCACATGTACCTCGGCGTCCTTGCCGGGCTGGTAATCCTCCTTGAGCTCGACTTCGGGCTGCATCGCGGGACGCAGGTTCTTTTCCTCGAGGAGCTTCTGGACGCTGTCCTGGACCGCGCTGCTCAAGGCGTCGCGCTGAAGCGATTCGCCGTGCATCTTGCGGATGAGGTTGGGCGGCACCTTCCCGGGCCGGAAGCCGTGCATACGCACCTTCGGCGCGAGCTTCTTCACTTCCTGATCGACGCGAGCGTCGATGTCCTTGGCCGGGATGGTGAGCATGAAGGCGCGCTTCAGGCCCTGGGTTTCGGTCTCAACAGTCTTGATCACAATCTAAAATCCTCAATTCTTCCCGGCACTCGGCGACCGACCGCCCGAGGGCGATTTCCGTCCCCGACAAGCCCCCTGCTTGCCTCTGGGCGGAAATGGTGCGCGCGGAGGGACTCGAACCCCCACGTCTTTCGACACTGGAACCTAAATCCAGCGCGTCTACCAGTTCCGCCACGCGCGCGCGGACGCCTTTGAAAGGTGGCGGGCCTATAGCAAGGCTGGGCCACGGGGCAAGCATGCCGCGAATCGGCGAGGCTGCAACCCGCTGGCGGCGTTGGCGTTTGCTCCCCTGAGGAGAAAAACCATCATCCAGGATCCGAACCCGCCTCCCAGCCCGCCCGAGACCCCCGAGCCGTCGCAGCCAGGCCAGCCGACCGAGCCCCCGCCCGAAACGCCGCCCGTGCAACCAGACATCGACGTCCCGGCACCATCGCAGCCCTCGACTCCCGGTCCGACGCCTGGCCAGCCGATCGGCTAGACAGGAGTTTAGGTTCTCCGGCGAAGCTGGGCCGAGGCGACCATCGCCTCGAAATCCGGAAGCGCGTTCGGAAAATAATGGGCGCGAACCCCGTCGAGCATGATCAGGTAAAGCCGGCCGCCGATCACGGCTCCGACCGCCCGTCCCTTGCGCCACACCTCGTCGGTGTCGAGATGCTCGAAATCGAACTGGAAGCCAGGGTAGCCTAGGAACTGCCGGGGCTGCAGCGACAGCGTACGGAAATCCACAGCGCCTCCGCGCACGCGATAGGCGCTTTCAAGCAGCGCCTGGATCTCTGGCGCAGTCATGTCCGAATCGAACCGGGGAACCTGCTGCGCGTCGCGCCGATCCGTGCGGATCAGATATTTGCCGTGCGGTAGTCCGCTGATGAAGGACATGTTGTCGAGCAGCGGTCCGTTGAGCGTCCAGTCCTCGACCCAGGGCACGTGATCGAAGAAGAAGCGCCTCTGCCGGTTCCACTCCCGCGGGGGAGTTACCGTCATCCCGCCGTCGCCGACGCGCACGCTCTGCGGGCGGACCAGGCTGTAATAGTCGCTGAAGCCGCCATAGCCGCCGAGGCCGGTGCACGCGGACAGCGGCAGGGCGAGAGCGGCTGCAGCGATGACGAGCTTGATCCCAGGCTTCATCCGTCCCGCCCCTAACCGATCATTTGCCTGATGAACGGCGCGTCGGGCGCGTCCGGCTTCATCGAGAGATAGCGAGCAAGCGCTGCGCGCCCTTCGGGCTGTCGGCCGTTCTTCATCAGCGCCAGTCCGTGCCAGCGCCACGCCTCGGGCGGGGCATCGGGATAGGCGACCGCGATCGCATAGCTTTGCTCTGCGCGGGCGAAGTCTCCCTGGCTATCGCGGTTGCGGAGCCTCCAGACCTCGCCTTCGTAGAAGCGGAGCAGGCCGTTCCAGCCGTCGAGCGCCAAGGTTTCGATCACATACTGGCTAGCGCCGGGATCGTTCAGCTTGACCTGGTCGTCGAGCATCATCTGCCGGATCGGAGCGATGGCGTTGAGATAACGGTCGCGTCCGGTCTCGTAGGGGCGGCCCGGAACGGTCAGCTCCGCCGCGGTGGCCCTCAGGTCCGCCCGCCTAGTGTCGGGCGCCGGATGGGTTTCGAACAGGCCGTAGCGCCGGTCGCGGTGCTTGCGGCGGTAGCGCGCGCTCGCGTCCATCTCGCCGATCAGCTGCTCCCAGGTGTTGGACATCTCCATGGGCGAATAGCCGGCTTCGGCGATCAGCCGCGCGCCCATGGCGTCTGCTTCGGCCTCCATCGTCCGGCTGTACTGGAAGAGCGAGAGGATGGTCCCGAGCTGGGCAAGTCGGACGAAATCGCCTGTGTAGACGCCGGCCCCTGCCCCGCCGACGCCCGCGATCATTGCGCCGATCGACAGGATATCGCTCTTGCGGCGCATGTCGCGCCACTGACGGATCATGTGGCGGCGCAGGAAATGGCCCGATTCGTGCGCGATCACGCCGGCCAGCTGGGCCTCGTTGCGCATCCTGAGGAGAAGGCCGGTGAAGACGACCGAGAAGCCGGTCGGAAACATGATCGCGTTGAACTCGGGAATCCGCGCGACGTAGATGCGCATGTCACGCGCCGCCGGGCCGCCGACCTTGCCGATCAGCTCGCGGACGTAGCTGGTGACGCCCTCATCCTTGATCAGCAGGTTGGAGCCAGCGATCTCCTCCTCAACCCGCTCAACCTGCTGCCACAGGCCCTGCTCGTCCTTGTCGGTGGGCCGGTAGCCCGGGCCGATCAGCGGCACCATGTCGGCCGGCCGGATTCGCGCCTGGGCAATGCCGGTAAGAGAGGCGGCGGCTAGCGCGCCCCCTCCGGCGAGGAGAGACCTTCGGCTGATTTCGCAGCGGATGCACATCAGGACTGCACCTTCTGAGCCTTCTGGGCGCGACGGATGTCGAGCCCCGGCTTCATCCGGCCGAGCAGCCGCTCGACCATCTGCGCGGCGCCTTCGGGCGTCCGGATGTCGCCCATCTTGATTCCGGCGACCTGGGTGCCCGCCATAAGCACGTTGAACCAGACGACTTCGCCTGTCTTCAGGTCGACGAGCGAAGCATAAGCCAGCTGCCCGCCGCCGCCGATGTTTGGAACGCAGAAACCGACGAAGCAGCCGGCGATCCCAAGCACTTGCAGCACGACCCGGCCGGTCGAGGCGAAGCTGTCCTCGGCATGGAGGAAGAGCATGTAGTCGAAGCCGGTCTTTCGGCCGAACTCCACCGCTTCGCGGCCAAGCGTGTATTCAAGGCCCTTGCCCCGCTTGGTTGGCAAATAGACGCCGAGATATTTGTGAAGGACGATCGACTGGTCGACGATGAAGTTGAGCCGCTCGATTTCCGCGACGGTGTCGGCATCGACATTTGGGATCTCGCTGCGCTTCTCGGCGACGAGCACCTGGCCGCCGCGGCCTGCCTGCTGCGCCTTCAGGGCAGCGGTGATGTTGGCCCGCGCCTGCTCGGTCCAGTCGGCGCGCGGCTCGACCATCCCGCCGGTCGTCACGGAGCCGACGCTGACGTCAGGACGAAGCACGAGCAGCTTGTAGTCGCCGCTGGGCGGAGTGAACTGGAGGTCCGCATACTGGCGGGTCTGCACGCAGGCGCTCAGCGTGACGCTCGCGGCGACAGCCATCGCGATTGCGGAATTGCGCATTGACGAACTCTCCCCAACGGCGCGGGCGCCGTATCCGGCCTCCTAGTGCGGCGGGCTCCATGAACTCCAGATTAAGAAAAAGCGCAAGCTTTTGAACACCCTAGCAAATTCTATCAAAGGCCTCAGCCGAGCTTTTCGCGGAGCCTCTCGTTGACGATTTTCGGGTTCGCCTTGCCGGCCATCGCCTTCATCACCTGTCCGACGAAGAAGCCGAAAAGCTGCTGCTTGCCGCCGCGATATTCGGCGACCTTGTCGGCGTTGGCCGCGAGCACCTGATCGACAGCCGCGTCGATCGTTTCCGTGTCGCTGGTCTGCCTCAGGCCCTTCTTCTCGACGATCGCGTTCGCGCCCTCGCCGGTATCGAGCATGATCTCGAAGACCTGCTTGGCGAGCGTGCTCGACAGGGTTCCGTCGGCCACGAGGGCGAGCAGCTCGCCGGCCTGGGCCGGGCTCACCGGGCTCCGGTCGATCGTCAGGTCGAGCCGGTTCAAGGCACCGAACAGCTCGGACGCGGTCCAGTTGGCCGCGGCCTTCGGCTCCGCGCCCGTTTCGAGCAAGGCGTCAAACCAGCGGGCGATATCAACGTCGGCCGTGAGCACGCCGGCATTGTAGGGAGTGATGCCGAGGCTCTCGTAGCGCTTGCGCTTGGCGTCGGGCAGCTCGGGCAGGCTCGACCGGCACTCCTCGATGAATCCTTCGTCCAGCTCGAGCGGAAGCAGGTCGGGATCCGGAAAGTAACGGTAATCGTGCGCTTCTTCCTTCGACCGTAGGGCGCGAGTCACGCCCTTGTCAGGATCGAACAGCCGCGTTTCCTGGACGACCTTGCCGCCTTCCTCGATGACGGCGATCTGGCGCTTCGCCTCATGCTCGATCGCGGCCATCACGAAACGCACCGAATTGACGTTCTTGATCTCGCAGCGCGTGCCGAGTTCGTCACCGGGCTTACGCACGCTGACGTTGACGTCTGCGCGCATCGAGCCTTCCTCCATGTTGCCGTCGCACGAGCCGACGTAACGGAGAATCGCTCTTAGCTTCCTGATGTAAGCCCCTGCTTCCGCTGGGGATCGCATGTCAGGCTTGGAAACGATCTCCATCAGTGCGACGCCCGCGCGATTAAGGTCGACGTAGGACATGGTCGCATGCTGGTCGTGCATCAGCTTGCCCGCGTCCTGCTCGACGTGGATTCGCTCGATGCCAATTTTCTTGGCCGATGCTTCGTCCTGCTCGTCGAGCAGGATCTCCACCTCACCCTCGCCGACGAGCGGGTGATAGAGCTGGCTGATCTGATAGCCCTGCGGCAGGTCGGCGTAGAAATAGTTCTTGCGGTCGAACCGGCTCCAGCGGTTGATCTTCGCTTCCAGCGCAAGCCCAGTGCGCACGGCCTGCCGGATGCACTCGCGGTTCGGGACCGGAAGCATTCCCGGCATCGCCGCGTCGACCAGGCTCACCTGCGTGTTCGGCTCCGCGCCGAAAGTCGTCGCCGCGGCCGAGAACAGCTTGGACGCGGTGGCGGTGATCTGGGCGTGGACTTCAAGGCCGATGATGACCTCCCACTCGCCCGTGGCGCCTTTGAGGCGGTATGGCGCGTTCATTTGCGCTCCGTGAACAGGAAGAATTGCGCCGAAATCACCACGGCGAATGCCGCCGCCCAGCCGATTACGACGGGAAGCAGTGCGCCAAGGTCGAGATAGGTGTCGCCGCGGATCGCGTAGAAGAAGGCCAGGCCGCCGATGCACACGGCGAACGGGATTTTCCACGAGCCCTTGTGCGTGCCCTTGAGGACGTGAACCAGGTTCCTGACCGCCACCAGCAGGCAGACGAGAATGACCAGCGCCAGGGCCAGGAGCAGGCCGCGATGGCCGTCCAGGGTCTGCTGGCCGAGAACGTCGCCGATATAGCCGCCCAAGGCCGCCCCGAAGATGACGTTGATGAGGTCGATCCTCCGGTCGAGCTCCTTTTCCTGCTCGATTCGCTCGCGCTCGGTCACCACCATCTCTCCGCGCGATGGGTGAAGCCCGCTCGCTCCTCTATGGCCAGGGCCGCGTTCAGCACGCCCTGCTCGTCGAGCTCCGGGCCGATCAGGTGAAGGCCGAGCGGAAGGCCCTGCCCGTCAAGGCCGCCCGGGACCGACATGGCGGGCAGCCCCGCAAGGCTCGCCGGGACCGCGAAGACATCGTTCAGGTACATGGCGATCGGGTCGGCGCTCTTGTCCCCCAGCGCGAAGGCGGCCGAGGGCGCGGTCGGAGTGAGGATCAGGTCGCATCGCTCGAAGGCCTTGGCGAAATCGCGCTTGATCAGCGTCCGGACCTTCTGCGCCTTGGTGAAATAGGCGTCGTAGAAGCCCGCGGACAGGACGTAGGTGCCGATCATGATGCGGCGCTTGACCTCGGCTCCGAAGCCCGCGGCCCTGGTCGCGCAATACATGTCGGCGAGCGAGCCGCCGCCCTCTACGCGCAGGCCGTAGCGCACCCCGTCGTAGCGGGCGAGGTTGGACGAAGCCTCCGCCGGGGCGATGATGTAGTAGGTCGGGAGCGCATATTTCGTGTGTGGCAGGCTGATCTCGACCGGCTCGGCGCCCGCATCCTTCAGCCATTCGATGCCCTGGTCCCAAAGGGCATTGATCTCGTCCGGGACTCCCTCGATCCGATACTCCTTGGGAATGCCGACGCGCTTGCCCTTGAGATTGCTTGATAAATGCTTTTCCCATTCGGGAACCGGCAGGTCGAGCGAGGTTGAGTCCTTGGAATCGAAGCCCGCCATTGCCTCCAGCAGGATGGCGCAGTCGCGGACCGTCCTCGCCATCGGCCCGGCCTGGTCAAGCGAGCTTGCGAACGCGACGATCCCCCAGCGCGAGCAGCGCCCGTAGGTCGGCTTGATCCCGCAAATGCCGGTGAAGGCGGCCGGCTGACGGATCGATCCGCCCGTGTCCGTCCCGGTCGCGCCCGGAGCGATCCCGGCGGCGACCGCAGCCGCCGACCCTCCCGACGAACCGCCCGGAGTGAGGGACGCGTTGCTCCCGTCGTTTCGCTTCCAGGGCGAGACCACCGGCCCATAGGCGCTGGTCTCGTTCGACGAGCCCATCGCGAACTCGTCCATGTTGAGCTTGCCGAGCATGCCCGCGCCGGCGCGCCGAAGGTTGGCCGTGACCGTGCTCTCGTAGGGGGGCTTGAAGCCGCACAGGATCCGGCTGCCCGAAGTCGTTTCGACCCCGCGCGTGGCGAACAGGTCCTTGATGCCGAGAGGGATTCCCGCGAGGGGCGGAAGATCCCCCGACCCCCGCGCCTTGTCCGCCGCCTCCGCGGCTGCGAGCGCGTCTTCAGGGGTTTCGACCGTATAGGTGTTGAGCGCGCGCGCTGCAGCGACGGCGGCGTTGAAAGCCTCCGCGATCTCGCGCGCGGTGAACTCTCCCGAGCGGAAACCGTCCCGCAGGTCGGCGATGGTGAGGGAGGTCAGCTCGGTCACTCTATGACCTTCGGCACTGCAAAGAATCCATGTTCCGCGTCCGGCGCATTGGCCAGGATGTCGTCGCGGCAATCCCCCTCCGTGACCTTGTCCTCGCGAAGCCTCAGCTTCTGCTCGATAACGGTCGCGAGCGGCTCGACACCTTCGGTATCGACCTCGCCGAGCTGCTCGACCCAGCCGAGTATGTTGTTGAGCTCCGGCACCAGCCGCTCGAGCTCGTCCTCGCTCATCGCGATCCTGGCAAGGTTGGCGATATGGCGGACCTGTTCGGGGGTTACGGACATCGGATTCCCTGTAGGGCGCGCCCCGCACGGGCGCGTTACTGGGGCGGCGGATAGCCGCGCGTCCCGAGGGCGGCAAGCGTCAGCGAAGCTCGGTGGTTTGCCCCTGTGCGTCCATTCCCATCCGGTCCAGCCGGTCGAATTCGCCCACTACTTCGGTGAGCGGCGCGCTGCTGACGCTAAAATCGCCCTTGTACGGATAATCGACCGTCAGGATGAAGAGGAAGACGAGCCCGAGCGTAAGCGCGATGCCCGCGGTCATGAACACGTTGTAGCGCGTCGGGGTGAAGGCCGACGCATAGGCGATGGTGAGCAAGGCGCCGACGAGCCCGATGGTCCAGAGGATCGCCGGTATGCCGTTGCGGCTGTCGACGATTCGGTCGTGGCGGAAGTCGACGAGAGCGTTGAGCTGGCCGAGCATCTCCTCGTAGATCGCGCTCGCCCTGTTGTCGGCGGGATTGAGCTTGCCGATTTCCTTGAACACCGTCTGGAGCGCGATCTCTGTCTCCTCGCTCCCAGACCCCTGGCTGAGCTGAGGCCATTCATCCTCGGCGACGCTGACGACATAGTTGCGAAGGGCGGCCCGCGCCGGCGCCGTCTCGGGACCGAAGATGCTGAGGTCCTGGTAAAGCTGCGAGACCGTCGCCGCCTCCTCGGAGACGGCGTTGCGCGAATCGGTGAAGTCCTGCCACACCTGGACGCCGGCGAACGCGATCATGATGCCGACATAGGCGGCGACTACCTGCATCAGGTTGATCGCGACCTCGCGCTCCTCGGCATTCACCTTGAGGCGAAGCAGCTTCTGAACCCCGAGGCTGCCGCCGAGCCCGACAGCCAGCGCCGCGCCGAGTACCACGATCGAGCCGAGCCAGATCGGCAGGCTGTAGAACCAGTCGGTCATTCCCCTCCCCTCGGGATGCGGCCGCGATGTAAGCGAGATTAGGGGCTGGGTCGGCGACTGCAATGGTCAGTTGCGTGTCCGCAAAGCGGCCAATAGAGCCCGCCGCCAATGTGCGCCCGCCGCTTCCTCTTCATCGTCACCATCCTGACATTGGCTGTCGTCGCGGCCGCCTTCGCCATCTTCAACTGGGGCGGGGACGTCCTTTTGAAGCAGGCGACTCCCAAGGGCCATTTCGAGGCGAACAAGGCCGGCGAGGGACCGGATTATTCGGCCGACGCGGCCTGGCTCATCCGACCCGGAATCACCTGGCCGGATGATCCCACACAATGGAAGCCGTCCGGCGCGCCACTTCCGCCGAGCGGCGAGCGACCGGCGGCGCTCTTCTACGTCCACCCGACAACCTATCTCGAACGAGACCGGTGGAACGCGCAGCTTCGCCCCGAGCAGGGCTATACCGACGGACGCACGCGGCTCTTCCTGCAAAGCCAGGCCAGCGCGTTCAGCGATGTCTCCGAGGTCTGGGCTCCGCGCTATCGCCAGGCCGCCTACGGGGCCTTCCTGCTCGACAGCGACGACGCCCGCAAGGCACTCGACCTCGCTTATTCGGACGTGCTCTCGGCCTTCGACCGCTTCATCGAAGCCAATCCTGATCGGCCTGTCATCCTCGCCGGGCACAGCCAGGGCGCGCTCCACCTGATGCGGCTGCTCGCCGAGAGGAAGGACCGGCTGAAAGGCCGGTTAGTCGCCGCTTATATCGTCGGCTGGCCGGTGAGCACGGCCGCCGACCTGCCCGCGATGGGCTTCCCGGCTTGCGAGAAGCCCGACCAGACGAGTTGCGTCCTGTCATGGATGAGCTTCTCCGAGCCGGCGAACCCGTCGCTGGTCCTGAATTCCTGGGAAGAATCGAAGGGTTTCACCGGCAAGGCGCGCCGGCGCGAAGACATACTGTGCGTCAATCCCATCACCGGCACTCGCGGCGGGGCGGCGCCGCCCTCAGCCAATTCGGGAACTCTGGTGCCCAACGGTGACCTGACTTCGGCAAGCCTCGCCGCGGGCCTGGTTGGCGCACATTGCAGCCGCGGCCTGCTTGTCCTCGACGGCGAGATCCCGAACCTTGGTCCGTACGTGCTTCCGGGCAACAATTATCACGTCTACGACTATGCGCTCTTCTGGGGGGCCATCCGGCAGGACGCGGGACGGAGAGTGGCTGCATGGCAGCGCTGATCACCGGTGAAGTAACGGCATTCGCGGGCGCCCTTCCGAAACAGGGGAAGCTGGCCGGACTCGACGTCGGCACGAAGACGATCGGGATCGCGATATGCGATTCGCAATGGCACTTCGCGGGACCGGCCCGGACAATCCGCCGGACCAAGTTCACCAAGGACATGGAACAGCTGCGCGGCTTCGTCGAGCAAGAGCATGTCGTCGGCCTCGTCATCGGGCTGCCGCTCAGTATGGACGGGACGGACAGCCCGCGGACCCAGTCGGTGCGCGCCTTTGCCCGCAACCTTGCTCCACTGGGCCTGCCGATCCTGTTGTGGGACGAGCGCTGGTCGACCCAGGCGGTCGAGCGGGCGATGATCGATGCCGACGTCAGCCGCGCCCGGCGCGCCGAGAAGGTTGACGCCCTCGCCGCGGCCCACATCCTCCAGGGTGCGATCGACGCTCTGGCCAATCTGCAAGTCCCGGAATAAGCGAGGCGCTCGTGGACCTGATCTCCATCGACTCGCTGACTGACGCGCAGATCGCGGCCATCCTCGACCGCGCGGACGCGTTCCTTCTCGACAATCGCGCCGGTCGATCGACCGAGACGCTCAAGGGCAAGGTCCTTTTCAACCTCTTCTACGAAAATTCGACACGGACCCTGATGTCGTTCGCGACCGCCGCGCACCGGCTCGGCGCGTCGGTGGTCACGCTCCCGGTCGAGCAATCGTCGGTGAAGAAGGGCGAGACGCTCGAGGACACGGCGCGCACGCTCAATGCCATGCGCCCCGACGCGCTGGTGATCCGGCATCGCGAGAACGGCTCGGCCAACGAGGTCGCGCAGATCATGGATTGCCCGGTGATCAACGCCGGCGACGGCACCAACGAGCACCCGACCCAGGCGCTGCTCGACGCAGCGACCATCCGCTCGCATTTCGGCCGCGTATCCGGGCTGACGGTGGCGATCTGCGGCGACATCAGGCACAGCCGGGTCGCCCATTCAAACATGAAGCTCCTGGCGAGGCTCGGCGCGACCGTTCGTGTCGCCGGTCCGGAGAAGCTCGTGCCCGGCGACCTGTCAGCGACGGCTATCGACGACGCCATCGCCGGAGCCGATGTGGTGATGATGCTTCGGGTCCAGCGCGAGCGGCTCGAGGAGGATCTCGGCGACGCGCCCGGTGAGTATCTCCAGACTTACGGGCTAACGAAGGAACGGCTCGCGACCGCGGCTCCTCACTCCGTGGTCATGCACCCTGGGCCTATGAACCGCGGAGTGGAGATCGAGGACGCCGTCGCGGACGACCCGGAGCGGTCGCTGATCGCGCTTCAGGTTGAATATGGCGTGGCCGTCAGGAT
>JBKHXB010000041.1:0-20041 GCA_046566245.1 Alphaproteobacteria bacterium | reverse complement strand
ACCCGCGCCGGCACGAGTTGCGGTGTGATGCTCTGGCGCGCGGCAGCGGCCTTGGCGCGCGCCAGTTCGGCTTCGATGGCGGCGGCGGCGGCGGCGATGGCGCGGTCCAGGCCGTCGGCAATGGCGCCGTCGCCGCGCGCGCGCAGCCGCCGGCTTTCCGCCGCCAGCACCGACAGCGGCGTCTTCAGCGCATGGGCGAGGTTGCCGGCATGGCGTCGCGCCTCTTCGGCCTGCCGTTCGTTATGGGCCAGCAGCTGGTTGAGCTCCGCGGTCAGCGGCTCGATCTCGCGCGGCAGCTTCTCGTCGATCCGCGAGCGCTCGCCGGTGCGGATCGCGGCAATGGCGCGGCGCATCCGCCGCAGCGGCCACAGGCCGTAGACCGCCTGGATCGCCGCGATCGCGATCAGGCCGAGCCCGAGCAGGCCGAACGAGCGGACGAGGGTGCGCCTCAGGACCCCGATCTGGTCGTCGAGCAGGTCGCGATTCTGCGCGACCTGGAACCGCCAGCGCACCGGCGAACTCGGCAGGCGGACATCCCGCTCGATCACCCTCAGGCGCTCCATCGGGAATTCCTCGCTGTCGTAATAATGGGCCGAATCGTCGGCATGGGCGGCGCCGACGCGCAGGCGCCGGTCCCACAGGGAGCGCGAGGAGAACGGCTCGAAGCCGGCGCCGCTGATCTGGAAGTAGAGGCCGGAATAGGGCTCGAGGAAGCGCTGGTCGGCGGGCAGGCGATTGAAGAAGACCCGGCCCTCCTCGTCGATCTCGGCCGAGCCCACCATCGCCGTCAGCACATAGTCGAGCTGGGAATCGAAATTCTCGGTGATCGCCGAGACCAGCACGCGGTCGAGCGCAAGGCCGCCGACGCCGAGCAAGAGGGCGATCCACAAGGCGGCGATGCCGATCATCCGCCGGGTGAGCGAGCCGGTGTGGCGGCTGGCGCTGCGGACCCAGAAACGGCCGAGACGGATGCGTGGAAGCTTCATCCTGCGCTCACCCGCTCATAGTCCCGGCCGGCGATGAACGGGGCGTGACCTCAGGCCCGCGGCTCCTCGAGGCTGTAACCGAGGCCGCGGATGGTGGTGATGACGTCGGGCCCGAGCTTCTTGCGGATGCGCGTGACGAACACCTCGATCGTGTTCGAATCGCGGTCGAAATCCTGGTCGTAGATGTGCTCGATCAGCTCCGTCCGGCTGACGACCTTGCCCTTGTGGTGCATCAGGTAGGACAGCAACTTGTACTCCTGGGCGGTGAGCTTCACCGGCTCGCCGGCCTTGGTCACCTTGCCCGAGCGCGTGTCGAGGCGGATGTCGCCCGCGATAAGCTCGGAGCTCGCATTGCCCGAGGCGCGGCGAATGAGGGCGCGGAGCCGGGCGATCAGCTCCTCCGTCTGGAACGGCTTGGCGAGATAATCGTCCGCCCCGGCGTCGAGGCCCGCGACCTTGTCCGACCAGCTGTCGCGCGCGGTCAGCACAAGAACCGGCATCTTGCGGCCCTCCTTCCGCCAGCGGTCGAGCACGGTCAGCCCGTCGACCTCGGGAAGGCCGAGGTCGAGAATGACCGCGTCGTAGCTCTCCGTCGAGCCGAGATAGTGGCCGTCTTCACCATCGGTGGCGAGATCGACGGCGTAGCCGGCGCCCTCGAGCGTCGAGCGCAGCTGGCGGCCGAGATTGGGTTCGTCTTCAACGATCAGAACGCGCATTTGTTATAGTCCCCTGGAACCTTCGGCCTCTCAACACGCGCGAAGCTGAACGGTTGCTTGTCCGGAATGAAAGCTGGGAAGAACGCCCGAAATGTCAATGCGGGCAAGAAATGCGACGAATGGCCGGACTTGGGCCCAAAGCCCTAGCGCGAGCGGCCCTTGATCTTGCCGGTGGCCGCGTCGACGTCGACCCAGATCACCCGACCGTTGCGGACGAACTTCAGCCGATAGGTCCTGCCGTTGAGCTCCGGGCCAAGATAGTCGGCGCCGGGCATCAGCGGCATCACCCGTCGCTCGATGCTGGGAAGGGGCATGGAGCGGCCCTGGACGCGCTCCTCGAACGCTCGCTCGGCGTCGCGCGGCGGATCCGCCAGGGCCGGAGCGGCGAAAAGGCCAGCGGCAAGCGCGGCCGGGAAGAGGGTACGAAACAGGCGCATTGCGATTCTCTTGAGGCGGCTTTCTACCAGAATGCATTGAATGTCCTATGAATGCTGCCGAACGGCTGCGTTCAGGAGCACGAACGTGGCGCAAAAGCCACAACGCCCGACCCTCCGCGGCGTTGCGTGAGCTTTACGCCCGAGCGCGCGCGAGAGAGGGTTGGGAAGCCTGTTTCGTCCCGCTAGTGCGCGCCGAATGGCGGCACCGGTGCTATCTTACGAGGGTCTCGGCCTCGTCCAGGGCGAAGGCTGGCTGTTCCGCGGCCTCGACGTGCATATCGGCGGCCGTGACCGGCTGGCGCTGATCGGCCGCAACGGCGCCGGCAAGACCACGCTCTTCAAATGCCTCGCCGGCCTCATCGACCCCGACGACGGGCGCCGGACGATCGTTCCCGGCACGAAGGTCGTGCTTCTCGAGCAGGATCCGGCGGTCGATCCGCACGGAACCCTTGCCGATTGGGTCCTGACCGGTCCGGGAGCGCCCGCGGCGCATGAGGCGGCCGCGGTCGCCCACCAGCTGGGAGTCGACCTCGATCGACCCGCGGCAACCGCGAGCGGCGGGGAAAGGAGGCGCGCCGCCATCGTCCGTGCGCTCGCGCAGGGCCCCGACGTGCTCCTCCTCGACGAGCCGACCAACCATCTCGACCTTGGCGCGATCGAATGGCTCGAGGATTGGCTCAAGCGGTTCAAGGGCGCCTTCATCGCGATCAGCCACGACCGGACCTTCCTGGCGCGATTGACGAGGAGCTGCCTATGGCTCGATCGCGGCATGCTGCGCCGCGCGGAGATCGGCTTCGGCGGCTTCGAAGCGTGGACCGAAAAGGTCTATGAGGAGGAGGCGAAGGCGGCCGAGAAGCTCGACGCGAAGCTCGCGATCGAACTTCGTTGGCTTGAGCGCGGCGTGACTGCCCGCCGCCGCCGCAACCAAGGCCGGCTTGCCAAGCTTCAGGAAATGCGGGCCGAGCGCGCGGCAACGCTCGGAAGCCCCGGCAGCGCGAAGCTGGCGCTCGCCAAGGACCAGGTCCGGTCAAAAGCGGTGATCGAGGCTGAGCACGTGTCGAAAAGCTATGGCGAGCGCACGGTAATCCGCGATTTTTCGCTCCGCATCCAGCGCGGCGACCGGATCGGCCTGGTCGGGCCGAACGGCGCTGGAAAGACGACGTTGCTGAAGCTCCTGACCGGCGAGATCGCGCCGGACACCGGCAAGGTAAATCGGGCGAAAACGCTCTCGGGAATCGTCATCGACCAGCAGCGCAAGCTGATGGAGCCGCAGAAAAGTGTCCGCGACATCCTTGCCCACGGCGGCGACTGGATCGACGTGCGCGGGCACAAGAAGCACATCAAGGGGTATCTCAAGGAATTCCTATTCGACCCCGCGCTTGCGGACGCCCCTGTCGGGTCCCTGTCGGGCGGCGAAAAGTCGCGGCTCCTGCTCGCACGCGAGTTCGCCCGCGAAGCGAACCTGCTGGTGCTCGACGAGCCGACCAACGACCTCGATCTCGAAACCCTGGACCTGCTTCAGGAAGTGATCGCGGATTACGAGGGCACCGTGCTGCTCGTCAGCCACGACCGCGATTTCCTCGACCGGACGGTGACGGTCACGCTGGGCCTCGACGGCTCGGGCAGGGTGGACATTGTCGCCGGAGGCTATGCAGATTGGGAGAAGAAGCGGAAAGCTCCTCCCCGAAACGGGGAGGTGGCAGGCGCCCGGCGCAAGCGTACGGATTACGGAGGGGTCGAAGGAGGTGCCAGGCGACTCCTCCACCAGCCTTCGGCTGGTCCCCCTCCCCGTTCCGGGGAGGAGCGCAAGAAACTCTCCTACAAGGACCAGCGCGACCTCGACCGGTTGCCGGGCGAAGTGGCGCGCATCGACGGAGAGATCGCCGCCATCGAGATGCTTCTCCACGACCCCGAGCTCTACGCGCGCGATCCCGCCCGCTTCGCCGAGCTCACGGAGCGTGTGGTGGCCCTCCGCAAGGACAAAGAGGCGGCGGAGGAGCGCTGGCTCGAAGTCGCCGAGCTCGCCGAGGAGCTGCAGCGTCAGGCGAGCTGAGCCGCCGTCCGTGCCTTGATCCGCCGCTCCAGCACGGTAAGCGGCATCGCGCCTTCCTTCAGCACCTCGTGGAATTGCTTGAGGTCGAACTTCGGCCCAAGCGCCGCTTCGGCCTCGGCGCGGGCTCTCGTCCAGACGCCGTGACCCACCTTGTAGCTGCAGGCCTGGCCGATCTGCGTGCAATAGCGCTCGATCTCGCGCTGCGACCGCGGCCGGGCGAAGCCGGTCGTGGCGACCATGTAGTCGATCGCCTTCTCGCGGCTCCAGCGCTTGGTGTGCAGGCCCGTGTCGATGACGAGGCGCGCGGCGCGGAACAGGAAGGACTGGAGATAGCCCGCCCGCTCGATCCCATCGTAGCCGCCGAGCTCGTTCGCGACCTCTTCCGCATAGAGCGCCCAGCCTTCCGAATAGGCCGAGAAGCCGCCGACCTTCCGGAGCATCGGGATCTCCTTCGATTCCTGCGCGAGGCTGATCTGCAGGTGATGGCCCGGCACGCCTTCGTGATAGACCAGCGCCGGAAGCGAATATTTCGGCCAGTCGCCAACGTCCTTCAGGTTGATGAAGAAGATCGCCGGCCGGGTGCCGTCAAGCGAGGCGCGGTTGTAATAGCCGTTGGAGGCGCCGTCCTGGATCTCGACCGGCACCCGGCGGATTTCCAGCGGCTGCGTAGGCAGGGTCGCGAAGGCCCTTGGAAGCTTCGCGGCCAGGGCCGAATTGTCGGCGTTAAGATCCTTGAGCAGCTGCGCCCGGCCAGCGTCCGTATTGGGGTAGAGCTGTGCCGGCGCGGTGTTGAGCTTGGCGAGGCGCTGGGCGACGGTTCCCTGGCTATAGCCCGCCTCGCGAAGGATGGAATCGAGCTGGCTGCTGATCTCGGCGACCTGCTGCAGCCCCAACTGATGGACTTCCTCGGGCGACATCGTGGTGGTCGTCGCCTGCTGCAGCGCCGCGGCATAAATCGCGTCGCCGTCGTCCAGCCGCCAGGCGCCGTCGCCGGGGCGGGTGGTCGGCTTGAGCCTTTCCATCAGAGCGATCTGGCGGTCGAGGGCCGGATAGACCTGCTGGGCGACGATTCTCGCGGCGCGGCTCTTCCACTCGCCCGCGATGCCCTTCGCGGCCGTGCGGGTCACGATCGATTCAACGATCGTGTTCGCTTCCGGAGCGGGGGCGCGAAGCTTGCGCATTTGCCCGAGCGTCAGGTCGATGGACCATGCGGGCGCGAGGAAGCCGCGCGTCGCCTGGGCCTCCTGCTCGGCGCTGTCGTTGTCGAGCGCTTTGCCGGCCTGCTCGAGCCGCGCGATATAGGCTTCCGCGTCGGCGGCTGTCTCGATCGTATGGTCGGTGTTGAGGAAGTCCGGCAGGTCGAAATAGGTGCCGCCCTGCTGGAAGATCGGATAGGGGCGCATCACCGAATCGATGCCGAACCGGGCCGCGGGCACAGCCGACGTCTCGAGCTGGTAGATCACGACCTCGCGGTTGAGCTGCCCTGAAGGGGACAGGGCCGAGGGGTCGATCGCCTTTACCGCGGCAAGGTCGCGGCGCGTGACCGCGAGGTCCTCGGCACGCGCCTGCGCGATCGGGCGGACGTCGAGCTTCGACTTCAGATAGGCGTTCTCGCCCTTGTCGAGGCCGAGCGAGGTGGCGAAGCCGGGATAACGCTTTACCCGCTCCTGGAAGATCTTGTCGAACAGGGCGTTGAGCGCCGCGTCGCCGGTGCCGCTGCCCCGTTGCTGGACATATGCCCAGGCTCTGGCGGGGGAGGCGGAGGAGAGCAACGGCAGGGCTACGGCGGCCGAGCCTGCGGAAAGGAATTGGCGGCGATCCATTGGCGGTCCTTCTTAATTTCGCGAGGATTGACAGCAGGATAGGAAGAGGTGGGAAGGCGAGGCAACCGCCGTTGGTCGAACGCTGATGTACGCTTGTCGGCAGGATGCGAGCCGTCGCCCCTTGAAGCGGTGGCTGCGCTCGCCATGTGCACGGAATGATCGACATCCGCCCCTTCGAAAGCCTCGGCCATGCCGACCATGGCTGGCTCGACGCCCGCCACCACTTCTCTTTCGCCAATTATCACGACCCGGCGCGCATGGGCTGGGGAGCCATACGCGTGTGGAACGACGACAGGATCGCGCCGAAGAGCGGATTTCCTCCGCATCCCCACCGCGACATGGAAATCATCACCTACGTGCGGACTGGCGCGATCACGCACCAGGATTCGATGGGCAACACGGGCCGCACGGCCGCAGGCGACGTCCAGGTGATGAGCGCTGGGACTGGGGTCGTGCACGCGGAATACAACCTGGAGGAGGAGGAAACGACGCTGTTCCAGATCTGGGTGCAGACTGACAGGCCGGGCGCCGAGCCCGCATGGGGTGCGATGCCTTTCCCGAAGGACAGCCGCGAGGGGCGCTTCCAGCTGCTCGCCAGTGGTGATCCCGATGACGGGACGCTGACGATTAACGCGGACGCGAGCGTGCTTGGGGCGACGATCGCGGGCGGATCGAGCCTGGAGTATGAGACCGACCCGTCCCGGCACATCTACCTGGTGCCGAACGGGCAGGTGCGAGTGAACGGCAAACCGGCGAACGGCCGAGACGGGGTCGCGGTGACCGGCGAGAAGAAGATCGTCGTCGAAGCCGAGGAGGATTGCGAGCTGGTGCTGGTTGATGCGCGATAGGCCGGTCGGTGCAGGTTAAGGCACGCTGTGCTTGAATAGGAGTCCGCGTCGGGCCATTAGTGCCCGGCAACGCGGAAAGATCGCGTACTCCACTGATTTACCGGGGGAATATGAAGGCGCGCTGGCGAATCATTGTTGCTGTATCGGCTGTCCTCGCGGCAGCCGGCTCGCCGGCGCTCGCCCAGGAAGCGACTCCTCCGGCGCCTGCGCCGACCGAGAACGAGCTGATCGGTCCGCCCCAGCTACGCGATTTCAGCCTGAACGGAACCGTGACCCGTGAGGCCGAGCAGCCCGAGCAGGAACGGCCCGCGACGGCCCAGCCCTCATCGAGCCGGCCTGCCCAGACGGATTCCCGCTCCTCGCAGACCGACCGCGACACGGGCAGCGACCGGCAGCGCGAAACGCAATCGGAAGCCACGAGGGAAGAGGGCTCGTCGGCCTCGGTCCGGCTGCCGCCGCCGACCCCCGCGCCGCGCACCACCGACCGGCAGATCGCGTCGCCCGCTGCCGCCGAGCTCGTTGACTCCACCGGCTTCGCGCCGGTCGTGAATCCGGACCCGGCGGGCCTTTCCGGGCAGGGCATTCCGATCCTTCCCTGGCTGCTCGCTGCACTGGCGCTGGCTGGCGCGGGGGCGTGGTATTTCTTCCTCCGGCAGAGGCCGCGCGAAAGCTATGCCGGCGCGGGCAGGGCCAACGCGTTCGATGCGTCGCCTCCGGCACCACAACCCGAACGCCGGGCTCCTCCCGCACGGCCAGCAGCGCGACCGGCCGCCGCGCCCGAGCCTGCTGTGCCGGCGGGCATCGTCTCGACCCGCCTCCGCCCGTGGATCGAAATGGAATTCAAGCCCGGCCGCGCGATCGTCGACGAGCAGAAGGCGGCGGTTCAGTTCGAGCTTGTCGTCATCAACTCGGGAAGTGTCCCCGCACGCGATGTCCTGCTCGAGGCGTCGCTGTTCAACGCCGGGCCGATCCAGGACAAGCAGATCCAGCTGTTCTTCGACAACCCGGTCGCGAAGGGCGACCGCATCCCGCTCATTGCGCCGATGCAGCAGGTCGTCGTCAACACCGCCGTGTTCCTCCCGCGCGACCAGGTCCGCCCGATCGAGTTCGAGGGACGGGCGGTGTTCGTTCCGCTGATCGCCTTCAATGCGCTCTACACGTGGGCGCGGGGCGAGGGGCAGAGCTCCTGCAGCTACCTTATCGGCACGCAGACCAAGAGCGAAAAACTGGGCGCTTTCCGGCTGGACCTCGGACCGCGGATCTTCCGCAATCTCGCAGCCCGCGAATACGAGCTTCGGCTGCGCAAATAGGCGCTAAAGCACCGACGAATTGTAGCTGTGCCAGGCGAGAATGGCGGCGGCGCCGCGGTGCGGGCGCCAGCGTTCGCCAAGCTCGCGGACCTGCTTTTCCGACGGCTTGGATTCGAGGCGCATCAGGCGCCCTATCTCCACCTGCACGGCCAGGTCGCCCGCAGGCCAGACGTCGGGCCGCCCTTCAGCGAACAGCAGGTAGATTTCCGCCGACCAGCGCCCGATTCCCTTGATCCTGGTCAGCAGGGCGACGGCCTCGTCATCGTCGTCCGGGAGGCGATCCAGGTCGAGCTCGCCCGATAGCACCAACCCGGCAAGGCTCCGGGCATAGCCCGCCTTCTGTCGCGAGAGACCGGCCAGGCGCAGCTCCTCATCGCTCCGCTCGAGCAGCGCATGTAGATCCGGCGGCGATCCGTAGGCGGCCTCCAGCTTCGCCCACATCGACCGGGCCGCGGCGACGCTCACCTGCTGCCCTACGATGGTCCGAAGCAGCGTATGCGCCCCGGGCTCGCTTCGGCGCGGCTCAGGAATGCCGTGCTTTTCGATAACCCCGGCGAACGCCGCCTCGCGCTCAGCGAGCGCCTCGACGGCCGCGCGAATGCTGTCCGTCGTCCGGACCATTAGCCGCTCACCGCGGCGTAGAGCGCGACGGCGGCGGCGTTGGACACGTTGAGGCTTTCGACGGAGCGGGTGATGGGCAGCTTTGCAAGCGCGTCGCAATGCTCGCGCGTGTTGGGCCTCAGGCCAGCGCCTTCGGCGCCAAGGACAAGCGCCACGCGCGGCGGGCCAAGCGCATCCTTGATCTCCGTTTCCGCCTCGCCCGCCAGGCCGATCCGCCAGAACCCGGCCTCGGCAATTTCACCTAGCGCCCGGGCCAGGTTGACCGTCCGCACCCAGGGAACGACCTCCAGGGCGCCGGACGCCGCCTTGGCGAGAGCGCCGCTTTCGGGCGGCGAATGGCGGTCCTGAGTGACGATCCCGACCGCCCCGAATGCCGCGGCCGAGCGCAGGATCGCGCCGACATTGTGCGGGTCGGTGACTTGGTCGAGGACGAGCAGGACCGCGCGCTCCGAAGCGTCGCGCAGCAGGTCGTCCAGCCAGATTTCCTCAAGCGGCTCGACTTCGATAACGACGCCCTGGTGCGGCGCATCGTGGGGAACCAGCCGGCCGAGATCGGCGACATCGGCCAGGGTGACCGGCAGGTCCTTGGGGAATTGCATGAACTGCGCGGCGTCCCGCGTGGCCCAGGCGCGGAGCACCGTGCGAGCAGGGTTGTCGAGCGCCGCGGCGACCGCGTGACGTCCCCAGAAGCGCGGCCGGTTGGGGGTGCCGTGCGATTGGTGAGATTTCTTGCGCCGGGACATTCAGCTCCCATGCGAAAGGAAGCGGCTGCGCGCAACTGCAGTGAGACCAAAGCTTCAGACGGGCTTGGGTGCGCCCTGGTCGAGGCGGCGGCGGTAACTGCGCCACGACCCGATGAACAGGATGACCAGAATCGGGTAGCTCCAGAAGCGAACAGCGCCGGCATAGGCGTGGGGAAGCAGTCCGGGCTCGAGGATCTTGAACAGGTGACCGAGGCTGCTGGTCAGCTGGAATCCCGCGGCCCACAGGGGCCAGAACCTGTCGGACAGGAGCGCAACTGCAAGGAAAGAACCGAGGACGAAAGAGTCAATGGCGAGCTCGCCCCAGGCGACGTCGACATAGCGGCCCTGCGGGGGGTGCAGCATGATCGAGGCCAGGGTCGCGGCGACGCAGATCAGAGCAACCGCGCGCTCGTAGATTCCACCGCGGACGAGCGCATAGCCAGTGGTGATCAGCAGGAGGGGCCAAAAGAGCATCGGTGTCATGGCGGGAGCGGCGACCGGACCATCTCGCGATGGCCCGGTCAAGAGTTGCTCAGGCCACGATCCGAAGGTCGCCGAAGGCAATCTTCGACGGGTCGTCGCAATCGTCTCCGTCACCCCAGCTGACAGTTCGTAGGCCAGGCACCTTTGCCTTCGCGTCGACCAGCGCCTCGTGACAGGCGACGATCGCTCCGCGCGTCTCGACCAGCCCGGCGACCGCCGAGGCTAGGTTCTGAAGCGTCGGATGAATGACTCCAAAACTTACTCCCGCGACCGAATCCGCGCGCATGATACGCGCCTGAAGCTCGGCGATTTCGGCAAGCGCGTTGTCGATTGTGTCCTCGACAGCGCGAACCTGCATTGCGACCTCAAGCGCTGCATTTTCGATCATTTTCTTGCGCATGACTGCTCCTTCCCGGAAGCCGCCTTGGCCCCGGGTCAATTGTCCGAAAGAGCGATGGTCGGCTCGCTAGCCTTTAAGTAGCCGGGCGAGGCTCTCGAGTCCGGCGAGGTACATCCCGGCCGAAAAAGCGGCTCCGGTCGCGATCCCCACGATCCAGAGCAGCCGGAGGCCGACGCTCATCTCATTCCGGGGGTGGCTCCTCGTTGCGAACGGCAGTTGCAGGGAAGACCTGGAAAACCCGGACTCATGCTCGGTTTGAAAGCCCGAGCTTTGCCAGCCCTTCCCTGCGCGTCCAGCGTGCCGAATCTGATTGCTGGCCGCGGGCTGGAAATCGCCCGGACCAGCCGGTGTCTCAATGTGCGGCGATTGATGTATCAATCGTTGATATGGCTCGTCGAATTGCGCGACGAGCCGGGCTGCCTGGGAGCGCCTGCCGACGCCGAGCGTCTGCAGGGCCTGCCGGATCCTTTGATCGACCGTGTGTGGGGAGATGCCGAGCTCGGCGGCGATCTCCTTGGACGACAGATGTTGCGCGACGAGGCGCAGGCAGTCGAGCTGGCCCTTGGTCAGCTTCGCCACGCGCTCTTCAAACTTCGGCTCGACATCCGCGGGGTGATCCCCGGCCGCGGGATTCGGCACTCGAGCTTTCCTTTCAGTCCACATTCCTGACTCGAAGGCTCCGCCGAGTCAGGGACAACTTAGGCCGAAATGGCGGATTCGGCCAAGAACAAAGGGTTACCAAAGTTAACCAGAAGGGATGTTGATCGCGTATCCGGGTGATCTCGGCTCAACTGCAGACCCCAAACGCCTCCCGTGCGCACGGGCCAAGCTTGCTGGTCGGGCCAAGTTTTTGGAATTGCGAATGAAAGAGATGGTGGAGAGGGCTGGATTCGAACCAGCGTACGCTTGCGCGGGCAGATTTACAGTCTGCTGCCTTTAACCACTCGGCCACCTCTCCAGACTGCGCGGGGGCAAATGGACATAGGATCGTCGCCTGTCAACGCGCTCCCATGGCATGATTGCACGCCGCCCCACTCTGAAGCTCATGCGCTCCCTTTCCGAACCTGCCCCCGCAGGTCACGAAAATTGGAGCGGGTGAGGGGAATCGAACCCCCGTCGTAAGCTTGGAAGGCTTCTGCTCTACCATTGAGCTACACCCGCTCAGGGCGCCGGCGCGGCCATGCCATTGCCAATCTGGGAACGTCAACCGGTTACGCAAGGGCCATCGGGAACGACTCGCCGCAGGAACGATTGAATCGGCGCTGAAGGAGATAGTCGATGGCGGCACGCCCGATTTGGAGAGGACAGGTGAGGCTCGGTCTGGTTTCGATCCCGGTCGAGCTTTATCCGGCGACCAGGAGCGGGGCGACGATCCAGTTCCACCAGGTGCACGAACCCACGGGCAAGCGCATCAAGTACGAGAAGGTAGTTCCCGGCGTCGGGCCCGTCGACCGCGACGAGATCGTCAAGGGATATGAGGTCTCCAAGGGCCATTATGTGCTGCTCGACCCCGAGGAGATCGAGAAGGTCAAGCTCGAGAGCCGCAAGACTCTCGACCTCGTCCAGTTCGTCGATTCCTCCGACATCGACCCGATGTATTTCGACAAGCCTTATTACGTGGTCCCGGCCGACGACCTGGCGGAGGAAGCGTTCGTCGTCGTCCGCGATGCCTTGCGGAAAGCAAAGAAGGTTGGGATCGGCCAGCTGGCGATGCGGGGACAGGAATATGTGGTAGCGCTGAAGCCCTGCGGTCGCGGAATGCTGCTGGAAACCTTGCGCTATGCCGACGAGGTCAACCGCGCCCAGTCCTTCTTCCGGGAGATTGGGGACCACAAGCCCGATCCCGAGCTCCTCGACATGGCGACGATGCTCATCGAGCGCAAAGTCGGCGAGTTTGACCCAAAGGAGTTTCACAACCGCTATGTCGACGCGCTTCGCCAGCTGATCGCGGAGAAGCAGAAGCGCAAGGGCGAGAAGGTCATCCAGGATCCGGACGCGGATGCGCCGCCGGCGCGCGGAGGCAACGTCATCGACCTGATGGCGGCGCTCAAGAAGAGCCTCGAAGGGGGCTCGGGCGGCAAGGAGGCGCCAAGGGCGCAAGCGAAGCCCGCACCGCGGTCGAAGGCGCGGCCGCGATCCGCCGGCGCCACCAAGAAGAAAGCGGCGGCGGGCGGCCGCAAGCGGGCATAAGTGGCCGCAAGCAACCTCGACATCGCGACCTACAACCGGAAGCGCGATTTCACCAAAACGCGCGAGCCGAGGGGCCGAAAGCTGAAAGGAAAGGGCGACAGCTTCGTTGTCCAGAAGCACGACGCCTCGCACCTGCATTGGGACTTCCGGCTGGAGCTGGACGGGGTGCTGCTGAGCTGGGCCGTTCCCAAGGGGCCAAGCATCGACCCGGGCGAGAAGCGCCTGGCGATGCGGACCGAGGACCACCCGCTCGATTATGGCGGGTTCGAAGGGACGATCCCGAAGGGCGAATATGGCGGCGGGACGGTGATGCTGTGGGACCGGGGGCGCTGGGTCCCGGAGCCTGGCAAGGACCCGCGCAAGACGCTGAAGGAAGGGCATCTCCACTTCACGCTCGAAGGCGAGCGGATGAAGGGCGAATGGGTGATGTTCCGGTTGAAACCTCGTCCCGGCGACAAGCGCGAGACCTGGATGCTCAAGAAGGTCACGGACGAATATGCCGATCCCGCGCATGGCGATGCGCTGGTCGACGAATGCGTGACCAGCGTCACCACCGGGCGGACGATGGCCGAGATCGCGAGCGGGGAGGACGTCTGGCGCTCCAACCGCGGCGGCCGCAAGGGCGGGCGGGCGAAGCGCAAGGCAAGCGAAGCGCCGCCCGAGTTCGCTCGGCCGCAGCTGGCGACCCTCGTCGACGATATCCCGACCGGTTCGTCCTGGCTTTTCGAGTACAAGTATGACGGCTACCGGCTGCTGCTCGCGACCGGGAGCGGGGCGGTCACCGCCTGGACGCGCAAGGGCAAGGACTGGAGCGACAAGTTCCGGGCGCTGGTCAAGGCGGCGGAAGGCCTGCCGCCGGGTTGCCTGATCGACGGCGAGGCGGTCGCCTTGAACGACAAGGGAAAACCCGATTTCCAGCTGCTCCAATCGACATTGAAGGAGCAGCGCGGAAAGAACCTCGTCTTCTACGCCTTCGACCTGCTCGTCGATCGCGGCGAGGACATTCGCGACCTACCCAACATCGAGCGCAAGGAGCGGCTTGCCGAACTTCTGAAGGGCGCGCCGCCCGCGATCATCTACGGCGATCATGTCGTCGGCAAGGGGGAAGCGCTGTTCCAGGCGATCTGCGCCGACGGCGGCGAGGGCATCATCGCCAAGAAGGCCAGTGCCCCTTACCGCGGCGAGCGGACGCGCAACTGGCTTAAGGTCAAGTGCATCCAGCGGCAGGAGTTCGTGATCGTCGGCTGGGCGGAGAGCGACAAGAGGGTCGGTTTCCGCTCGCTCCTCCTCGCCGCCCGCGACGGCGGCAAGCTCACTTATGTCGGCAAGGTCGGGACCGGATTCGACACGCGCATGCTTCACGACCTGCTCGACCGGATGCAGCCGCTCGAAATCGGCGAGCCCGCGGTGGACGTTCCGCGAGCCGACCGCAGGCAAGCGCATTACATCCGGCCCGAGCTTGTCGCGGAGGTCGCCTTCACCGAGTTTACGACGGAGGGTATCCTCCGGCACCCGAGCTTTATCGCGCTTCGCGAGGACAAGCCGGCAAGCGAGGTGGTCGTGGAAAGGCCCAAGCCCCTCACCGAAAAGGCGGCGACGAAACCCAGCAAGCGCAAAACTGGAGAAGCGCGCCCGACCCCGGAAAGCCTCGGGATCAAGATCAGCAACCCGGACCGGACGATCTATCCGACCGAGAAGCTGACCAAATACGATCTCGCTTCCTATTACGCGGCGATCGACCCCCTGATCATGGCCGACGCCGCGAACCGGCCGCTGACGCTTATCCGCTGTCCGCAGGGCCGGGCGAAGAAATGCTTCTTCCAGAAGCATGACAGCGGCTCGTTCGGGCCGGACGTGAAACACATTCCGATCACGGAGAAAAAGGGCGACACGGAGGATTATCTTTACGTCGAGGACATCCGCGGCGTGCTTGCCTGCGTTCAGATGGGGACGATCGAGTTCCACGGCTGGGGGAGCCGGGTGGAGAAGGTCGAATATCCTGACCGGCTGGTCTTCGACCTCGACCCGGACGTCGGCCTCGACTTCGCCGCCGTTCGGGAGGCGGCGCTTCGCCTTCGCGACCTGCTCGCCGATCTTGGCCTCGAGACTTTCCCGCTGCTGAGCGGCGGCAAAGGCATTCACGTCATCGCGCCGCTCGACGCATCGGCGGACTGGGAAGCGGTCACCAGCTTCGCCGAGCGCTTCGCCCGCGCGGTCTCGGAAGCGGAATCCGACCGCTTCACCGCCAATATGCGAAAGGTGCAGCGCAAGGGCCGGATCTTCCTCGATTGGCTTCGCAACCAACGCGGATCGACGGCCGTGCTGCCTTATTCCGCGCGCGCCCGCGAAGGCGCTCCGGTGGCGGCACCGATCGCATGGGAGGAGCTGGGCACGTACGAAAGCGGCAACGCCTTCTCCATCCGTGACCTTGACCTGCTGCTGGAGCGTGGGGCTTCGAAAATGCTCGCTGGCTGGGGCAGGGCCAGGCAGGCGCTGCCCGACATGTAGCACTGGACCGCCAGGCCGCTCAGGCTAGAACCGCGTCCATGCGCGCGTTCCTGCTTCCGTTCCTGCTCGTCCTTCTCACTGCTGCCTCTCCCGCCGAGCTTTCGCGCTGGAAAGCGCAGTCGGAACGGGTGACGATCACGCGCGACGACTGGGGGATTGCGCATGTTCGCGGGGCCAACGACGCGGACGCGGTCTTCGGCATGATCTACGCGCAGGCCGAAGATGATTTTGCGCGGATCGAGGCCAATTACCTGACTGCCCTGGGCCGGACGGCGGAAGCGGAAGGCGAGAAGGCGATCTGGCAGGACCTTCGCGCGCGGCTTTACGTCAGCGAGGAAAAGCTCAGGGCGGACTATGCGCGAAGCCCGGACTGGCTGAAGCGGCTGATGGGCGCCTGGGCGGACGGGCTGAATTATTACCTTTCCACGCACCCGCAGGTGAAACCGCGCGTCCTCACCCGGTTCGAGCCGTGGATGGCGCTCTCCTTCACCGAAGGCAGCATCGGCGGCGACATCGAGCGGATCGATCTTCCCGAGCTTCGCAAATTCTATTCGACGTGGGGCAAGCCGAATTCGCCCACGCAGCGCAGCATCGAGCTCGAGCGCCAGAACTCCAACGGCATCGCGATCGCGCCGAAGATCAGTGCCGACGGCAAGACACTCCTGCTCATCAATCCGCACACCAGCTTCTTCTTCCGCTCCGAGCTTCAGGTGACCAGCGGGGAGGGGCTCAACGCCTATGGCGCGACCACTTGGGGGCAGTTTTTCATCTACCAGGGCTTCAATGAGCATGCAGGGTGGATGCACACGTCGAGCGGCGTCGACAGCGTCGACGAGTTCGCCGTGGACGTGCGGACTCCGGAGCTTGGCCCTCGCTACCGCTTTGGGAACGCGTGGCGGGCGATGGAAACGCGTCCCGTGACGATCCGCTATCGCAAGGCGGACGGAAGCCTGGGCGAACGCAGCTTCACGACCTACCACTCGCATCACGGGCCTATCGTCCGCAGGGGCGACAACGGCCGCTGGGTCGCTTTCGCGATGATGGACAAGCCGGTCGAGGCGCTGCAGCAATCCTGGCTGCGCACCAAGGCGAGGGACCTCGCATCCTTCCTCAAGGTCGCGGAGCTCAAGGCCAACAGCTCCAACAACACGATCTTCGCAAGCAGCAAGGGCGAGATCGCCTACCTCCATGTCCAGTTCGTTCCCCGGCGTGACGACCGCTTCGATTACACGCAGGTCGTCGACGGCAGCGATCCACGCACTGCGTGGCAGGGGCTACATGCGCTCAGCGAAGTGCCGAGCACGATCAACCCGGCAAACGGCTGGGTCCTCAACACGAACACATGGCCGTACCGCGCCGCAGGGGCGCACAGCCCGGATCCGCGCAACTTCCCGCGCTACATGGACATGTTCGGCCCGAATTATCGCGAGGTCCACGCACTGCAGCTGCTGGAGGGAAGCAAAGGCTGGAACCTCGAAAAACTGAATGTCGCGGCCTACGACAAACTCCAGCCGGGCTTCGCGGCGCTGATCCCGCCGCTGATCGAGGCCTATGGCGAGCTCGCGCGGAACGATCCCCGGCGTGCAGAGCTTCGCGGAGCGATCCGCGTGCTGCGCGGTTGGGATTATCGCTGGAGCGCGGATTCGGTCGCGCAGACGATCGCGATGTTCTGGGGCAAGAGCCTGTTCAACATGCTTCGCTCCAACCCCGGCGAGGCAACAAACATGAAATATATGCGCCTAGGGCGCGACACGTCGCCGGATCAGAAGCTCAAGGCGCTGTCTGACGCGCTTGAATGGCTGCGGCGCGACTTCGGCCGCTGGCGGGTGCCGTGGGGTGAGGTCAATCGCTTCCAGCGAATCTCGCCCGCGATCGACCACCCGTTCACCGATTCTGCGCCAAGCGTTCCGGTGCCCTTCGCGGACGGGAATTTCGGGTCGCTTGCAGCATTCCGATCCGAGCCGAAGAACGGATCGAAGCGCTGGTACGGCTATCACGGCAACAGCTTCGTCGCGGTGGTCGAGTTCGGCCCGCGCGTGCGGGCGAAAGCAGTCTCCGCAGGAGGCGAAAGCGGCGACCCCAAGTCCCCGCACTTCAACGACCAGGCGCTGCGCTACGCCTCGGGCGCGCTGCGCGAAGTCTATTTCTATCCCGAGGACCTCAAGGGCCACACGGAGCGCGTGTACCGCCCGGGGGGATAGTCTCCTCCCTGTGCGAAGCATGGGGAGGGGGACCGCTCAGCGCAGCTGAGGGGTGGAGGGGCCCCTCCGTCTCGGCTTCGCCGCGCCACCTCCCCACGAGCTGCGCTCGCAGGGAGGAGAAATCAGCCCGCAAACCTCTCCGTCGCGCGGATCAGCCCGTCGAGGATCCCCGGCTCGTTGAAGAGATGCCCGGCATCCGGGATGATCTCGAGCTCCGCTTCGGGCCAGCGCTTGTGGAGCGCCCAGGCGGCCGCCGGCGGGGTGCAGCAATCGTGCCGGCCCTGGACGATCACGGCCGGAATGCCTGCGAGCTTCGCCGCGTCCGCGAGCAGCTGCCCCTCCTCGAGCCAGCCGCGGTTGGCCATGTAATGGTTCTCGATGCGGGCGATCGCGATCGCCTTCTCGTCCTCCGTGAACTCCTCGACCACATGCTCGTCGGGAAGAAGGGTGACGATCTGTGCCTCCCACTTGCTCCAGGCCTTCGCGCACGTGAGCTGCTCGGCGCGGTCCGATCCGGTCAACCGCTTGCGATAGGCCTCCACGAGGTCGCCGCGCTCGTCTTCCGGAATGGGCGCGACGAACTCCTCCCACTTGTCGGGGTAAAGCTGCGAGGCTCCACCTTCTTTGTACATCCAGTCGATCTCGTAGGGGTCGAACAGGAATATCCCGCGAAGAACGAGTTCGGTCACCCGGTCGGGATGCGTTTCCGCATAGGCCAGCGACAGGGTCGAACCCCACGACCCGCCGTAAACCAGCCATTTGTCGACGCCGGCCATTCCGCGCAGCCTCTCGATATCCTCGACCAGGTGCCAGGTCGTGTTGGCGTGGAGGCTCGCGTGCGGCGTCGAGCGGCCGCACCCGCGCTGATCGAACAGCAGCGCATTGTATTTCTGCGGGTCGAACTGGCGGCGGTGGTCGGGGCTGATCCCGACGCCGGGACCGCCGTGGAGGAAGACGAGCGGCTTGCCATCGGGATTGCCGCACAGCTCCCAGTAAAGCGTGTGGCCGTCGCCGACCTCGAGATAGCCGGTCTTGTACGGCTCGATCGGTGGATAAAGCGTGCGGCGCTGCCTGGTTTCGATGTCCATCTAGAAGCTCATCTCCGAATAAATGCGGCTGAGGTCACCTTGCCATTCGCCATGGTAGCGGTCGAGCAGGCGTTCCGCGGGAGTCTTGCCGCTGGCGACGATTTCGTGGAGCGGATCAAGGAAGCCGCCTTCGCTGTCGCCGGCCGAGTTGAGCCGGGCGCGCCGGGTCAGCCCCTCCGAGGCGATGGCCAGCACTTCGCGCACGAGGTCGTGGACGGTCCCGCCGCCAGGGAGCGGCGCGTTCAGGCCCAGCCTGGGCACCGCGCGGCGAAGCTCTTCGCGCTGTTCGATGGTCCAATCCCTGGCGAGATCCCAGGCGGAATCGAGGGCAGTCCCGTCGTAGAGAAGACCGACCCACAGTGCGGGGAGCGCGCAGATGCGGCTCCACGGGCCGCCGTCGGCGCCCCGCATCTCGAGGAAGCTCTTCAAACGGACTTCAGGAAAGATCGTGGAGAGATGGTCGGTGAAATCCGACAGCCGAGGCTTCTCCCCCGGAAGCTGGGGCAACCCGCCCTCCAGGAAATCGCGGAAGCTTTCGCCGGCGACATCGACATATTTCCCTTCACGGAAGAGAAAATACATCGGCACGTCGAGCGCGTAGTCGAGATAGCGTTCGTAGCCAAACCCCTCCTCGAAAACGAAGGGCAGCATCCCAGTCCGGTCGGGGTCCGTGTCCTCCCAGATATGGCTGCGGTAGCTCAGATAGCCGTTGGGCTTACCCTCGGTGAACGGCGAGTTGGCGAACAGCGCAGTCGCCACCGGCTGAAGCGCCAGGCCGACGCGGAACTTCTTCACCATGTCGGCCTCGCTCGAATAATCGAGGTTTGTCTGGATGGTGCAGGTGCGGAGCATCATGTCGAGGCCGAGCTTGCCGACCTTCGGCATGTAGTTGAGCATGATCGCGTAGCGGCCCTTGGGCATGACCGGCAGGTCGCTCCGTGCCTTGTCGGGCCACATCCCGAGCCCGAGGAAGCCGACCCCCAGTTTCTCACCGACGGCCTTGCATTGCTTCAGGTGACGCCCGGCCTCCGCGCAGGTCTGATGGAGGTTTTCGAGCATCGCGCCGGAGAGCTCGAACTGGCCCGCGGGCTCAAGACTGATGGTGCCGTCGGGCCCGGTCAGAGCGATCACGTTCCCGGCCTCGACGACAGGCTTCCAGCCGAACTCTGTCAGTCCTTTCAGGAGGTCGCGGATCCCGCCCGGCTCCTCGTAGGAGGGCGCGCGATGGTCGGCCGTGCGATAGACGAATTTCTCGTGCTCTGTGCCGATGCGCCAGTTCGAACTAGGCTTCTCTCCCGCAGCGAACGTCTCAAGCAGATCGGAGCGGCTCTCGATGAGCGGGCTTTCGCTGTCGTCGGTGCGGGTGGTCATTCGAAACGGGCCCGTAGCGGCGCCATGCGTTCAACGCCAGTCACCGGCGACGGCCATGTAAGCCGTCAGCGCCGCAAGGGCCGCGGTTTCGGCGCGCAGGATCCTGGGCCCCAGCGAAACCGGCACGGCGTTTGGGGCCGAGCGGATCTCGGTTCGCTCCTCCTCGGTGAATCCGCCCTCGGGCCCGGTAAGAATGACGCACGGTCCCGGAGTGAATGCGTCAGGCGCCCACTCGCCTCCCGACTCGTCGGCGAAATACAGGG
>JBKHXB010000040.1:19842-20090 GCA_046566245.1 Alphaproteobacteria bacterium | reverse complement strand
TCTTCGCCTCGAACGCCTTCTGCCAGCTCGCCTCGTCGGGCCATTCGGCATAAGCGACGAAGCGGCCGTCGCGTTCGCGGTGCAGGCGGGAGCCGTGGCTTCCGTAGATGCGGGTGATATGCTCGGTGCCGCGCCGCCAGGCGGCGCGAAACTGCTCCTCCTTCCCCGGATGGACCCGCCACCAATAGACCGCGACAAACATGGCTGCGCCTCCTTCGCGGCTTTATTCGGCGTAGCTCTCCAGGAAC
>JBKHXB010000040.1:0-19832 GCA_046566245.1 Alphaproteobacteria bacterium | reverse complement strand
GGTGAAGGTCCCGCCCCGGTCGATCGCGAAGGTCCAGCCGCTGCTCACGCGGCCTTGAAGCACTTGCGCGCTGCCCGCTCAAGGAGTCGCGGGAAGGGACGCGGACAGCAGCGCCTCGCTAGTCTCGGATCGCTGTCCTCGGATGTCCCCCGGACATTCTGCGGGCGGGCCTTTTCCTCGACATGCCCCCAGCATGTCTGCGGGAAAGGCAGGTGCCCAGGGGCGGAATCGAACCACCGACACCGTGATTTTCAGTCACGTGCTCTACCAACTGAGCTACCTGGGCTTTTCGCCATCGGGCCGAACGGCCGCGTGAGCGACGCGTCCCTACCCATCGCCTTCGCCGCTGTCCACCCCGCCCGGAGGCGCGGGAGGCCCGGGAATACGATAGCCTTCGCCGAGCCATTTCAACAGGTCGCGGTCCTTGCATCCGCGGCCGCAGAAAGGCGCATGGTCCTTCGACTGCGGCTTTCCGCACAGCGGGCAGGGCTTGGAGGCCTGTTCAGGGCGTTTCGGCATAGCCGCCATGGATGGGGATAGAAGGGTCCGAGCGCAAGGCGACGGTCCCGCCCACCTGCTTGGACAAAGCCTCGATCCAGTCGGGGCGGGATTCAAGCACCGCAATCACCGCCGGATGCGCCGCGAGCCGCTTCGGGCCTGCCCGCTCGAACGCGGCCCGCCGCAGCAGCGCGCGGGCTTCGAAGGCGGGCCGGTCCTGGGCGAGTTCGAGAAGCGAGGCATGGCGGCGCGGCCGGACGATCTGCAGGAATCCGAAGCCATTGACCGCGGTGCGCTCGAACGGTTGCGGGAGGATCGAATCCACAACCTCCGCGACCGCCTGGCGCTGGCCCTTTCCGGCTAGCGTCGGGAAATCGATGCCGATCGAGCCGCCGATCCCGAGCCGCAGGATCGCGCGGGCCGCGGCCTCGGCGCCGGCAAGCGCCAGCCTTTCTGCGGGCAGGTAACCGTCGACATCGATGAGGGTCATCGCGGGAGTCGCCGAAAACCTGAGTTCGCCGCCCCCGAACCTGACCGTTCCGGTGCGGGCTTCCTCGAGCAAGTCCGGCCAGCCGGCTTCCCGGAGGCGGTCTCGAGGGCAAGGAAAGGGAAGGGTTTCGTGTGCGAGAGGCGCCGGGTCGCCTGGACTCTCGGCCGTCACCATGGCCAGAGGACGCTTCCAGGGCTCCCTGCCCGGGATTGTCTCGCGCACCACCTCGATGACGATCGTCGAGCCTCCGGGAACGCCGGGCGTGCCCTTCGGAAGGAGATACTCCTGGCCCGTGGCTTCGGCGATGGCCTGGGGCGAGACCGACTTCAGCCGCGCCGCGAGGCGGGTTCCGGCGGACACGACTCCTTCCAGGAAAATCCGCGCTTCGACGATCTCGCCATCCACGATGCGAACCGCGCGGGTCTCGCCGATGCCCGGTTCGAGCAGCCAGTCAGGCAATCGGGTAACCCGCCGCTTTCAGAAGGGCGCGGGTCTCGGCGAGCGGAAGGCCGACGACGTTCGAATAGCTTCCCGCGATGTGGCGCACATAGACCTCGCCATAGCCCTGCAGCGCATAGCCTCCCGCCTTGCCCCGCCATTCGCCATGCGAGGCGTAATAGTCGATTTCCTCTTCCGACAGCGGCTTCATCGCGATCATCGTCTGTCCCAGCCGCGAGCGCAAAGCCTGTCGCGGAGCGGCAAGCGCAACGCCGGTCAGGACCCGGTGTCGCCGCCCCGACAACAACCGCATGCAGGCGCGCAACGTGGCCTCGTCCTCGACCTTCGGAAGGATCCGCCTGCCGACCGCCACGACCGTGTCGGCGGCAAGGACGAGCGCATCCGGTTCCCTGGCGGCGACAGCCTCTGCTTTCTCGCGGGCGAGGCGAAGCGCGTGGTCGCGCGGACGCTCTCCCCTGGGCACGCTTTCGTCGACGTCTGCGGGCACCACGGCGTCGGGCACGACCCCGATGCGCGCAAGCAGGTCGAGCCTGCGCGGGCTTGCCGAGGCGAGGATAAGCCGCACGGGCGGCCTCAATGAGAACTGGATCCCGGATCAAGTCCGGGATGACGATCTGATGGGATCGTCACTTGAACCGGTAGGTGATCCGCCCCTTCGTCAGGTCGTAGGGCGTAAGCTCGACGAGCACTTCGTCGCCGGTGAGGACGCGGATCCGGTTCTTGCGCATCTTGCCGGCGGTATGGCCGAGGATCTCGTGGCCGTTCTCGAGGCGCACCCGGAACATGGCGTTGGGCAGCAGCTCGATCACCTGCCCGCGCATCTCGAGAAGTTCTTCCTTGGCCAAAGGCGTTCCTCGTTCCCTAGTGAAAAGTCGCGGTGCCTTAGCGGCACGGCCGCGAAATGTGAAGGCGCTGCCCCTAGATCGTCAGCACGGTTGATCCGGTCGTCTCGCGCCCCTCGAGCGCCCGGTGCGCTTCGGCCGCCTGCCTGAGCTCGAAACGCTGCTTGACTTCAACCCTGACCTTGCCCGACCGGACCATCTCGAACAGCTCGCCTGCCGACTGGTCGAGCTCGCGGCGCGTGGCGATATAGTGGAACAGCGTCGGCCGGGTGAGGAACAGCGAGCCCTTCTGGGCGAGGACATTCGGCGCGAACGGCTCGACGGGGCCGGAGGCGTTGCCGAAGCTGACCATCAGCCCGCGCGGTTTGAGGCAGTCGAGCGACTTCATGAAGGTCGCCTTTCCGACCGAATCATAGACGACCGGAAGCTTCGCTCCGTCCGTGATCCGGGCGACCTCGGCCGCGAAATCCTGCTTTGTATAGACGATCGGGTGGCGGCAGCCATGGCTGCTCGCGAGCTCCGCTTTTTCCTCGCTCGACACGGTGCCGATGACGGTCGCCCCGAGCGCGCTTGCCCATTGGCACATGATAAGACCGACCCCGCCTGCAGCGGCGTGAATGAGAATGGTATCGCCCTTCTCGATCGGGAAGACGGCGCGAAGAAGCATGCGCGCGGTCATTCCCTGCAGCATCATTCCCGCCGCCTGTTCGAAAGTGATGTGGTCGGGAAGTTTCACCAGCCTGTCCGCCTCGATCAGCCGTTCCTCGGCATAGCCTCCAACCGGCCCGGCATAAGCGACCCGGTCGCCGGGTTTGATGTCGGTAACGCCCTCGCCGACGCTCTCGACCGTGCCGGCCCCTTCCACGCCCGGGATGAAGGGAAGCGGCTGCGGGTACAGGCCCGTGCGGTGATAGACGTCGATGAAGTTCAAACCGGCGGCCGCCTGGCGCACAAGCGCCTGGCCAGGGCCCGGCTGGGCAGGTTCGACGTCCTCCCAGGTCAGCACTTCCGGGCCGCCTGTCTGATGCACTCGTATCGCTTTTGGCATGACGAGCGATTAGCCGCGCCGGCCGTACAAAGAAAAGCCCCGCCGCGGCGCCTGGCCGGGCGGGGCTTTCCCGTTCGATCCGTGAACCGGCCTAGAGCGTGTGGCCGGCGAGCGCCGCAAGCAGGAGCAGTGCGACGATGTTGGTGATCTTGATCATCGGGTTGACGGCCGGCCCGGCGGTGTCCTTGTAGGGGTCGCCGACCGTGTCGCCTGTCACCGCGGCCTTGTGGGCCTCAGAGCCCTTGCCGCCGTGGTTGCCGTCCTCGATGTACTTCTTGGCATTGTCCCAGGCGCCGCCGCCGCTGGTCATCGAAATCGCGACGAACAGGCCGGAGACGATCACGCCGATCAGCAGCGCGCCGAGCGCCGCGAAGCCCTGCTCCGGCCCGGCGACAGCGCGCACCAGGAAGAAGATCACGATCGGTGCGAAGACCGGCAGCAGCGACGGGATGATCATTTCCTTGATCGCCGCCTTGGTGACCAGGTCGACCGTGCGGGCGTAGTTGGGGCGGGACGAGCCTTCCATGATGCCGGGATTGTCGCGGAACTGCGCGCGGACCTCCTCGACGACGGCTCCGCCGGCGCGGCCGACCGCCATCATTCCAAGCGCCCCGAACAGGTAGGGCAGGAGCGCGCCGATCAGCAGACCGACGATCACGTACGGATTGGCGAGCGTGAAATCGACGTCCGCATAAGCAACGCCGAGGTCGCCGGCGAAGCGCTGCAGGTCCGTCGTGTAGGCGGCGAACAGCACCAGCGCGCCGAGGCCGGCCGAGGCGATCGCATAGCCCTTGGTCACGGCCTTGGTCGTGTTGCCGACGGCGTCGAGCGCGTCGGTGCGGCTGCGAACCTCGTCCTCAAGGCCCGACATCTCGGCGATACCGCCGGCATTGTCGGTGACCGGGCCGTAGGCGTCGAGGGCGACGACCATTCCGGCAAGAGCGAGCAGCGAGGTCGCGGCGAAGCCGATGCCGATCAGCCCTGCGAGGCTGTAGGCGACAATGATGCCAACGCAGATGACGATCGCGGGAAGCGCGGTCGCCTCCATGCTGACGGCCAGGCCCTGGATGATGTTGGTTGCGTGGCCGGTGCGCGACGAGGACGCCACCGACTGCACCGGTCGGTGGTTAGTGCCCGTGTAATATTCGGTGATCCAGACGATCAGGCCGGTCACCGCGAGGCCAACCAGCATCGAATAGAACAGGTCCATGCCGGTGAAGCCGTCGCCGACGCTCGAGGAGCCGTCGGCAGCGGCGACCCCGCCCACCACGGCATTCATGTCGCCGAGCGTGTAGGCGGTGACCCCGTAGAGGGCCGGAACCGACAGCAAAGCGGTGACGATGAAGCCCTTGTAGAGCGCGCCCATGATCGAGCCGCTGCGGCCGAGGCGGACGAAATAGGTGCCGATGATCGAGGTGATGATGCAGGCGCCGCCGATCAGCAGCGGCAGCGTCATCAGCGCGGCCAGGTCAGCGCCGGCGGCGGTGACGAGAAGCGCGATCAGGACCATCGTCGCGCCGACGGTGACGACATAGGTCTCGAACAGGTCGGCGGCCATGCCGGCGCAGTCGCCGACATTGTCCCCGACGTTGTCGGCGATCACCGCGGGGTTGCGGGGATCGTCCTCGGGGATTCCGGCCTCGATCTTGCCGACCAGGTCGGCGCCGACGTCGGCGGCCGTGGGGAAGATGCCGCCGCCGAGACGCGCGAAGATTGAGATCAGCGAAGCGCCGAAGGCGAGCGCGACGAGCGCGTCGATCACCGTGCGGTCGTTCGGGGCGAGCCCCTGCACGTCGGTCAGCACATAGAAGAAGACCGAGATGGCGAGCAGCGCGAGGCCGGCGACCAGCATCCCGGTGACCGCGCCGGCGCGGAAAGCGACGGTGAGGCCCTTCTGAAGGCTCTGGCGGGCGGCCTCCGCGGTGCGGACGTTGGCGCGGACGGAAATGTTCATCCCGACATAGCCGGCAGCGCCCGAAAGGACGGAGCCGAGCACGAAGCCGGTGGCCGCGACGGGGCCGAGGAAGTAGAAGATGAGGACTGCGACGACCAGCCCGACGATGCCGATCGTCGTGTACTGGCGGCCGAGATAGGCCTGGGCGCCTTCCTGGATGGCCTCGGAAACTTCGACCATGCGCTTGTTGCCGGTCGCCGAGCCGAGCACCTGGGCGCTGGTGAGGACGCCGTAGATGAGGGCGATCACGCCACAGGCGATCGCGATCAGTGTGAGGTTCATGTCTTTCCCCGTTGGCGGCAAAAGTTAAGGGCCGGCGTGCGGGGTTCGCAGCCGGCGGACAGGCGCCCCTTTATGGCGGGTCGGCGCGGCTGGCAACCGCCGCGAAATTCGGATCAGCGAAACAGGAGCGCGGCCGCGATCCCGCAGGCAAGGCCGCTAAAGCCGATCATCCACTGGCGCAGCCGAAGCGCGATGCTCATAGCCGAGAACCTCCGGAAGCGGCATGTCACCGTCGTGGTCGCGAAGCGTGAGCCCGCGTCCGGCGACGAGCCGCCCGATGCAGGCAAGCCTCGGCCTGTCAGGTAAAGAAAGCTTTAAAGGGTCGAGACCCTCGGGGAGCGCCGCCAGAAGTGCGTAATCGTCGCCGCCGGTCGCCGCGAACAGCCGCGCCGTGCGGTCCTGTCCGTGTTCGGCGACGAAGGCCGGCGACAGGGGGAGGGAATCGACGTCGATCTCAGCGCCGCAGCCGCTCGCCGAGCACAGCCGCAAGAGGTCGAGAAGAAGCCCGTCGGAAACGTCCATCATCGCCGTCGCGTGGGGGGCCAACGCCTCGCCCATTTCGAGAAGCGGAACAGGCCGCCGGTACGTATCGACAAGCGGCCCGGCCGCGGCCGGGTCCTCGAGCAGCTGCGCGAGCCCGGCGGCGGAGTTGCCGAGGCTTCCCGCCACCCACAGCCGGTCGCCAGGGCGTCCGCCCGAACGGCTCGGCGTGCGTGGCCCCGCCTCGCCGATCGCGGTTAGGCCATAGACCCGAGGCGCGCCTTCGGGCACCGCGAAGGTGTCACCCCCAACGAGCGAAAGGCCGTAACTTTCGCAAGCCGCCTCCACCCCGTCGATCACCGCCTTGTCCCAGTCGGGCTCGGACAGCGGCAGCGAGAGCAGCGCCGCTTTCGGCCGGGCGCCCTTGGCGGCGAGGTCGGAAAGGTTCACGGCCACCAGCTTCCAGCCGACGCTTGCCGGCGGGTCGGCCGAGCGGAAGTGCACGCCCTCGGCGATGCTGTCGTGGGTGATGACAAGCCCGTCGAGCAGCGCCGCATCGTCCAGCAGCCCGCGCGCCGCTTCGTGCGTGGCGATCTGACGCAGGCGCTCGATAATCTCGGATTCGCGCATTTCTTTCAGCCCGCGCTCGCGGGGCGCACCTGCTTGGCGATCGCGTCGAGCAGGCCGTTCACGAAGCCGCTTTCACGCTTGTCGTAGAAGGCGTGCGCAACGTCCACATATTCGGAAATGACGGTCGCGGCGGGAACGTCGGGCCGCGCGATCAACTCATAGGCGCCGGCGCGCAGGATGGCGCGCATCGGCCGGTCGAGCCGCTCAAGGGTCCACCCGCTCGCGAGCCGTGCGGTCACGGCCTCGTCGATGTCGGCGCGGCGGGCGTCGACCCCGGTGACGATGTCGTCGAAGAAGTCCCGCTCCGCCTCGTGATATTGCGCGTCCTCGATCGTCGCGCCGAGCCGGTGCTCGTGGAACTCCTTGAGCAGCCGCGGAAGGGGAGTCCCCTCCATTTCCTGCTGGTAGAGGGCCTGCACCGCTGCGAGGCGGGCCGCGGAGCGCGATCGAGATCTGGTAGACGCGGTCATCGCCGCCCGGCTCTAGCGGGCGCGGTTCAGGCGAGGAAGTCCCCAAGCGCCGCCGCGACTTCCTTGGGCGCTTCCCACGGCGCGAAGTGGCCCGCCCCCGGAAGGCGCACGATCTCGAGGTCGTCGACGAGCTTGTCGAGCCCGTCGAGCTGCACCGGGAGGAGCGCCTTGTCGCGCATACCCCAAACGACAAGGGTCGGAACGCGAATCTTGGGTGCAAGGCGAAGCAGGACGCCCGGCACCGGCACCGTCGCCCCGGGCGGCGGGACAATGAGCGGGGAGGCGCGATACCAGTTGAGCATCGCGTTCAACGCGCCTGGCTGCGACCATTCGGCCAGGTATTGCTGCTTCTCCTCTTCGGCAATGAGCGCGAGGTCGACATGACCTGCGAAGCTCTTCTCGAAGAACCAGTCGAAGCCGCGGGCCTCGATAAGCTTCTCGAAACCCGGCGCGCGGAAGGCGTTGATATACTGCGAGGCGGACCGCTGGTCGGGATCCTCGATGAGGCTCTTCTGGAAGATCCACGGGTGCGGCGAATTGACGATCGCCAGCCGCTCCAATCGCGGGTCGCCCTTCATCGCCGCGGCCCAGGCGACCGCGCCTCCCCAGTCGTGCCCGACGAGCGAGAATCGCCCGATCCCGAGCGCCTCGGCGAGAGCGAAGATGTCTTGGACCAGGATCGCGGTCCGATAGGCGCTCACCTCCTGTGGCCGGTCCGACGCGGCATAGCCGCGCTGGTCGGGCATGATCAGACGGAATCGGTCCTGGAGCCGCGGCGCGATCTCCCGCCAGGTACGGTGCGATTCGGGAAAGCCGTGCAGCAGGATGACCGGCGGCGCCTCCGCCGGCCCGGCGAGCGCTACGTTCAGAGTGACGCCCGTGCGAAGCTCGACTCGTCGAAATTCGGTCAAGGATAACTGACGGTCATCGGGACTTCGGGAAGCGGGATGAACTCCCCGGAATCGTCGGGCGGAAGCGCGAATTCGCCGGCCTTCCACGCCCGCTTCGCCTCGTTGATCCGCTCACGGCTCGAGGAGACGAAGTTCCACCAGACGAAGCGCTCGCCGTCCATCGGCGCGCCGCCGCACAGCATCAGCCGGGCGCCGGTCTGGGATGAAAGCAGCGGGAAGGTGCCTGGCGCGAGCACGGTCATGTGCCGCTGGAGGAGCGGCGTCCCGTCGAGCATCGCCTCGCCATCGACCAGGTACAGGCCGCGCTCGTCGGCTTCATGATCGATGAGCAATGCGGCCGTGGGCTCCAGCTCGATGGCTGCGTAGAGCGTCGGCGAATGGCAGGTGACCGGCGAGGATAGACCCTGCCAGTCACCCATCACCAGCCGCATCCTCAGCCCATCCTCGAACAGCTCCGGGAGCCGGTCGGCCGGCGTGTGCTCGAAGGCCGCTGCCATCTCCTCCTTAGCCCTGGGCATCGCCAGCCAGGTCTGGATGCCGGCGAGCTGCGGCCCGGCCGCGCGTTCGTCGCCGGGAGAGCGCTCCGAATGCACGATCCCGCGCCCGGCGGTCATCAGGTTCACCGCGCCCGGCTCGATCCGCTGGAAGGTGCCGAGGCTGTCGCGGTGGTCGATCGCCCCGTCGAACAGATAGGTGACGGTCGCGAGGTTGATGTGGGGGTGCGGACGCACGTCGATCCCGTTTCCAGGGGGCAGCCGGGCGGGACCCATCTGGTCGAAGAAGATGAAGGGACCGACCATCGTCCGCTCCTTGTGCGGAAGCGTCCGGTGGACTTTGAACCCGCCAAGGTCGTGCGTGACCGGCGCGAGCGTCTGAAGGATAGGGCCGTCACCCATCCTGTTCGCCATCTGAAGGTTTAGGAGCGAAGTAGCGCCACACCGCGCGGCCTGGCTTCGAGCGCGCGATCAGCACCAGCACCAATAGCAGAATCGACCAAGGCAGAAGCACGGCGATGAGCCGCAGGACGAACGTGACCATGGTCACCAGGCTGGAAACGAACAGCCGCGCGGCCTCCCGCGCCGGATTGGTGCGGAACCCGCTGATTCCGCCTCGGCCGTAATAGTTGAAAGTCATTGGCGTCACGGCGAGCATCTGCTGCGTTCCTGCAATCGTCGCCTGCGCCTGCGACAGCTGGGCACGAAGTTCGTTGAGCTGCGACTGGAGTTGCGTCCGTTCCCGGTCATTGGTTGTCGAGGCGAGTTGCTTTTCGACCTCGGCAATCCGTGTCTGCAGGTCGGATTGCTGACGCGTCGCCTGAGTCGTCGTCGGTTCCGTGTCTTCGCCGCTGAACTCGGTTGTCCTTAGACGTCCATCGGCGGATCTGACGTCCTCGGTTGCCTCCTTCCCGAACTGCCGCGCAATTGCCGGCTCGAGCTTGACGGTGAGGCTCGCGTGGACCGCATCGTCCTCGTTGACGCTATAGGTGAGGCCCGTGATCCGGCACTTGTTGATGCCCAGGGACTCGCACCGAGCGGCATGCTTTTCCTGCACCTCGGAAATCGCGTCGTCAGGCAATTCGAACATATAGGCGTAGCGAAACGCCACGCCTGGCGCGGCGGATGGGGCGATCGACGGCTCCTCCGCTACGTCGCGCGCCTGGTCCGGGCCCCCAGCCTGTGAACATGCACTAGCAAACAGCGCCAGTGCGATCGCCAGCCGTCGCTTCATCCCACGCTCCCCTTCATTCCCCCGGCGCGCGGGCGCGGATGGACAGCGCGTGGACCCGTTCGCCGACCAGCTCGCCGAGCGCGGAATGGACCATGCGCTGCCGCTCGACACGCGATTTGCCCTCGAAGAGCGGGCTTTCGATCAGCAGCGAGAAATGGCTCTCCCCGGCCGGGTTGTAGCCGCCGTGGCCGCGATGTTTCTCGCTGTCGTCAACCAGCTCGATTTTCGTGGGGTTCAGCGCCTCGGCGAGCCGACGCCGCATTTCCGATGCAACCGGTCCCATGGCAGGCGCGTCCATGGCGCCTATATAAAGCGGTTCAGCAGTCGAGGAAGCCGGTGGCCACGAGTCGGTCGAAGATGCACGGGAAAGTCGAGGGCGCCACCGGGCGGTGCGCGGTCCCCGGCTGCAGCGCGGCCGGCGAGTACAAGGCCCCGGTCCAGCCGGCCAATTTCGACGGGCCCGGCGTGTACCGGATGCTGTGCCTCGACCACGTCCGCGAGCACAATTCGAAATACAATTATTTCGAGGGGATGAGCCCTGAGGAGATCACCGAGGCGCAGGGCCCGCTCGCAGGCTGGGAACGGCCCAGCCGCCGCTACCGCCCGGTCGGCGCGGACCCGATGCCGGCCTGGGCCGATTTCTCCGACCCGCTCGAGGCGATCGCCGCGACCTTTCGACGGGCCGACCGCGGGCCGCAGTCGCGCTTCACCGCGGGCGAACGCCGGGCGCTGGGCACCCTCGGCCTCGCCGAGGACGCGGACCTGCATTCGGTCCGCCAGCGCTATTCGAAGCTGGTGCGTCGCTTCCACCCCGACCGCAACGGAGGCGACCGCAGCTATGAAAAGAAGCTCGGCGAGGTGATCGACGCCTGGCAGACGCTGAAGAAGGCGAAGGCCTTCGCTTAGTCGCGGTCCGGAGCGCCGAGCGGGAAGAAAGCGCGGTAGGGGCGGGCATCCTCGACGCAGCGGGCGACCGCCGGAAGAGCCAGCAGCTCCGCGCGCAAGCGCGATAGGCGCGGGCACTCGGGGGGAATGCGCTCGATCCAGTCCGCGTAAAAAAGGGACGGCGCGGCGGCGCATGTGACCAGCGAGACATGGGGCGGTAGTTCATTCGCTCCCAGCCAGTACTCCAGCCAATGATAGGCCTGCCGAAGCCTGGCCTTGCCGGCCGCGATCTCCGACTGGTTGGGCGTATCGGTCAGGCCGAGTTCGGGCTTGTCGCGGCTGATGAAATGCGCGGCGACGACGCGCTGCATGTTCGCCATCACATAATTGTCAAACACCCTGTCGATCATGCGGGCCACCACCGCCTTGGCCGGGTCCGCAGGGATCAGCGGCGCCGGGCCGGGATGGTGAACGGCAAGATGCTCGACGATGCTTGTCGCCTCGACCACTACCGAATCGCCGTCGACAAGGACCGGGATATGTCCGCCCGGATGTACTTTGCCGGGGAACTGCTCGCGCAAGGGGCGATCCGTCGTCATCTGCCGGAACTCGAACGCGGTTCCGTTGGCGTAAAGCGCGATCAGCGCCTTCCAGGTGTAGGACGAGAAGAGATGGCCGTGGAGCTGGAGAGTCACCAGGTCCCCCCTTCCATCTTGTCGCGCCGCTCGATCTCGGCTTCGCTCGGCGGCTTGGTCTCGAAGCTCCCGGTTCGCACGTCTCCGGTCGGTTCATAGATCGCCGTCACCACGCCGGTGGAGGAAACGAAGCTGTCGGCGAGCTTCAGGCCGCCGGACCCGTTCCAATTGTCGAAAATACTTTTCCCCGGCCCAAGCAGCACTGGAAATGTCATCAGCACCAGCCGGTCGATCAGGCCTGCTTCAAGCAAGGGCGCATAGAGCGTGCTGCTGCCCTGGATCAGCAGGTCTCGGCCCTCGCTCCGCTTGAGGCCGGCCACGGCCTCCGCGGTGTCGCCGGAAAGCCGGTAGCTGTTCTCCCACTCAAGCGGGTCGTCGGAGTGGGTCAGCACATATTTGTTGATGCGCTGGAAGCGCTCTCCGATCGGTATGTCCTGGTTATGCGGCCAGTAGGCCGCGAAGATGTCGTACGTCCGCTTGCCCAGCAGCAAGTCATAGTCGGACTCGATCAGCTGCTCGAACGGGCCCATGTCCTCGCTCCAGTGCGGGGCGACCCACCCGCCGAACCGGAAGCCGCACGTCGGGTCCTCTTCCGGTCCGCCCGGGGCCTGCATCACTCCGTCCAGCGACTGGAAGACCGCGCCGGTCAGCTTACGCATCGGCACCCTGGCCTTCCAGCGCGGCTTCGATCCTGGCGACGTCGATCTTGCGCATGGTCATCATCGCTTCGAACACGCGCTTGCGGACTGCCGGGTCCGAATGCTGCAGCCCCTGCATGAGGACGCGCGGGATGATCTGCCAGGAAAAGCCCCATCGGTCCTTGCACCAGCTGCATTCGCTCTCCTGGCCGCCATTGCCGACGATCGCGTTCCAGTAGCGGTCGGTCTCCTCCTGGTCCTCGGTGAAGACCTGGAAGCTGACGGCTTCATTGGGCTGGAACTCGGGCCCGCCGTTCAGGCCGACGAACGCGCGGCCCAGAAGCGTAAACTCGACGGTCAGCTCGTCGCCTTCCGCCCCCGCGGGATAGTCGCCCGGGGCCTCCAGAGCCGCGCCGACATGGCTGTCTGGAAAGACCGAGGCGTAGAATTCCGCGGCCGTGCGCGCCTGGCCCTTGTCGAACCAGAGGCAGGTGACCAGCTTTTCCGCCACGGTCATTTGCCCAGCGTGTCGAGGATCGGCTCGAAGCCGCCCCAGAACATGCGCTTGCCGTCAAACGGCGTATTCCCGGGGTCCGGCTGCATCTCGGGGTCGCTCATCATCTTCTGCCACGCCGAATCGCGGGTCGCCTTGTCGGGCCAGACGATGAAGGAGAAAACGACGTTCTCATTGTCGCCCGCCTGAACCGCGCGGTAGAAATCGGTCACCTTGCCGCGGGGAACGTCGTCGCTGAGCGCCTCGACCGTGCCGAGAGCGCCGAGCTCGGCGGCCTTTCCAGCGAAGGTTTCGGCCAGCTTGCGATAATCGTCCTCTTTGCCCTTCGGCAGCGGGACGACGAACCCGTCGATGTAACTCATGCCTCACTCCTCCTTCTCGCCGGGCCGCGCCCGTCGTGCTCCGGCCTATCGGCCGCCGACCAAGGCTCGCCGCGACTCGATTCGCTTGTCTTGTGCCTCTCGAACTTCTAAAATGCAACTGTGAAGTTAGAAAAACTAACTAAAGAGGAGAAGCGCCGCTACGAGGATGCTTGCGGTCTCGCCCATGCGCTGGAGCTGATCGGCGAGCGCTGGGCCTTGCTCGTGCTTCGCGAGCTGATGTTCGGCCCGCGGCGATTTTCCGAGCTCAAGGCCGACCTGCCGGGAATCAGCGCCAATGTGCTGACGCAGCGCCTGGCCGAGCTTGAAACGCGCGGGCTGATCCGCAAGGTGCGGCTTCCTCCGCCGGCATCGGTCCAGGTCTATGAGGCGACGCCCTGGGGGCAGGAGGCCGCGCCCGTCATCGGCGCGCTCGGCAAGTGGGCGGCGCGAAGCCCGCTGCACGATCCCAGCCTGCCGATCAGCCATGTGTCGGTGATGCTGTCTCTGCAAACGATGCTCGATCCGGAGCGGGCGGGCGAGATGGCGGGCCGCTTCGGCTTCCGCCTCGGCGAGGCGAGTTATGTCGCGCACCTCCATGACGGCCGGCTCGATGTCGACCGCTCGGCCATCCGCGATTGCGACGTCATTTTCACCGCCGCCCCCGCCGAGCTGGCCGCGGTGATCTACGGCGGCGCGCCGTTGCAAACGATCGCGGTAGAGGGAGACTTGGCGCTTGCCAGTCGTTTCGTCACGCTCTTCCCCCTGCCGCCCAAGGCGGGCTAAGGCGGATCCGATGACCGACCGTTCAAACGTCAATCCCGAAAGCCGGTCCGAAACCGTGATGGCCTCGCCCGACAAGCAGGTGAAGGTGCGCGACCTTTTCGGGATCGATTCCGACATGGAAGTCCCGGCCTTCAGCGAGGCCGACGAGCGGGTGCCCGACCTCGACCCGGCCTATGTGTTCGACCCCAACACGACGCTCGCGATCTGCGCCGGCTTCGCGCGCAACCGGCGCGTGATGATCCAGGGCTATCACGGCACCGGCAAGTCGACCCACATCGAGCAGGTGGCGGCGCGCCTCAACTGGCCCATGATCCGGATCAACCTCGACGCGCATATCAGCAGGATCGACCTTGTCGGCCGCGACGCGATCGTGCTTCGCGACGGCCAGCAGGTGACCGAGTTCCGCGAAGGGCTACTGCCCTGGGCGCTGCAGCACCCGGTGGCGCTGGTCTTCGACGAATATGACGCCGGGCGTCCGGACGTGATGTTCGTCATCCAGCGCGTGCTTGAGGCGGAAGGAAAGCTCACGCTCCTAGATCAGAACCGGGTGATCCGCCCGAACCCCTGGTTCCGCCTGTTCGCGACGACCAACACCATCGGGCTCGGCGACACGACCGGGCTCTATCATGGCACGCAGGCGATCAACCAGGGCCAGATGGACCGCTGGAACATCGTCTCGACGCTCAACTATCTGCCTGCCGAGGTCGAGGCGCAGATCGTGCTCGCCAAGTCGGGCGAATATGACAATCCCGACGGCAAGCAGACGGTCGAGAAGATGGTCAAGGTCGCGGACCTGTCGCGCCAGGGCTTCATCAACGGCGACATCTCGACGGTGATGAGCCCGCGGACCGTGATCAGCTGGGCGCAGAACGCGCTGATCTTCGGCGACGTCGGCTTCGCCTTCCGGGTCTCGTTCCTCAACAAGTGCGACGAGGCGGAGCGGCCGATCATCGCCGAATATTACCAGCGCGTGTTCGGCGCCGACCTTCCCGAAAGCGTCGTCGGCAAGGCCTGAGCCGTGTCCGAAAAGATCGACCTGTTCCGACGCGCTTTGGCCGGCGCGGCGCGGGCGATTGCCCGGACTCCCGAGCTCGACGTGGTTTTCGCCTCCGACACGGCCTCGCCCGCCGCGCGGGCGGCGCGCGTGCCCTCTCCCGGGCCGGGGCTCGAACCGAAGCTCGTCGCGGAAGCGCGCGGAGCCGCGGATTCGGCGGCGCTCCGCCTTCGCCACCACGATCCGCGCCTGCACGCGTCGCTCGCTCCGTCTGACCCGGAGGCGCGGGCCGTGTTCGACGCGCTCGAAACGGCGCGGTTCGAGGCGCTCGGGGCGCGCGCGATGGGCGGCGTCCGGGCCAATCTGACGCAGCTCGCCGAGGCGCGCGTCCGCGGGGATGCCATCACCAGGGCGCGGACCGCGGAAGAGGTGCCGCTCGCGACCGCCGTCGGCCTCCTTGCCCGGGAGCGGCTGAGCGGCGAGGCTCCGCCCAGGGCCGCGGCGGCCGGGTTGGAGCTGGTCGCGCCGTGGATCGAGGAGAAAGCGGCCGCCGAGCTCGACGCGCTGGCGCTGACCCTGGACGACCAGGCCGCCTTCGCCCGGCTGTCGCGCCGATTGCTCGAAGACCTCGACCTCGAAGCGGCGTCGGAGGAGCTTGATCAGGAGCCCGAGGAAGAGGGCGGCGACGAAGGCGACGAGGCCGCCGGCGACGAGGGCGAGGACGAGGGGGAGACCAGTCCTCAGGGCGGCGATTCGGACATCCGCGCGGAGGAGACGGACGAGGCCTCGGATGATCAGGACTCCGCCGACGACTATGAGCCGGGCGAGGACGAGCTATCAGACGGCGAGGAAACCCGCGACAGCGGGCGGCCCGGGCAGGTGCGGCGCAACTGGGATCTAGCGCCGGTCACCGAATATAAGGCCTACACAACCCGCTTCGACGAGATCGTCGAGGCGGGCGAGCTGTGCGACGAGCTCGAGCTCAACCGGCTTCGCACCTATCTCGACCAGCAGATCGGCGGCCTGTCGAGCGTCGTCACGAAGCTCGCCAACCGGCTGCAGCGGCGGCTGATGGCGCAGCAGGCGCGAAGCTGGGACTTCGACCAGGAGGAAGGGCTTCTCGACGCCGCGCGGCTGGCGCGCGTGGTCGTCAACCCCATCCATTCGCTCAGCTACAAGGTCGAGCGGGAAACCGAGTTCCGCGACACCGTAGTTTCCATCCTCATCGACAATTCGGGATCGATGCGCGGCCGCCCGATCGCGATCGCCGCGATCTGCGCCGACATCCTCGCACGCACTCTCGAGCGGTGCGGGGTGGCGAGCGAGATCCTGGGCTTCACCACCCGCGCGTGGAAGGGCGGGCAGAGCCGCGAGGCGTGGCTCGCCGACGGCCGGCCCGCGCATCCCGGGCGGCTCAATGACCTGAGGCACATCGTCTACAAGCGCGCCGACGAGCCCTACCGCCATGCGCGGCGCAACCTCGGCCTGATGATGCGCGAAGGGCTGCTCAAGGAGAATATCGACGGCGAGGCGCTTCTCTGGGCGCACCAGCGGCTTCTCGCACGGCCCGAGGAGCGGCGCATCCTGATGGTGATCTCGGACGGCGCGCCGGTGGACGATTCGACCGCCTCGGCCAACGGCGGCACCTATTTGGAGCGGCACCTTCGGCAGGTGATCGGCTGGATCGAGCAGCGGTCGCCGGTCGAACTGGTGGCGATCGGAATCGGCCACGACGTCACCCGCTATTACCAGCGGGCAGTCACCATCATGGATGCCGAACAGCTCGGCGGCGCGATGGTCGAGCAGCTCGCGCAGCTGTTCGACAGCCCGTGAGGCGAGGCGGCGCGCGGAAAGGCAAAAAAATGGGCCCGGCGCGATCTCTCGCGCCGGGCCCCCCTCGTTACGCGACGCGAGGGAAACTGACGGCATTACTGCCGCGCCATGGCGGCGAGGGAAAAGGGGGAAACCTCGCCGTGTCAGTCACTTATGCGCGATTCGCGGACAATGAAGGCTGAACATGGAGTGCAGCCCCGGTTCAGCATCGCGGACGCGATTTATCGGCCGGCCGGGAATACGCCGGCTGGTCTTCTAGCTTTAGGGATTTCCCACTGCTGAGACGGCCGCGGTCTTCGCCCAGCGGCCCGGAAGTCCTGAGTCCGTCAGGCCTTTTCGGCAGCTTTCTTCGCGATCTCGCGCTTGAGCTTGCGGGCTCGGGGCGAAAGCTTCTCGTCGCTGGTCTTGGCGAGCCAGTTGTCGAGGCCTCCGACATGCTCGACCGAGCGCAGCCCATGGGTCGACACGCGAAGCTTCACGCTGCGCTCCAAGGCGTCGGAAATCAGGGTCACGTCCTGCAAATTGGGCAGGAAAACCCGCTTGGTCTTGTTGTTGGCGTGGGAAACATTGTTCCCCACCTGCCGGCCCTTGCCGGTCAGCTCGCATACCCGCGACATGGCGTAGATCCTGAAGTTGGCCGGGCCTTGCAGGCCCTTGAAAAGCGGGCGTCCGTTACCCGCTGCTCCGCCGCCCGTCAATGCGGGAGGCGCAACCGGTCTTGACGAACTGCGTTACAAGAGTCGGACGGGCGACACAGATAAGGGGTTCGACATGCGGGCAGTCCTCTTCATCCTCATAATCCTCGTCGTCGCGGCCTTGATCGCGGTTGCTACGGGCTTCCTCGACATCCGCCAGATCAGGGGGGCGGAGCCGCCGGAGGTCAAGGCGACCGGCAGCGGGATCACGGCCCGTGGGGGCCAGACCCCCGCATTCGACGTCGAAACCGGCTCGGTGGCGGTCGGAACCACGCGCGCGAACGTCGTCGTCCCGACCGTAAAGGTCGTCCCTCCGGAAGAGCAATCGAACCAGGTCGCCAACAACGCCAATTGAGCCGCTGGTGACAGCCGGTGACGGCTGGACTAGCGCAGATGCATGCCGTTTCCGCTCCCTGCCCCGATGCGCCGGGCGCTCGACCTCGCGGCCGAGGCTGCGGCGGCCGGCGAAGTGCCCGTCGGCGCGGTCGTCACGCATGGCGAAAGGATCATCGCGGAGGCCGCGAACGCGATGCGCGGGTCGCTCGACCCGACCGCTCATGCCGAGATGGTTGCGATCCGCTCGGCCGCGCTTGCGCTCGGCCAGCCCAGGCTCGACGGCTGCACGCTCTGGGTGACTCTCGAACCCTGCGCTATGTGCGCCGCCGCCGCCTCTCTCGCGCGACTGGATTCGGTGAGGTTCGGAGCGGACGACCCCAAGGGCGGCGGCGTGATCCACGGCGCCCGCGTCTTCTCGCAACCCACGTGTCATCACCGCCCGGAGGTCCTGTCCGGGATCGGCGAAGAGGAAGCCGCGGCCCTCCTGCGGCGCTTCTTCGAGGAGCGGCGGTGATGGCCTTGCGCTTGTCGACGCGCGCTTTTGAGGGCAAGTAAACGCCGCATCCAATGAGCGACGACCTGCTCCCGTTTCCCTGGATCGATGTCCTCATCATCCTCGCGCTGATCGGTCTCAACGGCCTTCTGGCGATGAGCGAGCTCGCCGTCGTATCCGCGCGCGAGGCGCGGCTGAAGGCGATGGTCAGGAGCGGCAGCGGCGGCGCGAAATGCGCGCTCGAGCTCGCAGCCGACCCCGGCCGCTTCCTCGCGACCGTGCAGATCGGGATCACGCTGATCGGGATCCTCGCCGGCGCCTATTCGGGCGCCAGCCTCGGCGCACCGGTCGCGCAGCGGCTTGCGCTTTTCGGGCTCGACCCCGAAACCGCGGAGACGGTCGGCTTCGGGCTCGTCATCGTCTCCGTCACCTATGTCTCGCTGGTAATCGGCGAGATCGTTCCCAAGCAGCTCGCGCTGCGCTCGCCCGAGCCGCTGGCGGCGATCGTCTCTCGCCCGATGCGCTGGCTGTCGAAGGCTGCGGCGCCGTTCGTCTGGCTGCTCGACCGGACGAGCGCGCTCATGTTTCGCCTGATGCGGCTCAACCGCGAATCGGAAAACCATGTGACGGCGGAAGAGCTTCACCTCGTCGTTGCCGAGGCCCAGACCGCGGGAGTCCTGGAAGAGAGCGAGCGCGCGATCATCTCCGGGGTCGTGCGGCTCGCGGACCGGCCGGTGCGCGAAGTGATGACGCCAAGGACGGAGGTCGACTGGATCGATGCCTCGGCTTCTCTCGATCAGCTTCGCGCGGCCTTGAAGGCCACTCCGCATAGCCGGATCCCAGTCGCCGAAGGGTCGGTCGACAATATCATAGGCGTTGTCCAGACGCGCGACCTGCTCGACGCGATGATGGAGGGGCGCCAGATCAACCTTCGCGCGCTCGCGCGCTCGGCGCCGGTCATTCCCGACCTGATGGACGCGATGGATGCGCTTGCCGTGCTTCGTTCGGCGGACGTGCCGCTTGCGCTGGTCCATGACGAATACGGGCATTTCGACGGGATCGTCACGCCCGGAAGCATTCTTGCCGCGCTGGCGGGCGCCTTCCATCACGACATCGACGAGGGGGACGAGCCCGACATCGTTGAGCGCGACGACGGAAGCTTCATCCTGTCCGGGGCTGCCAGCGCCGATGTCCTTTCCGACAAGCTGGGGCTACAGCTTCAGGTCGACCGGGATTTCACGACGGTAGCAGGCTTCGCTCTCGAGATTCTCAAGCACCTGCCCGAGGTCGGCGAGAAGTTCAGCCATGACGGGTGGACCTTCGAGATCGTCGACCTTGACGGAAGGAAGATCGACAAGTTGATCGCGAGCCGGGCGAAGCGGAAAGGCAAGCCGGCGGCAGAGGGCGGCTAGAGCTTTCCGAACCGCTGCTCGAACCCGTCCCGGTCGCCCCGCGCCAAATAGTCGGCCTGAAGAACGATGTGGTCGCGCTCGAGCCTTCCCTTGAACGGGCCAAGGTGGCGGTCGAGCCGGTCGAGCTCCCCCTCGCCGAGGCTGGCAAGCTGGTCGAAGCGGACGATCCCGAGCGCGTTGAGGCTGGCTGCAAGCTTGGGCCCGACACCCTTGAGAAGGGTGAGGTCGTCGGGCGGGCCTGAGGCTCCGGGAAGGTGGGCGTGAACGGGCGCACCGATGATCTGCCCGCTGACGTCGCTGACTGCCGCGGCGGCCTCGGACGCTATGCCTTTGCCTTCGCCGGACCCGCCGCTCGGCTTTGCCATGTGCGGCCGGACCGGCGCGCTGTCCTTGCTGAGCG
>JBKHXB010000039.1:0-20113 GCA_046566245.1 Alphaproteobacteria bacterium | reverse complement strand
CTCGGCGACGGCGATGCCCTTGTGCCGCCGCCCCTTCGCGCCCGACCAGTCGATGGCGACGAAGCTCTGAAATTCAGGGTCGCGGGCCAAAGTCTTTCTGCTGTTTCTTTGTCAACCTATCCCACCACGCGCGCCGGATCACGCGCTCGACGCGCTCCCTGTCCGGACTTTCGAAACGCACCAACACCGCGGGCCAGCCGGCATAATGCGGGGATTCCCAAAAGGTGGCGGGATCGGTCAGCATCAGCATTTCCTTTTCCTCGAGCGGCGTGCGGACGCAGAAGCTGCCCTTTTCGCGGCCCGTGTAAACAAAGGCCCTTCCTCCGACCTTCACCGAGGCGCTGGCTGGCTGCGAGCCAGGGAGCGTCAGGGCGAAATCCCTGACGCTCTCCCAGCTGTCGAAGGGCTTCGTCACACCAGGGGCGGCTGGCGGTCGTCCTCGGCTTCATCCGCTGCCGCGCTATTGCGCTCAATCCGCTGCGGCCGCTGAACCGTTGGCGGAGCGGTGGGGCCATCGTCCAGGTAGCGTTCCAGGAGCCGGGCGGCGGCGTCGCGCCCGCCGAGCCCGAAGGCGAGGGCGACCGCGACGGCGGCGGAGCCGAGGATGAGCCCGAAGGCCAGCATGACGATCTGGTCGGCAAGGCCCATGAAGGTGAGGCCGATTGCCGTGAACAGGGCGATGATCGCGAAGCGCACTAGCGTCTGCGCATAGCTGTCCTCGCCGGTCGAGCTGCCGACGAGCTGCGCCAGGATCCGTGCCAGGAAGATGCCGGTGACGATGATCAGGGTCCCGAAGATCACCTTGCCGCCGAGCTCGGTCACCTGGGTGAGGAAGATGGCGACGGTCCCGCCGCCGAGCTGCTTTGCCGCCTCGATCGCCCCGAAGAGCATGATCGCGATGAAGGTGATGTTGGCGACGATCCGCGACGGATTGGTGGTCGCGGGCATTATGCCGATCGACCGGACGAACTTGTCGAAGCCGAGCGGCGGGAGAACGCCCTCGATGACCGTCTTGAAGAAACGTGCCGCGATGTAGGCGATGCCGAGCCAGAGCGCAGCGGTGAGGATGTTGGGGATCGCCGCGAGCATTTCGTTCAGCATGTTCGTCGCGGGAGCCGACAAAGCCTCGATTCCGAGCACGTTGATTGCCGCGATCGCCGCCGGGATGATGACGAAGGCGAAGACGACGATTCCGGCCGCCCTGGCGACGCTCGCGCGGGTCGCTCCGGGAACCGTTCCGGGAGGGACGGCCTCGGGGTCGGGCCGGACCGTGCCGGCGGTATCGCCGATGCCGATCCTTGCAAGGAGGCCGTCGACGTTGACCGCGGTCAGCGAGGTTTCGACGAGCCGCTGCAGGATCCGGGCGACGATCCAGCCGATGAAGAAGATGAGGCCCGCGCCGATCAAGCGGGGCAGGAATTCGAAAATGCCGAGGGTGAGTTCGTTGATCGGCTCGAGGATCTCCCCGATCCCGAGGTAGGTCAGGGCCGCCATGATGCCGACCAGCCAGATGATCAGCTTGGCGATCGTGCCAAGCTGCTGGCCAATGGTTTCGTGCTGGTTGCCGGGCGTATGCTTCTGGAGCGCAGGAGTCTTTGCGACCGCTTTTGCGAGCACCCATTTGACGGCTCTAGCGACGATCCAGGTCGCAAGCAGGATGAGGAGTGCGATCAGGACCTTGGGTCCCCAGTACATCAGCTGCCCCTGCCAATAGGGCCCGGCGCGATCCATTTCGTACATCTAGTCAGCTCCCCTGCTTGTCCGTGGCCTTGAGCGCTGCCCTGCGCTCGGCCCAATATTCCAGCCTTTCACGAACGCGCGCCTCGAAGCCGCGCTCCGAAGGCGCGTAGAAATTTTGCGGCTCCATCTCTTCCGGCCAATAGTCAGCCCCGGAAAAGGCGTCCTCGGCCTCATGGTCATAGGCATAGCCCTTGCCGTAGCCGATGTCCTTCATCAGCCGGGTCGGCGCGTTTAGGATGTGCTTGGGCGGCATCAGCGAGCCCGTTTCCTTCGCGCTTCGCCAGGCGGATTTCTGGGCGACGTAGGCGGCGTTCGATTTGGGCGCGACCGCGCAGTAGAGGCAGGCCTGGACGATCGCCAACTCGCCTTCGGGAGAGCCGAGGAAATCGTAGGCGTCCTTCGCGGCCAGGCACTGTACGAGCGCCTGCGGGTCGGCGAGCCCGATATCCTCCGAGGCGAAGCGGGTCAGCCTGCGGATCACGTAAAGCGGTTCCTCGCCGGCGACGAGCATTCGCGCGAGATAGTAAAGCGCGGCCTGCGGATCGGACCCGCGCAGGCTTTTGTGAAGCGCCGAGATCAGGTTGTAATGGCCCTCACGGTCCTTGTCGTAGACCGGCACCCGGCGATGGAGGAGCGCGGCCATGGCCGCTGGGTCGAGTGGCTCCTCGGGCTCGACGTCGAAGATCGTCTCGACCTGGTTCAGAAGGAAGCGGCCGTCGCCGTCCGCGCTCGCGACCAGCGCCTCGCGCGCCTGGGGCGTGACCGGGAGCGGCTTTCCGACCTCGGCCTCGGCGCGCGCGATCAGCGTCTCCAGCGCTTTCTCGTCGAGCCGGTGGAGGATCAGGACCTGGCAGCGCGACAGCAAAGCGGCGTTGAGCTCGAAACTCGGGTTCTCGGTCGTTGCGCCGACCAGGGTGACCGTGCCGTCTTCGACATAAGGCAGGAAACCGTCCTGTTGGGCCCGGTTGAAGCGGTGGATCTCGTCCACGAAGAGCAAGGTTCGCTGGCCGGCGCGGGCCGCGGCTCGCGCTTCCGCGAACAGCTTCTTGAGGTCGGCGACTCCAGAGAAGACCGCGGAGATGGCGACGAAGCGCTGGCCGACGGCGTCCGCGAGCAGGCGCGCGATGCTCGTCTTGCCGGTGCCGGGAGGCCCCCAAAGGATCATTGAAGAGAGCTTGCCCGCCGCGACCATCCGGCCGATCGCGCCCTCCGGTCCGGTCAGATGCTCCTGGCCTACGATCTCGCCAAGCGACTTCGGCCGAAGCCGGTCGGCGAGCGGCGCGTGGGTCAGGCTCGCCTCCTCGGGCGGGGCGGGCGGAACAGTGTCGCCAAACAGGTCGGCCATCGCCTTTGGAAACTAGGGAGAGAGCAGAAAATTGCATCCTCTATCTTGCTGTCGATGCATCTAAGATATATCTTAGACACATCGAAGGAGAGGATGATGCGCTGCAAGACAAATTTCAGTGGCAAGGACTGGGACATTCCCGAAGCGCTGTTTGCGATGGGCGGTGGGCGCGGCTGGAATGGAAGTTTCGGCCCGTTCCATTTCGATTTCGACGACGGCCCGCCGGGCGGCTGGAGGCGCGGCCGGCGCTCGCGCAGGCGGATGTTCGAATCGGGCGAGCTCCGGATCGTCCTGTTGAAGCTGATCGCGGAAGAGCCGCGCCACGGCTACGACCTGATCCGGGCGATCGAGGAGATGACGGGCGGCGAATATGCGCCGAGCCCGGGCGTCGTCTATCCGACTCTGACGCTGCTCCAGGACATGGGCCTGATCGAGGAATCGAAGGACAAGAGCGCGCGCAAGCCGTTCCAGATCACCGACGAGGGACGCGTCTATCTCGAGGAGCGGGCGGAAGAGGCAGAGGAGCTGATCGAGCGCTTGAAGGACCTCGCTCCCGAGCCGCGATCCGATACCGGGCCTGCGATCGGCCGCGCAGTCAGGAACCTGATGACCGCGCTTAGCCACCGCATTGGGCGCAATGGGATCGACGAGGATCTGCTTCACGAGATCGCGGCGATCCTCGACGAGGCGGCGCAGCGGATCGAGCGGGTGAAGTAGCCGCTATCGCCCCGTCATCCGGGCGAGCCGCTTACGCTTGACGATTGCGTGCTTGTAGACGCGGATCACGGCTGAGTTGATCTTGTCCCAGTCCATCGTCCGGGCGACCTGGAGCCCCGCCTTCCCATGCTTGTGGCGAAGCTCGGGATCGCGCCCGTAAAGCTCCAGCGCGTCGGCGAATTCCTCGATCTCCTCCGGGTCAACCAGAAGCCCGGTCTTGCCGTCGCGGACGAGGCTCGTCGTTCCGCTGGCGGCCGCAGCGACGACGGGGAGCTCGCAGGCCATCGCCTCGAGCGTGATGTTACCGAAGGTTTCCGTCACCGACGGGTTGAGCAGGACGTCCGAGCTCGCGAGCGCGCGCGAGAGGTCAGTCCCGGTCTGCTCCCCGATGAAAATCGCGTCTGGCAGCTGCTCCTGGAACCAGGAGCGGGCCGGGCCTTCGCCGATGACCAGGACCCGGTGCCTGAGCCCGCGCCCGGCGAAGGCGTGGATGGCGTCGGCGAAGACGTCGAGCCCCTTTTCCATCACCACGCGCCCGAGATAGGCGACGACCATCTCATCGTCGGCGATGCCGAGCGACCTGCGCCATTCCATGTCGCGACGGCCAGGGTTGAACTGCTCGCGGTCGATCCCCCTGGCCCAGATCGCGATGTCGCGGTTCATGCGCTGCGCCCGCAGCACGGCTGCCATCGATTCAGAAGGCGCCATCACGACTTCGCAGCGCAGGTAGAACCGTCGCAGCAGGGCGCGAACCCAGGGCTCTGTCCATTGCAGGTGGTAATAAGAAAGATAGGTTTCGAACCGCGTGTGAACCGAGGCCACGGCCGCCACCTTGTTGCGGCGGGCCCAGCTGACCATTCGGTGGGCGACGATGTCAGGGCTGGCGACGTGCACGACGTTCGGGTTGAACTCGGCAAGGTCGCGCCGGACTCGCCTCGGAAGGGCGATCGGAAGGCGATATTCCTCGCGGCCCGGGATCGGAATCGCGGGAATGCTGACAAGGTCTCCGGTCGGCGGGAATGCCGGGTTCCTGACCGTGGGCGCATAGACCCGGACCTTCACGCCCTGCCGAAGCAGATAACCGACCAGACGGTTGAGCGCCTGGTTCGCGCCATCCCGGACATAATTGTAATTGCCCGAAAAGAGGGCAATTCGAAGGTCGCTCGCTTCCATGAGTGGGCTCAGCCCTTAGCGGTGCGCAACGCAAAGGCAAATGATGGACGCTGAACGCAAGCACGGATTGCCGCCTGTCGCCCGCGTGGACGCCCGGCTGTTCGTGCTCGGGAGCCTGCCCGGGGACGCCTCGCTTGCGGCCCGGCGCTATTACGCGCATCCGCAGAACACCTTCTGGCGGCTGATGGGGAAGGTTATAGCCGAAGACCTCCAAGGCCTCGACTATCCAGGCAGGCTTGAGCGGTTGGCCGAACATGGCGTCGGCCTGTGGGACGTCGTCGCCCACGCGCAGCGGCGTGGCAGCCTCGACCAGGCTATCAGGGAAGCGGGCCACAATCCGCTCCGCGACTATCTGGCCGGCTTTCCACAGCTGCAGGCGGTGGCGTTCAACGGCAAGACCGCCTCGACCATCGGGCGGCGACTCCTCGGCCAGGCAACCGGGCTTGACCTCATCGACCTGCCATCGTCGAGTCCCGCCAACACGCGCCCGTTCGCGGAGAAGGAGCGGGCTTGGGCGCAGCTCGCGCGCTATTGCCGCGGGTGACTTGCTCTTCGGGCGTATCGCGTCACACTGGCGCCCATGAGCGATACTGACGAAAGCGAGGCCGACTCCCGGCTGTCGATGGTCGACGAGGCTCTGGTCGCAGGGACGATCGCCAACACCAACGGCCTGCTCGTGATCCTCGCCAAGCTCGTCGCCAAGGGCGTGTTCGACCGCGACGATCTCAAGGCCTTTTCCGACAGCTATTCGAAGCCGCTCGACCATGTCGGCATGCGCGAGAACGAGCTCGTCGGGCAGATGCAGGACCAGATGGAATCCACGCTCGCCGAGCTGATGCGCTATCTCAGCCAGCGCGACCGGGGCGATTGAGGTCAAAGCAGCCGGTCAGGGCATTTACCTATAGTCGCGCCGCGACGGCGCTAACTATCCTTCACGCTCCCAAAGACGTGGGAGGATGAGATGGCTACCGAAGCTCAAGGTCTTGCCACCAATGCGCGCCGGATCGGCGTAATCCGGCTCGCGGCCACTGGCGGGCTCGCATCGCTCGTCTTTTACGTGCTGTGCTGGATCGGCGCACTCCTGCCGGTCGGCTACGTGACGCACATGTTCCTGCAGCTGTTCACGGGCGCCGACATCAACTCGATCACTGCCCTGGTCCAGGGAGCGGTCTGGTCGGCCGCGTTCGGGCTGATCGCTGGAGCGTTGATCGCGCTGTTCTACAACGCCTTGGCCGTTCTCGACCGCGCCTAGTGCTGACTCTCACCAGCCTGGGAGGCGCCGGGACGGTTACCGGTTCGAAGCATCTGCTCGAATGGAACGGCCGGCGCCTCCTCATCGATTGCGGATTGTTCCAGGGGCCTCGCGAATTGCGCGAGCGCAACTGGCAGGCGTTGCCGATAGCGCCTTCCACGATCGACGCAGTGATCCTCACGCATGCGCATCTCGACCATAGCGGCTATCTTCCAAGGCTCGCCCGCGACGGCTTTACGGGGCCGATCCTCGCAACGCCCGCGACGGCGGACGTGGCGCGCCTGATCCTGCTGGACAGCGCGCATCTCCAGGAAAAGGACGCGGAATACGCCAACCGCCATCACTTTTCGCGCCACGAGCCAGCACTGCCGCTGTATACGACGGCCGATGCGGAGGCTGCGCTCGCATTGTTCCGGCCGGTGCCGTTCAATCAGCCATTCGATATCGCGGAGGTCGCATCCCTTCGCTTTCGTCGCGCCGGCCACATTCTCGGCGCTGCAACTGCGGAAGTCCGGGCCGATGGTGCAACGATCGTCTTCTCGGGCGATCTCGGCCGGTATGCGGACCCGGTCATGCCGGACCCCGAAGTCGTGGGAGCCGCCGATTACCTGATCGTGGAATCGACCTACGGCGACCGGATCCACCCGGACGTCGACCCGACCGACGCGCTCGGCGACGTGATCGAGCGGACCATCCGCCGCGGCGGCACGGTCGTCATCCCGGCGTTCGCCGTCGGGCGCACCCAGACGCTCCTTTATTATCTTCGCACACTGCAGAAGGCTGGCCGCTTGGGGCTCATTCCCGTGTTCGTCGACAGCCCCATGGCAACCAACGCAACTGACCTTGTTTGCCGGCACCTGGAAGACCAGAGGCTACCGGCCGAAACCTGGCGCGAAACCTGCTCGATTGCCACATATGTCCGCGAAACAGAGGAATCGAAGGCCCTGTCGGCAAACCCGATGCCGAAGGTCATCATTTCGGCGAGCGGGATGGCCACGGGAGGGCGCGTCCTGCATCACATCAAGGCATTCGGCACTGATCCCAGGAACACTTTGCTCTTTTCCGGCTTCCAGGTGCCGGGCACCCGCGGCCGATCACTCGTGGATGGCGCTCGCCAGGTGAAAATCCACGGGCAGTGGATCGAGATCCGGGCAGAAATCGCCGACCTGTCTGCGTTTTCTGCGCACGCAGATTCCAACGAGATCATCCGCTGGCTCGGCGGATTCCGGTCGGCTCCGCGCCGGACGTTCATCGTTCACGGCGAACCGGAAGCATCCGCTGCGCTACGCGGCCGGATCGAGCGCGAGCTTGGCTGGGAATGCGCCATCCCGCATATGGGCGAGAAATTCGATCTTGCGGCGGCCTCGGCGGAAGTCACGCACGGCGTCACTTGACCCTGACATGATGTCAGGGATCAAAAGGATCCAATGACAAACGATCACTCCCACAACCACGGCGCCTGTGCGCATCATTCGCAGGGCGGACCCGATGCGCAGGCCCACGGCGAAACCGTTCGCGACCCGGTGTGCGGGATGCAGGTGGACACGCGCACCGCGCGATTCACGCACGAGCTTGGCGGCACGACCTATTACTTTTGCAGCCAGGGCTGCCTTGACAAGTTCAAGGCCGACCCGGACCGCTACCTGAATCCCGATGCGGCAGCACAAAAAGCCGAGGACGTCCCCGAAGGGACAATCTGGACTTGTCCGATGCACCCGCAGATTCGCCGCAGCGGGCCGGGCAGCTGCCCGATCTGCGGGATGGCGCTCGAGCCGCTGGAACCGACGGCAGAGGAAGAGGGCCCCAATCCCGAGCTGATCGACATGAGCCGACGCTTCTGGATCAGCACCGCGCTGACCGCGCCGATCGTGTTCCTCGTGGTCGCAGCGGAGCTGTTCGATTACGAGCCCTTGCCGATGCGCTGGTCGATGTGGGTTCAGATGGCGCTCGCGACACCGGTAGTGCTGTGGGGCGGCTGGCCGTTCTTCGAGCGATTCTGGGCGTCGCTGAAGACCCGCAATCTCAACATGTTCACGCTGATCGGGCTAGGCGTCGGCGTGGCCTATGCCTACAGCGTCGTCGGGACGCTCGCGCCGGACCTGTTCCCGCCCTCGCTTCGCACGATGGGTGGGCTCGTCCCGGTCTATTTCGAGGCGGCGGCGGTCATCACGACGCTCGTCCTTCTTGGCCAGGTGCTCGAGCTTCGCGCCCGCGCCGCAACCGGCAAGGCGATCCGCGCTCTGCTCGGCCTTGCCGCGAAGACCGCCCGCCGGATTCGCGACGGCAAGGAAGAGGACGTGCCGCTGAGCGAGGTCCAGGTCGGCGATCTGCTCCGGGTCCGGCCGGGTGACAAGGTCCCGGTCGACGGCGAAGTCGTCGAAGGCCACAGCTCGGTCGACGAATCGATGATTACCGGAGAGCCGATCCCGGTCGAGAAGGTCGCGGGAGACAAGGTCGTCGGGGCGACGGTCAACGGCACCGGGATGCTGGTGATGCGCGCCGAGCGCGTGGGCCGCGACACCATGCTTTCCCAGATCGTCCGGATGGTCGCCGCGGCGCAGCGCTCGCGAGCCCCGATCCAAGCGCTCGCCGACAAGGTCTCTGCCTGGTTCGTGCCGAGCGTCGTGGTGGTGTCGATCGCCGCCTTCATCGTCTGGAGCCTGTTCGGGCCAGCGCCGCCGCTCAGCCACGCGATCGTCAACGCGATTGCCGTCCTGATCATCGCCTGCCCCTGCGCGCTCGGCCTTGCGACGCCGATGTCGATCATGGTCGGTACCGGCCGCGGAGCGATGGCGGGCGTCCTCGTCAAGAATGCCGAGGCGCTCGAGTTGATGGAGAAGATCGACACGCTTGTCGCAGACAAGACCGGCACCCTGACGCTCGGCAAGCCGAAACTGGTCGCGGTCGAGCCCACGAAGGGCTTCGACGAAGGCGAAGTGCTTCGCCTTGCCGCGGCGCTAGAGCGGGGAAGCGAGCATCCGCTTGCCGCCGCGATCGTCGAGGGGGCCGAGGAGCGCAAGATCGACATCCCGCCGACGGGCGACTTCCAGTCGTTCACGGGCAAGGGTGTCGGCGGCTCCGTCGAGGGCCGCAAGGTCGCGCTCGGCAATGCCGCGCTGATGAGCGAGAGCGGGGTCGATCCGGCCGAGCTGCAAGACCGCGCCGCGCACTACCAGGACGAGGGCTCGGGCGTGATGTTCGTCGCCATCGATGGGCGTTTCGCCGGGATCGTCGTCGTCGCGGACCCGATCAAGGAGGGCGCAGCCGAGGCGATCGAGGAACTTCATCGCCAGGGTATCCGGATCGTGATGATGACCGGCGACAACAAGCGCACCGCCGACGCCGTTGCTCGCAAGGTCGGGATCGACGACGTGCTTGCCGAGGTGCTTCCCGACCAGAAACAGTCGAAAGTCGAGCAGTTGAAGCGCGAAGGGCGCCGGGTGGCGATGGCCGGCGACGGGATCAACGACGCGCCCGCGCTCGCTGCCGCTGACGTCGGAATCGCGATGGGCACTGGAACTGATGTTGCGATGGAAAGCGCGGCGGTGACGCTGATCAAGGGCGACCTTCGCGGGATCGTGCGCGCGCGGCACCTCAGCCGTGCAACGATGCGCAACATCCGCCAGAACCTGTTCTTCGCCTTCGTCTACAACGCGGCCGGTGTGCCGATCGCGGCCGGCGTGCTCTATCCCTGGTTTGACATCCTGCTGTCGCCGATCATCGCGGGCGCCGCCATGGCCCTGAGCTCCGTCAGCGTCATCGGCAATTCGCTGCGTTTGCGCAGCGTTCGATTGTGAAAGCGGGACCGTGGCGAAGCGCAGAAAAGGAGTCCGTCAAGCGGCGACCTTAAGCTAATGGGTTGCCTTCGTTCTGTGAAAGGATTCGAGGTGGCAGCTTTTCGACACCTGTTGTTCGCCGCGTTGCTGGCGGGTTCCTCGCCATCTCTCGCGAATGGCCCCGAAGCCCAGCCGGCAGAGACGTCCGGCCTGTCGGCCGAAGCGCGGGAAGCTGCCGCGGTGGTCGACGCCTTCCACGCGGCGCTTCGCGGCGGGGATACGGCCGCGGCGCTCGCCATGCTTGCCGAGGACGTGTTGATCTTCGAAGGCGGCGGGGTCGAGCGAAGCAAGGCGGAATATGCCTCGCATCACCTCGAGGCGGACGCCGCCTTTTCCAAGGCGGTCACTTCGACGCTCACGCGTCGTGCCGGAGGCGTTAGCGGCGACCTCGCCTGGGTTGCGAGCGAAGGCCGGACGGCCGGCGAATACAAGGGGCGGCCAGTCGACCGGGTGACGGCCGAGACGATGCTTCTGCGGCGCTCGGGCGGGGCGTGGAAGATCGTTCACATCCACTGGTCGTCCGGCTCGAATTGAGGCCAACATGGAAAGGATGGAAATGGTGACTGCCAGAGCGTCGAATGCGTTGGGGATCCTGCTGGCGCTCGGTCTTGGCGCCTGCGGCCAGGCCGGCTCCGGCAACGAATCCATGCCAGCGAACGAAACCGCCGCGCAGGCGGACCCGGCCATGCCGGGAACGGCCGAACCCGGTGACCTTGAGAATGCGGCGCCCGCCGACAACGGCATATCGTCGACCATGCCGGTTCCGGGGACCAACACGCCCGAGCATATCGTCGTCAACAACGACGTCGATCCGAACGCGATTGACGGGCTCTAACCGAGGCGGTTGACGATTCGCTGCGCCGCCCACATATGGCGCGCTCCCGGGCGCGGTCCGGGGATGGCCCCTTCGTCTAGCGGTCCAGGACGTCGCCCTCTCACGGCGAAAACACGGGTTCGAGTCCCGTAGGGGTCACCAGCGCGCACGATGTCCGTGAGATATCGGAGCGCTGCCGGCAGGCAGTGACAGCGCTTTCTCCTCAAGCCACTCCTCGACGATCGCTGCGATCCGCTCGCCCGCCCGGCCGTCGCCGAACGGAAGGCTGATTGCGGCTGGGCGGCCGCCCTTGAGTCGTCTCCGAACTGCGGCCACGATGCGCTCCGGCTCGGTCCCCACGAGCTCGACATTGCCGCAGGCGATGGCCTCGGGCCGTTCCGTCTTTTCGCGAAGGACGAGCAGCGGCACTCCAAGCGCAGTCGCTTCTTCCTGGATCCCTCCGGAATCGCTGAGCACGAGATCAGCGCCAAGCATGGCCGCGACGGTTTCGGAATGGCTGAGGGGCGGTCGAAAGGCGATGCCGCTCTGCCCAGCCAGCATCCGGCGGATGCTGGTCGCGAGCGCCGGATTCGGATGAAGGATGACCTCGACGGTCGCGAGCGACTCCGACGCGATGCACCGGAGCGCGGAGGCAATCGCGCACATGCCGGCGCCCCAGTTTTCGCGCCGGTGACAGGTGACCAGCAACCGCGGGCGTTCGCGAACGGCTCGCGCCGAGAGGTCGAGCGGAATCGCTAGCACCGCGTCGATCCCGCTGTTGCCGGTCACGTGGATTCGGCCGCGCACGCGCTCCCGGCGAAGGTTGGCCGCGCTCAGTTCCGTCGGAGCGAACAGAAGCTCGGAATCGCGGTCGATCGCGATCCGGAATTCTTCCTCGGGCCACGGGCGCTTGAGATCGTGGCTTCTGAGGCCCGCTTCGACATGCGCGAGCGGGATGGCCGCCAGCTTGGCCGCAAGCGCGCCGCCGAGAGCGCTAGAGGTGTCCCCCTGGACGAGGAGCAGCTCGGGACGCTCCGTGCGAAGAATATCCAGCACGGCCTTGCTGACTGCGCCGACGTGCGCGTGGGGGTCCTTCTGCCCCACCCAGGAAAGGCGGGCCGCGCGGTACCGGTCAAGGCCATGGTCAGAAGGGTCGAGCCCCGGGTGCTGGCCCGTAAAGACGACCAGCGGCGCGATGCCGCGCGCATCAAGCGCACGGACTACCGGGGCAAGCTTGATCGCCTCGGGACGGGTCCCGATGACGACGACGACAGTACTGAGCAGCTTCCCCCCTAGCTCGGCGCGGCCATCCTGCCGCTAGCCTCACCAGGACTCAACGGAAATTATCGGCGTAGGCCTGGAGCTTCAGCTTGACCGGCGCGGCCGGCACAAGGTGATAGGGGATGTTGTGGCGGCTCGCGTAGGCGATCGCCTCGTCCCTTGTCCGGAAGGTGAGCCGGACCTGCGTCTTCGTGTCGCCCGACCCGGCCCAGCCGGTCAGCGGGTCCGGCTTCTGCGGCTCGGTCCGCTCGAACTCCAGCAGCCAGAGGCCGGCGTTAGCGCGCCCGGACTGCGTGGTCCTGCGGTCGATCTCCGAAATGCGAGCGACGGTCATGAGCGAGCGAGTGGCAAAGCACGCGGCCGGAATCAATAGGCGCGGGCGATCGCGAACTCGACCGCCTCGATCAGGGCGGACTTCGCTTTCCCTGCAGGAAAAGGCGCGAGCGCGTCGATGGCGCGGCGGCCGTAGTAGCGCGCGCGCTCGATCGTGTCGGAAAGCGCGTCGGTCGAACGAAGCAGCCTGATGGCACGGGCGAGATCCTCGTCGCCGATGCTGTCGCCGGAAATCGCCGAACGCCAGAAGGCACGGTCTTCTTCGCTCCCGCGCGCGTACGCAAGGATTAGCGGAAGTGTCATCTTGCCGTCCCGGAAGTCGTCGCCGACCCCCTTGCCCATGGTTTCGGCGTCGGACGCGTAATCGATGACGTCGTCGACCAGCTGGAAGGCGATTCCGAGGTGCTTGCCGTAGCTTTCCAGCGCGAGCTCGGCTTCCTCGCCGGCCTCGGCAACGACTGGAGCGACGCGGCATGCGGCTGCAAACAGGGCGGCGGTCTTGGCGCTGACGATGGCGAGGTATTGCTCCTCGTCGCTTTCGATCTGGCGCTGAGCGGTCAGCTGCTCGACCTCGCCTTCAGCGATTACGCTCGAGGCGCTGCTGAGGATCTTGAGGACCTTGAGGCTGCCGTCCTCGACCATCAGCTCGAACGCGCGCGAGAAGAGGAAATCGCCGACAAGGACGCTCGCGGGGTTTCCCCAAATCAGGTTTGCAGTCTGCTTTCCGCGCCGCATCCCCGATCCATCGACGACATCGTCGTGAAGCAGGGTGGCGGTGTGGATGAATTCGACAGCGGCGGCGAGCTTATGATGGCGAGTCCCGGGATAATCGAGCAGCCGGGCGCAGGCGAGGGTGAGCATCGGCCGCATCCGCTTGCCACCGCCTGCGATCAAGTGGCCGGCGAGCTCGGGAATCAGTGCGACCTTGCTCTGCATGCGCTCCAGGATGACGGCGTTGACGCCGTTCATGTCGTCGGCGACTAGCTGCATGAGCGGATCAAGAGAGGGTTCGCGGCCCGTGCGCAGCGGATGGATCGTGGCGGTCACGGCCGGCGCACTAGCGAGGAAGGCGCGAATTTCCTAGCCCGCGGGCAGGCTGAGCCGGGCAAGCAGCCCGCCCAGGTCCTCGCTTTCCTCGAGGCTGACTCGCCCCCCATAGATGTCGGCGACGTCGCGGACGATGGCGAGGCCCAGTCCCGTTCCGGGCTTGCCGGTATCGAGACGAGCCCCGCGCGCAAAAATGGCCTCGCGTTCCTGCTTCGGGATTCCGGGACCGTCGTCCTCGACGACGATGTCGACTGTGTCGGGCTTCGCCTCCACGGTGATGAATACCCGGCCGTTGCCATATTTGGCTGCGTTCTCGACGAGGTTCCCGATCATCTCATCGAGGTCCTGACGCTCAACCAGCACTTCGGCTGAACGGTCGCCGGTGATGTCGACCGTGACCTGTTCGTAGAGGCGGTCGACGGCACGCTGAACGGCCTCGACGCTGTCCCACACCCGCGATCGCGCGTGGCCGGTAGCGCGCCTGCCAATCGCTCGCGCACGGGCGAGGTGGTGGTCAACCTGCCGCCGCATCACCGCGGCTTCGCGGCACACGGTGTCGGCCAGATCGTGACTGTGCGCCGTGGCCGCGTTGGTGATGACCGTGAGCGGGGTCTTGAGCGCGTGCGCGAGATTGCCGGCGTGGCGCCGCGCTTCTTCGGCCTGCTCCTCGTTATGGGCAAGAAGCTGGTTGATCTCCTCGGTCAGCGGCTGGATTTCGGTCGGGAAGGTCTCGACAATCCGCTTCTTTGAGCCGGATCGGATCACCGCGACCTCGCGCTGCACCCGGCGGAGCGGCCACAGGCCATAGATGGTCTGAAGGCCGGCCAGGACGAGCAATCCGATGCCGAGCGCGAGGAAGCTCCAGAACAAGGTCTTGCGCAGCTTGCGGATTTGCGTGTCGATCATCTCACGCGACTGGGCGACCTGGAACCGCCAACGGATGTCCGAGCCGGGCAGGGTGGCGTCGGTTTCGATGATCCGAAGCGGCTCGCCTGCGAATTCGGAACTGTCGTAATAATGGAACTTGAGGTCGTTGTGCGGGCGGACCTGGAGCCGGCGGTCCCACAGGGAGCGCGACGGAAAGGTATCGGCGCCTTCGCCAGAGACCTGGAAATAGACGCCCGAATAGGGCTCAAGGAACCTCTGGTCGGCGGGCGGCCGGTTGAACCGCACCTCGCCGTCGGGCCCGATTTCGGACGCCGCGAGCATGGACTTGAGAACCAGCTCCAGCTGCTGGTCAAAATTCTCGACGATCGTCCGGGTCAGCACCCGGTCGAGAGCGAAGCCACCGCCGATAAGCAAGATGCTGATCCAGAGCGCGGCGACGCCGATCATGCGCCGGGTCAGCGACCCGAGGCGCGGGCGCTTGCGCGGTGCAGTCACGCGTTCGCTACCGGCCGGTAAGGCCGAATCGTTCAACTGCGCTTGTCCTCCGGATCCTCGAGGCTGTAGCCGAGCCCGCGGATGGTGGTGATGACGTCCGCGCCGAGCTTCTTTCGGATGCGCGTGACGAACACCTCGATCGTGTTGGAATCGCGGTCGAAGTCCTGGTCGTAGATGTGCTCGATCAGTTCGGTGCGGCTGACGACCTTGCCCTTGTGGTGCATCAGGTAGCTCAGCAGCTTGTATTCCTGCGCGGTCAGCTTCACCGGCTCGCCGGCGAGGGTAACCTTGCCGGAGCGGGTGTCGAGGCGGACGTCGCCGGCAGTGAGCTCCGACGAGGCGTTGCCGGACGCGCGCCGGATCAGCGCGCGCAGCCGGGCGATCAGCTCCTCGGTCTGGAACGGCTTGGCGAGATAGTCGTCGGCGCCGGCGTCGAGGCCGGCGACCTTGTCCGACCAGCTGTCGCGCGCGGTGAGGACGAGGACCGGAACCTTGATCCCCTCCTTGCGCCAGCGGTCGAGCACGGTGAGGCCGTCGATCTCGGGCAGGCCGAGATCGAGGATGATCGCGTCATAGGTCTCGGTCGCGCCGAGATAGTGGCCGTCCTCGCCGTCGGTGGCGAGATCGATCGCATAGCCGGCGCCCTCCAGCGTCGCGCGGAGCTGGCGGCCGAGATTGGGTTCGTCCTCGACGATCAGGACTCGCATTCTTCTTCCCCTCGCTGCGGGTCGGACCGGCCGTCAAATCGGCGCGGCCCGCAAATGTTCCGCCTGCAAAGATGGGGATAGCAGCGCTCGGATACCAGCGTCTACTTCGAGATGGGGCGGGCCGCGGCGGCGGCGAGGGGCTACTGGCGGCTGAGCACGCGGCCGGTGCGGTTGTCGACGTCGATCCAGATGACGTCGCTGCCGCGCATGAACTTCAGCCTTGTGACGGGGCCGTGCATCTCGACGCCGATGAAGCGCGCGCCGGGGGGAACGCGGACGCGGGCGCGGATTTCGGCCAGCGACAGGGCGCCGTCCTGCGTGGCCTGATACGCAGCGTCCTGCTCACCGCGCTGCGCCCGGAGGCGCTGCGCGTCGGCGGGGCCCGCGGACCAGATGAGGCCGGCGGCAAGGATCGGAAACAGGAAACGCATGATCGATTCGAACTCGGTTTTCGCGAAAAGGTCGCAGCGGGCAATAGCAGAAGCCATTGAATAGGCCATGAATGCGGTTGTAGCGCTGGCTTAACGAAGGGAAGGGGAGCGGGGATGGTTCGCAGGCTGTTGGCACTCACCGGGTCGATCGCGGCCGCCCTCGCCGGCCCGGCCGCGAGCCAGGCACAGCAACCGGAGCGTCGGATGGAGCAGGTCGCCGATCGCCAGCCGGGCGAAGGCGAGGGCCCCTATCGGCGGCTGGTGATTCGCGGCGCGATGCTGATCGACGGCAGCGGCGCGCCGCCGCGCGGGCCGGTCGACATCACCATCGCCGGCAACCGGATCGAGAGCATCGCGGGCGCCGGCACGCCGGGCCTGCCGCTGCGCGCCGACCGCAATCCGCGCGACGCGGACCGCGAGATCGACGCGACCGGCATGTACGTCCTGCCCGGCTTCGTCGACGTCCATGCCCATAATGGCGACCCCGACAAGGCGCCGAACGCGACCTACGGCTACCGGCTGTGGCTGGCCCATGGCGTGACGACGGTGCGCGGCGTCGGCCTCTATGGCGGGCCGGGCGACATGTCCCTTTCCGACCGGCAGCGCAGCCGCGACAACCAAATCGTGGCGCCGCGCATCTTCGCCTATGCGGTGCTCGGCGACGTCTGGCCGAACGGACCGGTGCGGACCGCCGAGCAGGCGCGCGCCTGGGTGCGCTGGGCGGCGGCGCAGGGCTATGACGGGGTCAAATTCTTCAACGATCCGCCCGCGGTGACCCGGGCGGCGATCGAGGAGGCGCGCCGGCTCGGCCTCGGCACCGTCGCCCATCTCGGCCAGGGCGGCGTCGCCGAGGTCAATGCCGACACGGCCGGCGAGATGGGCCTCAATGGCGTCACCCATTTCTACGGCCATTTCGAGGCGCTGCTGCACGGCCGCCGGCTGCCGTCCTATCCCAACGACTACAACATGTCCGACGAGCAGTGGCGCTTCTCCCAGGTGGCGCGGCTCGCCGACCAGATCGTCGAGCCCGGCGGGCCGGAATGGCGCGCCTATCTCGAGCGCCAGCTCGCGCGCGGCGTCACCTTCTCGCCGACCTTCAACATCTATTCGGCCGGCCGCGACGTGATGCGCGCGCGCAACGCCGACTGGCACGAGCGCTACACGCTGCCGTCGCTGCAGCGCTTCTTCCAGCCGAGCCGGACCAATCATGGCTCCTATTTCTGGGACTGGACCACCGCCGACGAGATCGCCTGGCGGCGCTTCTACGGTCCGTTCATGCGGCTGATGAACGACTATAAGAACATGGGCGGCCGGGTGACGGTCGGCTCGGATCCGGGCTTCATCTACCAGACCTGGGGCTTCTCCTACATCCAGGAGCTGGAGATGCTGCAGGAGGCGGGCTTCGCCCCGCTCGAGGTGATCCAGGCGGCGACGATCAACGGCGCGCGCGAGCTCTACGCGCCGCGCGGGGAGGAGCCGCCGTTCGGCATCGTCCGCACCGGCATGCTCGCCGACCTGGTGATCGTTCCCGGCAACCCGCTGGAGAATCTGAAGCTGCTCTACGGAACCGGCCATATGCGGCTCAATCCGGAAACCCAGCAGGTGGAGCGCGTCGGCGGCGTCCGCTGGACGATCAAGGACGGCATCGTCTACGACGCGCGCGCGTTGCTCGCCAGCGCCGCGCGGATGGTCGCCGAGGCGCGGGCGCGCGAAGCCGCGCGGTGAGGCGACTGCTGCTGCCGCTGCTGGCGGCGCTGGCGATCGGCGCCGCCCCGGCGCCCGCGCCGGTCGACTATCTGGTCGCGCCCGAGATCGGCGGCGACGGACTTCAGCAACTGCGGATCACCCTTCGCCTGCGGGGCGACGCGGACGGCGAGACCGGGCTCGCCCTGCCGTCGCGCTGGGCAGGATCGGAGCGCCTGCACGATCGGATCGAGCGGCTCGCCGTCATCGGCGGCACGCTTGTCGAGACCGGCGACCCGGCGCAGCGCGCGATCCGCCATCGGCCGGGCGCCGCGCTCGCCGTCACCTGGCGGATCGGCCTCAGCGAGGGCGATCCCGGCCCGGGTTACGAAAAGGCGCGGCCGGTGCTCCGGCCCGGCTGGTTCTACGTCCACGGAGAGGGCGCCTTCGTCACGCCCGAGGGGCGCGGCGGCGCGCCGGCGCGGTTCCGCATGGCGCGGGCGCCGGCCGGCTGGCGCTGGACCAGCAATGTCGCGCGGCCGCCCGAAGGCGGGCTGACCGTCGACAATGTCGTCGAATCGATCCTGATCGGCGGCACCGACCTCAGGATCGTGACCCGGACCGTCGGCGGCCATAAGCTGCGGCTCGCGCTGCGCGGCCGCTGGCCGTTCGGCGACGCGGCGATGGCGGACGGGCTGGCCCGGATCGCCGCCGCCCTCAACGACTATATGCAGGCGCCGGCCGCGCCCTATTTCGTGTCGCTGGCGCCGCTGACCGGCGCCGAGACCGGCGCGGTGAGCTTCGGCGGCAGCGGCCGCGGCGGCGGCTTCGCGCTCGCCGCGACCGCCAATGTCGGGCTCGACCAGTTCCTGCCGACGCTGGCGCACGAATATGGCCATCGCTGGTTCGGCCGGTCGCTCGGTCCGATCCCGGACCCGGACGCGCCCGATTTCTGGTTCACCGAGGGATTCAACGACCATGTCGCGACGCTGGCGCTGGTCCGCGCCGGCATCTGGGGCCCGCCCGATTATGCCGAGCGGCTCAACATGGTCCTGCTGCGCTACGCCTCCTCGCCGGCGCGGACGCTCGCCAATGCGGCGCTGGCCGAGCGCTTCTGGACCGATTCCGACGCCCAGCAGATGCCCTATGACCGCGGCCATCTGTTCGCGCTCTCGCTCGACCGGGACGCGGCCGTGCGGCGCGCGCTGCTGGCGATGCGCGACGGGCGCGGCTTTCCCGACGGCGAGACCCAGGGCCCGCGGTTCATCCGCGCCGCCGCGCTCGCGCCGGAGCGGAGCGCGGCGATGCTGTGCGGCGATCCGATCGCGCTGCCCGAGGACCTGCTCGCGCCGTGCGGCCGGTTCGAATGGGTCGAGCAGCCGGTCTATGTCAGCGGCTATACCGTCGCCGAGCGGGGCGGGGCGCGCTATTTCGAGCGGGTCGACGAGGGCAGCCCGGCCTGGCGGGCGGGGCTGCGGCCGGGCATGCGCTACGTCCGCCGCGTCTCCTTCCGTCCCGGCGATTCGCGGGTGCCGATCGTGATGCGGGTGGCCGATGCGGGCGGCGAGCGCGAATTGAGCTGGCTGCCGGCGGGATCCGCGACCGTCCGGTTCCAGCGCCTGGTGCTGGCCGAGGGCGCGCAGGAGAATGCGTGCCGGGCGCGGCTCAGCGGGTGAGGCGGGAAGCCGTCGGCGCAGCCTCGACCAGCGCCCGGATCATCCAGCGGCGCACCGCGTCGGCCTCCGCGTCGTCGAGCTGGAGCACGTCCCTGAAGGCGATGCGCGCCTCGGTGCCGATCACCAGCGCAAGCGCCCGGACCAGGCGGACATAGCCGTCCTGGGTGAACCGTGTGCGCGCCGGCGCGAGCGCCGCCTCGATCAGCGGCGTGCGGCGATTCTGGCGCAGCGGCACCTCGACCGCGCCGGCCAGCCCCTGCTGCAGGCTGTGGATCAGCATCGCCCTCAGCGCCGGCTCGTTGGCGCGGATCATCGAATCGACCGCCGCGTCCGCGCGCTCGAGCCGCGCGACCGGATCGCGCTGGTCGTCGCCGGCGAACAGCGCGCTGCCCTCCGGCATGGCGACGTCGAGCGCCGCCTCGACGAGCAGCGCCTCGATGCCCGGGAAATAGCGATAGGCGGTGGCGCGCGACACCATCGCCTCGGCCGCGACCTCGTCGAGCGTCGGGCTGCGGCCGGCCTGGAGCAGGCGGTTGGCGGCCGCCAGCAGGTCCTTGCGGGTGCGGCTGCGCTGGTTGGCGCGGCCCTTGGTCCCGGCGTCCGCCATCAGGCGAGCTGCTGCTGGATCGCGGCGAGGTCGAGCCAGACATTCTCCCGGCTGATCTCGCCGGACTCGCTGAATTCGAGCACGTGCA
>JBKHXB010000038.1:0-20674 GCA_046566245.1 Alphaproteobacteria bacterium | reverse complement strand
GACTTGGCTGGCAGAGCGCAACTGCAGTGAGCAGCCTGGCGTCGCCCGTCCGGTCGGTTTTTACGCTCACCGCTATGTTTTGGCAGCCAGTAAGGATGACGCGATTGCGACGGCATTTCGCCGTGTTCGCCTGAACCTCGATCAGCAGACTGGCTGGCTGCGCGATGGACTGGCGAGCTTGAAATTAGAGGCGGAGGAGATACGGGCTGCGCCCGTTCACAAGCTGCTCAAGCCAGACAACCGAGGGCACACCTTTTACGCGAATCGGTAGTATCCGCTTTCCACCCATTGCCGATGTTAATGGCTAGGGGCCATCACAATAGAGGTGGCCTCGTTCGACCAACCACGCTTGAAGGGGTAGTACGATCAGTCCAAGACAAAGCAGCGTCACGTACCAGACGCGTGCACGTCGCCAAAAGATCGACGCTGCACCGAGCAAGAGTAGTGGCGCAAACAGCAGATGAATATAACTGAGCCATGCCCACTGCGATGATCGGGGCACAGCGCAGAATGGCGAGATTTGCATCCAGTCCAGGCTCACCCAGAGGACAGCGATTTGAAATAGGAGCAGCATAGCCATGGCGAAGCGGTTTCGCCGCTCGGCTCGTGCTGTTTTTGCGCGCTTCATGGGTCCGAACGATACCCGACTAGCCTCCGCTTTCCACCCATTGCGGATGCTAGCGAGCGCTGCAAGACTGCCCTCGTGCTCAAAGACGTTCTCCTTGCGATTCTCGCTGCAATCCTCCCAGTCTTGATTGTCCTGAAGAGCGACAAGCAGATGGCGCATCTGCTCGAAGGAAAGCTATTCCGGCGTGGTCAGGAAACGTCTGCTGCGAAGGCGGTCTACAGCCGCCATAAGGAACCGGTATCGGCATTGTTGTTCGCTGGCGGCTGCTGGCTGGCAGTAGCGGGCCTCTTGATTTTCGACACCGGGCCGTTGGGCATTGCCCTTGCGCTCGTTGGCGCTGGTTGCGCTCTCTTCGGAGTAGTCGGTCGGATGAGGTCGTTCCGCGCCGCCGACAAGGAACTTGGCTAGCGTCCGTTTTCGGCCCGCGAAGAAAATCCTGTCCTACAGGCGGGCGGTTGTGATCCAAGCTGGCGGATGAGCGCTCCAGGAAATCTGCGGGGATCACGGATCGGAAAACTCATCGCTTTTGCCGCGCGCGCGTACGGCTGCTGCAATCGCTGCGTTTCGTCCCCGTCAGTGCGAACTTTGGGAACATTCGCGCCTCTCTCGCCCGGATTCACGCGTGCGCGCACGTACGCGCGTCACGCGCACGCGCGTGACTTCCGGCTCAAAGTCTCTATATCTGACCCATGGCAACAGACCCCCAGAAAAGCAGCTACGGCGCCGAATCCATCAAGGTGCTCAAGGGCCTCGACGCGGTCCGCAAGCGGCCCGGAATGTACATCGGCGACACTGACGACGGCTCCGGCCTCCACCACATGGTGTTCGAGGTCTCGGACAATGCGATCGACGAGGCGCTTGCCGGCCATTGCGACCGCGTCCTGATCACGCTCAACCCCGACGGATCGGTCTCGGTCGAGGACAACGGCCGCGGCATCCCGACCGGAATCCACAAGGGCGAGGGGGTGTCGGCGGCCGAGGTCATCATGACCCAGCTGCACGCGGGCGGGAAGTTCGACAACACCTCCGACGAGAACGCCTACAAGGTCTCCGGCGGGCTCCACGGGGTCGGGGTCAGCGTCGTCAACGCGCTTTCCGAATGGCTCGAGCTCACCATCTGGCGCGACGGTCAGGAGCATTTCATGCGCTTCCGCAACGGCGAGCCCGAAGCGCCGCTCAAGGCCGTCGGCAAGACCGACAAGCGCGGCACCCGGGTCACCTTCCTGCCGAGCCCCGAGACGTTCAAGGTCACCGACTTCGACTTCGAGCGCCTCGAGCACCGCTTCCGCGAGCTCGCCTTCCTCAACTCGGGCGTGCGGCTGGTGCTGACCGACGCCCGGCACGACGAGGAGAAGAGCGTCGAGATGCACTACGAGGGCGGGATCGCCGCCTTCGTCCAGTGGCTCGACCGCGCGAAGACGCCGCTGATCCCGGAGCCGATTGCCATTCACGGGCAGCGCGACGACATCGGGATCGACGTCGCCCTCGAATGGAACGACAGCTATTACGAGAACGTCCTCGCCTTCACCAACAACATCCCGCAGCGCGACGGCGGCACCCACCTCGCCGCCTTCCGCGGGGCGCTCACCCGCACCCTCAACAACTACGCGGAGCGCTCGGGCGTCCTGAAGAAGGAGAAGGTCAGCCTGACCGGCGACGACATGCGCGAAGGGCTGACCGCGATCGTCTCGGTCAAGCTTCCCGACCCCAAGTTCAGCAGCCAGACCAAGGACAAGCTGGTGAGCTCCGAGGTCCGCCAGCCGCTCGAAAGCCTGATCGCCGACAAGCTCGCCGAATGGCTCGAGGAGAACCCGGCGCACGCGCGCACCATCGTCCAGAAGATCATCGACGCGGCGGCCGCTCGCGAGGCGGCGCGCAAGGCCCGCGACCTCACCCGCCGCAAGGGCGTGATGGACATCGCCTCGCTTCCCGGAAAGCTCGCCGACTGCCAGGAGCGCGATCCCGCATTGTCCGAGCTGTTCCTGGTCGAGGGCGACAGCGCCGGAGGCTCCGCCAAGCAAGGCCGCAACCGCCACAACCAGGCGATCCTCCCGCTTCGCGGCAAGCTGCTCAACGTCGAGCGCGCGCGCTTCGACCGGATGCTTTCCAGCCGCGAGATCGGCACCATCATCCAGGCGCTCGGCACCGGCATCGGCCGCGAGGAATTCGACCTGTCGAAGCTCCGCTATCACAAGATCGTGATCATGACGGACGCCGACGTCGACGGCGCCCATATCCGCACGCTTCTGTTGACCTTCTTCTACCGGCAGATGCCGGAGCTGATCGAGAACGGGCACCTCTTCATCGCCCAGCCGCCGCTCTACAAGGTCGCCCGCGGCCGCTCGGAAGTCTATCTGAAGGACGACGCGGCGCTCGACGATTACCTGGTCGGCGCGGGGATCGACGGGCTGGTCCTCGACACGGCCGAAGGGCCGCGCTCGGGCGCGGACCTCAGGAGCCTCGTCGATCATGCCCGCCGGGTCCGCACGCTGATGCGCTACGCGCCGCGCAAGTACGACCCGGCGCTGCTCGAAGCGCTCGCGCTCAACGGCGCGCTCAAGCCTAACCTCGACAAGGCGGGGCGGGAGAAAGCGATCGCCGCGGTCGCCGAATGGCTGGGCCGCGGCGACGAGGAAGCCGAATGGTCGGGCGAGATCACGGAAAGCGGTGGCTATGTGCTGAGGCGCCTGTGGCGCGGGGTGACCGACGTCTATCCGGTCGAAAAGGCGTTCCTCGCCTCGGCCGAGGGCCGCAAGCTGCACAGCCTCGCCGCGGAGCAGGCCGCGGTCTACCGCCAGCCGCTGCTGCTTCGCTCGGTTAGGAAGGGCGCTGGCGCGGCGGAAGAGCCGGTTCCTGACGCCGCCGAGGCGGGCGAGGAGCAGGCGGCCGAGGCCGAGGTCGAGAAGAAAGGCGTGGCGGTCACCCGGCCATCGGAGCTTCTGGAGGCGGTGCTCGCCGCCGGCCGCAAGGGCCTCAGCGTCCAGCGCTACAAGGGCCTTGGCGAGATGAATGCCGAGCAGCTGTGGGAGACGACGCTCGACCCGGCCAATCGCTCGCTCCTCCGGGTCGAGGTCGCCCAGGCCGACGTCGCCGACGAGATCTTCACCCGGCTGATGGGCGACATTGTCGAGCCGCGGCGCGAGTTCATCCAGGAAAACGCGCTTTCCGTCGCCAACCTGGACGTTTGAGGAACCGGCCCGGCAGGGCGGGGTTGGCGCTTCCGTGACCGGCGAGAGCATCACCGTCGCCAGCTACAACATGCGCAAGGCGATCGGGCTCGACCGGCGCCGCGACCCGCACCGCGTGCTCAAGGTGCTCCACGAGATCGACGCCGACGTCGTCGCCCTGCAGGAAGCCGACAAGCGCTTCGGCGGCAGGGCCTCCGCGCTCCCGCACGAGCTCATCGATTCGCACAGCCACTACAAGCCCGTCTCGCTCGGAGTCCGGCATAAGCGCCCGCTCGAAAAGGCGCGGCGCAAGGCCGAGCGGCTGCTCAAGGTCGATACCAGGAACATCGGCTGGCACGGCAACGCGCTGCTGGTGAAGAGCGGCGTCGGCATCCTCGACTGCGCGGCGCTGGAGCTGCCGACCCTGGAGCCGCGCGGCGCCGTGATGGCCGAGCTGCTGCTTCCGGGCGAGAGGCCGCTCCGGGTGGTCGGGATGCACCTCGACCTGTCGGGGCTGTGGCGGCGGCGCCAGCTGCGCGCCATCCTCGAGGCGATCGAGTCGAGGCCGCAGCGCATGCCGACGGTGCTGATGGGCGATACCAACGAGTGGCGCGTCGCGGGCGGCTGCCTCAAGCACTTGCCGGCCGGCTTCCGGATCGCTCCGACCGGACCCAGCTTCCACGCGCGCCATCCGCTCGCCGCGCTCGACCGCATCATCGTCGATTCGGACGTCAGGATCGAATCGGCCGGGGTGCACATGAGCCCCGCGGCCAAACGCGCCTCCGACCATCTCCCGGTCTGGGCGCGGCTTTCGCTTTAACCCAGCCCCGCGATCTTGCGCTGGCGGCGCCGCTGGACGGACGACCCGATCCCCATCGACTCGCGATATTTGACGACCGTTCGCCGGGCGCAGTCGAAGCCGCGCTGTTTCAGCAGGGCCGCGATCGCATCGTCGCTGAGGATTTCCCTCTCGCGCTCGATGATGTCGCGGATCGCCGTCTTGACCGCCTCGGCTGCCGCGCCCTCGCCTTGCGCCTCCGTCGAGCCGACGCCCGACCCGAAGAAATATTTGAGCTCGAACAATCCGCGTTCGCACAGCAGATATTTGTTGCTCGTCACTCGGCTGACCGTCGATTCGTGCATCTCGATCGCCTCGGCGACCTGGCGCAGCGTGAGCGGCTTCAGCGCTTCCGCTCCGCGTTCGAAGAATGGGGCCTGCGTCTTCACGATCTCGCCGACGACCTTGACGATCGTCCTCGCCCTCTGGTCGAGCGCCCGCATCAGCCAGTTGGCGCTCGCCAGGCACTCGCTGAGCCAGGCCTTCGACCTCTTGTCCTGCGGGCCGCTGCGAAGCTCCTGGTAATAGCGGCGGTTGACGAGCAGCCTCGGAAGGGCCGCGGTGTTGAGCTCGATCGCATAGCCGGACGCGAGGCGGCGGATGAAGACGTCCGGAACCACCTGGTCCACGCCGCTGGTGGAAAAGGCGCTCCCGGGCTTGGGATCGTAGGCGCGAAGCTCGCGGACCATGTCCGCAAGGTCCTCGTCGTCGACTCCGCAGATCCGCTTGAGGTCGCCCATCCGCCCCTTGGCGAGCAGCTCGAGATTGTCGATCAGCCGCGCCATCGCCGGGTCGTAGCGGTCGGCCGCCCTCGCCTGCAGCGCCAGGCATTCGGAAAGGTTGCGCGCCCCCACTCCGGGCGGGTCGAGGTCCTGGACGAGCCGCAGCGCCGCTTCCGCCTCGGCCATCGAGGCGCCGGCGTCCGAAGCGATCTCGGCGAGCGGGACCGTCAGGTAGCCGTTGGGGTCGAGTTGCTCGATGATGATCTCGGCAAGCAGCGCGGCCGGCCCCGAGCTTCCGTGCAGCTGGTCGAGCAAATGCTCGCCGAGCGAGGTGGCCTTCGCCTCGATCCGCTCGAAATCGAACTCCTCGCCGCCTCCGGGAGAAGCGATCGCGACGTCGCTGAAGCTGTCGGTCTCCAGCGCCTGCTCGTTGAAGTCGTAATCGAGGGGGCGGTCGTCCTCGCCCCCGCCCGGGATCAGTTCGTCGGTCAGCGACGGCGCCGCCGCTTCTTCCCCGGCGCTTTCGGGCTCGAAGTCGGAATCCTCGGAACCGCCCATTTCGAGCAGTGGGTTCTTCGCCACCTCCTCGGCGATCACCGCTTCCAGCTCGAGGTTGCTCAGCGCGAGCAGCCTGATCGCCTGGGTCAGCTGGGGGGTCATCACCAGCTGCTGCGATTGGCGAAGCTGAATTTGCGGGCCGAGACCCACGCTCAAGGACTCCTACAGGGCGAAACTCTCGCCAAGGTACAGCCGGCGCACTTCGCTGTCTGCAACCAGCGCCTCGGGCGTGCCCTGGAACAGCACCTGGCCATCATAGATGATGCAGGCGCGGTCGACGATGTCCAGCGTCTCCCGGACATTGTGGTCGGTGATCAGGACTCCGATCCCGCGCTTCTTGAGCTCCCGGACCAGCTCGCGGATGTCGGCGATGGAGATCGGGTCGATCCCGGCGAAGGGCTCGTCGAGAAGCATGATCGAAGGGTCGGCGGCCAGCGCCCGGGCGATCTCGCAGCGCCTGCGTTCGCCTCCTGACAACGCCATCGCGGGACTGTCGCGAAGCGGGGTCAGACCGAACTCGTCGAGCAATTGCTGGAGCCGTTCGGCCCGGACCCGCGGGTCCGGTTCCGACACTTCGAGCACGGAAAGGATGTTCTGCTCGACTGTCAGGCCGCGGAAGATCGACGTCTCCTGCGGCAAATAGCCGAGGCCCAGGATCGCGCGGCGGTACATCGGCAGGTCGGTGATGTCCTGTCCGTCGAGGAAGATCCGGCCCGAATCCGGCTTCACCAGCCCCATCACCGAATAGAAGCACGTCGTCTTTCCGGCGCCGTTCGGGCCAAGTAGCCCGACGACCTCGCCCCGGTGCACGCCGAGCGACACGTCATGGAGGACGGCCCGGCGGTCATAGGCCTTGGCGATCGAACGGACTTCGAGGCCCGGGCGCTCATCCGCGCCCTGCTCGCCGGGCCGGGCAAGGAGGGAGGCCTCGTTCACCGCGGGCCTCAGTCGCGGCGCTGCGGAACGGTGAAGCGGCCCGTGACCCGGCCTCCGCTCTGGCCGATCCCGGCGGGACCTCCGTCGACGACCGCGCGACCGGAATTGAGGTCGATGACCAGCCGCGAGCCGTTGATCCGCGAATCGCCGCGGCTCAGCTGGACGTCCCCGACCAGGGTGATCAGCTTGCGCTCGAGGTCATAGACCCCGAAGCTTCCCCGCGCCGTCTCTGACGGGCTCCGCACCACCACTCCGCCGCTGGCGTCGAGGCGCTGGATCTGGATTCCCCCGGCGCTCGAATAAGCGACGGTCAGGCGCTGCGTGTCGAGCGTCAAATTGGCCTGGCGGACATGGACGTTGCCGGCGAAGATCGCCCGGTCCGCGCGGTCCTGGACCTCGATCCGGTCCGCTGTGACGTCGACCGGCGCGTTGCTGTCATGCCCCTTGAGCGCTGAAATGGGCGCCTGGGCCCGGGCCAGCGCGCCGAGGGCACCGGCGCAAGCAGCGAGTGCGATCAGGATTGGCCGGCGCATACCCTTCATCTGACCGCGCCCTGCACGATTTTCAAGCGAGCCCCCTGGTCGAGGACGATCGTGCGCTCGCCGATGTCGGCGCGCAGCCGCCCGGCCTCGAACCGGCCGAGGCGCATCTGGCCCCGGACACCGCCGCTGCCGGTCACGGTCCGCTGCTTCAAATCCACGGTGACGTCGCTCGTGTCGAGCCGGTAGCCTTCGGGGCCGGTGACCCGCACGGGCCCGACGACCTGCACCATCTGCTCGTCGAGATTGTAGCGGGCGAAATTGGCGACGATCGACGCCGGCCCCTGCGGCAGCATCAGCCTCGCCATCATTCCCGAAATGTCGACGACCGGGATGTCGGAGCTGCGCTGAACCGCCGACCGGGCGGTGATCGCGAAGGGCCGCCCGCGATCGTCTTCGCCGACGTAGCGCGCGACGTCGACGCGCATGCGCTCGGGCGCATTGTCGACCTTGTTCTTGTCGAGAATGAAGCTGACGTCGCCGCGGTCGTCGAGCGGCGCAAGGGCGAGGAAGGCGATAAGAACCCCCACCGCCGCCGGAAGCGCGACCTTGGCGATGCGGACGATGCGGTCATGCCGGCTTCCCGGCACCGCCCAATGCTGCTTGATCTCCCGCTCGCGGATCGCGGCTTCAGACATGGCCCGGCCTATCCATCGTGCGCGAAAATGTCCTGCTCGGGCCAGCCGGCAATGTCGAGCAGGGCGCGATAGGGGAGGAAGTCGAAGCAGCCCTGGGCAAGCGCGGTGCGGTTCTCGCGCTCGAGGCGTTCGTCCAGCTTCGCCTTGAGCGCGTGCAGGTAGCGCACGTCGCTCGCCGCATATTCGCGCTGGGCCTCGTTGATCTCGCTCGCGCCCCAGTCGCTCGTCTGCTGCTGTTTGGAAAGCTCGATCCCGAGCAGCTCCTTGACGAGGTCCTTGAGGCCGTGCCGGTCGGTATAGGTGCGGACGAGGCGCGAGGCGGTGCGCGTGCAATAGAGCGGCGCGGCCATGACCCCGAGGTACTTGCTCAGGATCGCCACGTCGAAGCGCGCGAAGTGGAAGAGCTTGAGCCGCTGCGGGTCGCCGAGCAGCGCCTTGAGCCTCGGCGCCGAATAGTCGCTGCCGGCGGCGAATCGGACGAGATGCTCGTCGCCGCCGCCGTCGGAAAGCTGCACGAGGCATAGCCGGTCGCGGCCAGGGACGAGCCCCATGGCCTCGGTATCGACGGCGATCGGCCCGTCGGCGAACGCCAGGTCGGCGGGCAGATCCTCCTCGTGGAAATAGATGCTCATCCAGTCACCTCTTCATCCGGCCCGGGCTGCGCCACGTGCGGCACCGGCCTTGCCTCCGGCCATAGCAGGGTCGGCCGAATGGAATCACTAGAGCAGGCAGCTTTTTTCCTGTAAGGCTGTGAACGGTGCGTGAGCAAAACGCGCCGTGGACCGGTTGCGCGGTTGATGCCCAGCGCGTTGGTTACTGTCTGTTGGGGCACAAGGATATTTGACGGGCATGGGTTTCGATAGAGGGCGTAAAGGCGACCGGGGCGGCCGCGGCAGGGACAAGCGCGACGGGTTCTTCGGGGAGGACACCTATACTGAGCGCGGCGACTTCGGCGATCGGGGCGGCGGAGGCTATGGCGCGAATCGCGGCTATGGCGACCGCGGCGGCTTCGCCGGCGGCGGCGACCGGGGCGGTTTCGGCGGCGGCGGCGGAGGCGGCGGTTTCCGCGGCGGTGGCGGCGGAATGCCGCCCCAGGTCGTCGGCGAAGGAAAGGGCGTGGTGAAATTCTTCAACCCGCAGAAAGGCTTCGGCTTCATCGTCCGCGATGACGGGGGCGAGGACGTGTTCGTTCACATCTCGGCTGTGGAGCAGGCGGGGCTAACCGACCTTGCCGACGGTCAGCCGCTCGAATTCACGCTCGTCGACCGCGGCGGCCGGATCTCGGCAACCAACCTGCGGATCGAGGGCGAGCCGATGCCGGTCGAGCGCAGCGGCGGCGGCGACCGCGGGCCGCAGCGCCAGCTGACCGGTGAAAAGGCTCAGGGTACGGTCAAGTTCTTCAATGCAATGAAAGGTTTCGGCTTCATCCAGCGCGACGATGGGCAACCCGATGCCTTCGTCCACATCTCGGCGGTCGAGCGCGCCGGAATGCCCACGTTGAACGAGGGCGACCGGCTTGCGTTCGAGCTCGAGGTTGACCGGCGCGGGAAATATGCGGCCGTGAATCTCCAGCCTATCGGTTGATCCCACCCACCGCACCGATAGGTAAGAAGCGCCCGTCCGGTCAAAAGCCGGGCGGGCGTTTTCATTGCATCGGCACGGGTTTCCCGCGGGTCATGACATAGCGTACGCGGGTGACCGCGGTCGCGTCCGAAAGCGGATCGCCATCGACGGCGATGAGGTCGGCGGCCTTGCCGGGATCGAGAGTGCCGGTCTCGGCGGCGATTCCGAGCAGTTCCGCCGCGTCCCTGGTCGCCGAGACCATGACTTCGCGCGCGGTCATTCCGCCCAGCCGGACCATCAGCTCGGCCTCCTCGCCGTTGCGGCCATGTTCGAAGACTCCGGCGTCGGTCCCGAACGCGATCTTCACGCCCATCTGCCGCGCCTCGGCGAGCGCTTTGCCCCACTGGGTCAGCGCCTGGCGCGCCTTCACCTCGACGACGGGCGTGTAGATGTTCTTGCCCAGCCGGTCGCGCACGCCCGACAACGCGAGCAGGGTCGGCACGAACCACGAGCCGCTGGCTTTCATCGCTTGCAGCGCCGGCCGGTCGGCGAAGGTCCCGTGCTCGATCGAATCGACACCGGCCTTCGCCGCGTCCTCGATCCCGCGCGCCCCGTGCGCATGGGCAGCGACCTTCAAACCCAGCCGATGGGCGGTCGCAGTGATCGCGCGAATCTCCGAAGGCTCGAAATGCCCTTCAAGCCCGCGACCCTGCTGGCTGAGCACGCCGCCGGTGGAGGTGATCTTGATGAGATCGGCGCCGCGCTTGGCCGCCTCGCGCACTTTCTCGGAACATTCATCGGCGCCAGTGCAGGTGCCGCCCGGGTCTAGCGCCGCGTTCACTTCCGGACGGAAGCCGCTCACGTCGCCGTGCCCGCCGACGATCGACAGCGCCCCGCCCGAAGCGAGGATCCGCGGCCCCGGAACGATTCCGTCGCGGATCGCGTCGCGGAGGGCGAAGCTCGACATGCCGGGCGCGCCAACGTCCCTGACGGTCGTGAACCCAGCGCGCGCGGTCAGAAGCGCGTTCTTGACGCCGACGATCGCGGCGAGCTCGTCGGGATCGACCGCCTCGCGCCAGAAGGGCGTCCCGGGATCGCCAGTCAGGTGAACGTGCGCGTCGATCAGGCCTGGCATGACGGTCCGCGACCTCTGGTCGACGACGATTGCGCCTGGCGGCGCAACGAAGCCGTCGGCGATGCTCGCGATGCGCCCGTTTTCGACAAGCACGGTCGAGGGCCCGCGCTCGGGCTTGGACGCGTCGACGATCAGCCGGCCCGCCTGGATCGCGTAGACCTGGGCGGAAACAGCCGCGCTGGACGAGAGCAGTGCGGCTGCAAGAAGGGATTTGAGCATCTTCGAACTCCGTTTAAGGGCGGGGAGGTTAGTCCTCGCCGCAAGGTGTTCAAGTGACCATTGCGCGCAAGGTTTCGACCCTGTCGGCTTCGGGCGCGGGCTTGTCGGTTCGTATCCTGCTGATGCGGGGAAAGCGCATCGCCAGTCCCGACTTGTGGCGCGTACTCGAATGGATGGAATCGAAGGCGACTTCCAGAACCAGCGCCTTTTCGACCTCTCGGACCGGGCCGAACCGCTCGACCGTGTGGTTGCGGATCCAGCGGTCGAGCCATTTCAATTCCTCGTCGGTGAAGCCGAAATAGGCCTTGCCGACGGGCAGCAGCTGGCCGTCCTCGGACCAGCATCCGAAGGTGTAGTCGGAATAATAGCTGGAGCGCTTCCCCGAGCCGCGCTGAGCGTACAGCAGCACGCAATCGGCGGTCAGCGGGTCGCGCTTCCACTTGTACCAGAGGCCCGCCCGGCGGCCCGGCACATAGGGGCTGTCACGGCGCTTGAGCATCACGCCTTCGATTGCCGCGTCGCGGGCGCGCGAGCGAAGCTCCGAGAGCTCGGCGAAGTCGCGCGCCTCGATCAGCTGCGAAAGGTCGAACCGCTCGGAATCGAGCCTGGGAACGAAGGCCTCGAGCCGCGATCGGCGGTCGATCCAGGGCAGGCCGCGCACATCCTCCTCGCCCTCGAACAGCAGGTCGTATAGGCGGACGAAGGCGGGATATTGCGCCTGCATTTTCGCGCTCACGCTCTTCCGCCCAAGCCTCTGCTGGAGGGCGTTGAAGCTCGCGGCGGCCCCGCCGTGAAGTTCGGCGCTACCCTGGTCCGACCCGCGCACCAGCAGCTCGCCGTCGAGAACGCCCTCGCAGTCGAAGGCGGCCGCGACCTCCGGGAAGCTTGCCGAGATATCGTCGCCCGTACGGCTGTAGAGACGAGTCTGCCCCGCGGTCCGGACGAGCTGGATCCGGATTCCGTCCCATTTCCACTCGGCCGCATAATCGTCGAGCGAGACCTCGCCATCCTCGAGCGGGTGGGCGAGCATGAACGGGCGGAATACCGGGACGTCGCGGGGCGTCGGCTGCGGCCCGCGCCCCTCGGCCCAGTCGAACAATTCGAGATAGGGTGGCGAAAGGCCGTGCCAGACCTCCTCCACCGCATCGACGTGCAGCCCAAAGGCGTCGGCAAAGGCTTGCTTGGCGAGTCGGGCGGAGATTCCGATCCGAAGGTTTCCTGTGGCGAGCTTCAGAAGCGCGAATCGCCCCGACGCGTCGAGGTGGTCGAGCATCTCGGCGAGGACTCGCGGTGCGTTGAGCCGTCCCGCGCCCAGCAGTCGCTCGACGGCGGCCGAGACACTCAACGTACCGTCGTCCATTTCGGGCTCGCCGCCCGGCGTCGGCCATAGCAGCGAGACCGTCTCGGCCATGTCCCCGACATAGTCGCGGCTCATGTAAAGCAGGACCGGATCGACCCTTTCCTCCGCGATCGCCCGGATCGCGGCGCCCTTGACTGCCGGGATGTCGAGCGCTCCGGTCAGCGCCGCGAGCGCGATCCCCCGGTCAGGGTCGGGCGTTTCCTTCAGATAGTCGCCGATTAGCCGGAGCTTGGTATTTCGCGAGCGCGTGTAGACCAGGTCGTCGAGAAGCTGGCTGAAGGCGCGCATGGGGCCGTAACGAAGCCAGCATGTCGCGGTTTCTTGGGATTAGTGAAGCCTGAGCGCGAGCGCCGCGAGTATCGTCGTCCGGTCGCTGCTCGAATCGCTCTCGAGCGCTTCCTCGACATGCTCGAGGCAGCAGCGCGTCGCCACCCGGTGTCCGGGGAGAAGCGCGAGCTGGGCCGAGCGGTGCATCAGCCCTTCCAGCGCATCGAGCCCGTTTTCGGCAGCGATCTGCCGGATCGCATCCATCCTCGCGTGGATATCGAGCGGCGAAAGGCGCTCGGCCCGGCGGCTGAACTCGGCGATTCTCTCGCCGATCTGGTTCCGCACCGTTCCGATCCTGTTCGCCATGACGTCCTCCGGTCGAACCGAAGGTCGCGCAGAATGGTTAACGGGCGGTCAACAGCCGCATCGGGTTGACAAGAAAGCGCCTGAAAGCCATGAGCCGCGCGCTTGAGCGGCGTTGCAGATGCGCCGCTTTCTTCTTTTGCATCAACTGGGACGCTTCCGATGGCCAAGCCGGCAACCGTCAAGATCAAGCTCGTCAGCAGCGCCGATACCGGCTTCTTCTACGTGACCAAGAAGAACCCGCGGACGCAGACCGAGAAGTTGAGCTTCCGCAAGTACGACCCGATCGCGCGCAAGCACGTCGAGTTCAAGGAAGCCAAGATCAAATAGTCGCGGGCGCTTTGGCGTCCGCTCTCTCGCTGCCCAAAAGCTCGTTCACCTGGGCGACGAATTTCGCGACCGAGATCGGTTTCGAGACATAGGCCTGCGCGCCCGCGCTCCTGATCCGCTCCTCGTCCGCCGCGGCCGCATAGGCCGTGACCGCCATGATCGGCACGTCCTTCAGCTCCTTGTCCTCGCGCATCATCCGGATGAGGTCGAGCCCGGTCACGTGGGGAAGCTGAATATCCGTGATCACCAGGTCGGGTTTGAACTCTTTCGCCTGGTCCAATGCGTTGCGGCTGTCGATAACGGGCAGCGGGTCGTGCCCATGCGCCGCGAGCAGGTCGCAGAACAGTTTGACGTTCAGCGCATTGTCCTCGACGATCAGGATCCTGGCCAATTTGCTTCCCTTGAATCTTGCACTGTTTTCCTAAGCCGTGAGCTCATCATCTCCAAACGATCCCCACGCGCTCGCGCTCGCGGCGCTGGCTGCAACGCTTGGCGACGAGCGACGGGCCCGCAGGTTCCTTGACCTGACCGGAATCGGGATTGAAGTGCTTCGCGGCCGGGCAGGCGAGCCGGCGCTGCTCGCGGCGCTCGTCGGCTTCCTGGAGGCACATGAGCCGGACCTGGTCGCGGTGGCAGGGGCCATCGGTGTGACTCCAGCGGCCCTGGTCGAGGCACGGCGCGAGCTGGAACGGGAGATGGAATGACGAAGACGGTGTTGATTACGGGTGCGACCGCCGGAATTGGCGAGGCTGCGGCGCGGCGATTCGCGGCTGGGGGCTGGCGGGTGATCGCGACGGGGCGGCGCGGCGATCGGCTTCGGGCGCTTTCCGACGAGCTTGGCGATTCCTGCCTTCCGCTGGAAATCGACATGCGCGACCGGGAATCGCTGGAATCCTTGGCCCGAATGTCGCCTCCCTGGGGCGAGATTGACCTGCTCCTGAACAACGCTGGGCTGGCCCCGCCGATGAGCGACCTTCAGGACAGCGATTGGGAACGGATCGAGACGGCGATCGAGACCAACGTGGTCGGCCTGGTCGCGCTGACCCGAGTGTTTCTGCCCGGACTCATCGCGCGCAAGGGCGCGATCATCAACATCTCGTCCGTGGCAGCGACCTACCCGTACCGGGGCGGCGCCGTCTATGCCGGGACCAAGGCGTTCGTGCGCCAGTTCTCGCTCGATCTCAGGTGCGACCTCGCCGGAACGGGGGTCCGGGTGACGTCGATCGAGCCCGGCATGGTCGAGACCGAGTTCACCATCGTCCGGAACGGCGGTGACAAGGCGGCGTCGGACGCGCTCTATGCGAACATGGACCCGATGACGGCGGAGGACATGGCGCAAACGATCTGGTGGATCGCGACCCTGCCGCCCCACGTCAACATCAACACGATTGAGCTCATGCCGGTCAGCCAGAGCTTCGCCGGCTTCACCGTCGCTCGCAAGGGTTGATTCGGGCGGGCCGCTTGGTCAGGAGGCGCGGCATGAGCATCGACCAGCGCCTGTCCGAACTCGGACTCACACTTCCCGAACCCGCAGCTCCCGTCGCGGCCTACGTGCCCGCGGTCGAAAGCGGCGGCCTCCTGCATATTTCCGGCCAAATCAGCTTCGCCGAGGACGGGAGCCTGATCAAAGGCAGGCTCGGCGAGGACATGGAGCTCGAGGCCGGAATCGCGGCCGCGCGCCGCTGCGGCATCATGCTGCTCGCGCAAATGAAGGCGGCGCTCGGGTCGCTCGACCGGGTGGAGCGGGTCGTCAAGCTCGGCGTTTTCGTCAACAGCGCGCCGGGCTTTACCGACCAACCCAAGGTCGCCAACGGCGCGTCCGAGCTGATGCAGGACGTCTTCGGCGAGGCCGGCCGGCACGCGCGCAGCGCGGTCGGAGTGACTGTCCTCCCCCTCGGAGTCGCGGTCGAGGTGGACGCGATCGTCGCCGTGAAGCCCTAGTTTAGCCGATACGGCCTACCCATAAGAGGTTGATGGCCGACCGCGAATCGCCGCTGATCGCAAGGATTGCTCCGGGCGTGGCCTCGCTCGATCCGGACGAATGGGACCGGATCGCGGGCGCCAACCCCTTTGTCGGGCACGCCTTCCTCGGCGCGCTTGAGAAATCCGGAAGCGTCGGGCCCGGCACCGGCTGGTCGCCCGCGCCGATCCTGGTCGAGGAAGAGGTCGGGACAATCGCCGCGGCAGCGCCGGCCTATCTCAAGAGCCACAGCCAGGGCGAATATGTGTTCGATCATGGCTGGGCGGACGCCTGGGAACGGGCTGGCGGCCAATATTATCCCAAGCTGCAGGTGTCGGTGCCTTTCACTCCGGTGCCGGGGCCGCGGCTCCTGGGGAAGAGGCCGCAGCAGCTCCTCGCCGCGCTGGAGGCGGTAACGGTCCAGAACCATTTGTCCTCCGCGCACGTGACGTTCCTGGAGGAAGCCGAGGCCGGGGAGGCGGTCCGCCGCGGCTGGCTGGAGCGGCTTGGCATCCAGTATCACTGGTTCAACCGCGGCTATCGCGATTTCGAGAATTTCCTCGACAGCCTGACGAGCCGCAAGCGCAAGGCGATCCGCAAGGAGCGGGCGGCCGCGCGCGAAGGGCTTGAGTTTCGCGCCCTCTCGGGACCGGAAATCGGTGCGGCCGATTGGGACGCGATGTGGCGCTTCTACCAGGACACGGGCGCGCGCAAATGGGGCCGGCCTTACCTCACCCGCCGCTTCTTCGACCTGGTCGGGGACACGATCGGCGACAGGCTGCTCCTGTTCCTCGCCTGCAGGCACGGGACGCCAATCGCCGGTGCGCTCAACGTCATCGGACCGAACGCGCTTTATGGGCGGTACTGGGGCTGCACGGAGGAAGTGCGGTTCCTTCACTTCGAGCTGAGCTATTACCAGGCGATCGAATGGGCGATCGCCCACCGGCTGGAGACGGTCCAGGCGGGAGCGCAGGGCGAGCACAAGCTCTCGCGCGGGTATGAGCCGGTCGTCACCCGCTCGGTGCATTTCATCCCGGACCCGGGTTTCCGGCGGGCGGTCGCCGATTTCCTGGAGCGCGAGCGCGAGGCCGTTGCGGCGGAAATGGGATGGCTGCGCGGGCAGCTCCCCTACCGTTCTTCCTCCTCGCAATAGAGGGCGACCTTTCGGCCTCTGGCGTCGGCCATTGCGCGGTACATTCCGGGCGTCGTGAAACCCCACGCGGCTTCGCCCGAGGGACTCACGGCGATCAGTCCGCCGCTGCCGCCGAGCTCCTGGATGTCCGCCAGCGTTTCCTCCAGCGCCTGCTGCAGCGACTGTCCTCCAAGCCGAACGCGGTCGGCGAGCTGGTGCGCTGCCACCGCGCGCATGAAGAATTCGCCGGCCCCCGTCGCGGAGACGGCAGCGGAGCGGTCGTCGGCATAGGTCCCGGCGCCGATCAGCGGAGTGTCGCCGATGCGGCCCCAGCGCTTGCCGGTCAGCCCGCCCGTGGACGTGGCCGCGGCGACGCTTCCGTGCGAGTCGACCGCGACCGCACCGACGGTCCCGTACTTGACGTCGATGTCGAACTGGCTGGCCTTCTGCCGGTTGATCTCGTCGAGCTGGCGGCGGCGCTCGGCAGTCGAGAACCAGTCGGGCTCCACCTGTTCGAGCTTCTGCTCGAGCGAGAATTCGTCGGCGCCCGGTCCGCTGAGGAAGACGTGGACGCTCCGCTCCATTACCGCCCGGGCGAGGACGATCGGGTTCCTCGTGCGCGTGACTCCGCTGACGGCGCCGGCGGCGCGGTCGCGGCCGTCCATGATCGCCGCATCGAGCTCGTGCCTTCCATCGTGCGTGAAGACCGCGCCGTGGCCGGCGTTGAAGTTCGGATCGTCCTCAAGCTCCTTCACGGCCGCCTCGACCGCCGCGAGCGCGGTTCCGCCGGTATCCAGAATAGCCGAGCCGGTCACCAGCGCGTGGCCGAGAGACTCTCGGATCTCCCGGTCCTGTTGCGGCGTCAGCCGGGACTTCTCGATCACTCCGGCGCCGCCGTGAATCACAAGCTTCCATCGGGACTGCTGCATGCCGCTTCCTTGGACAGGCGCGCGCCGGAAGGGAAGTCCGCAAACCGAATCCGTTTGACTGGTGCAACGACTCTAGATATTAATATGATATCAAATAAAGGGAGGCTTCCGTGTCGGCACAACAACCAATGGCGCTGAAGGTCAGCAAGGAAACGCCGGCTTCGACGATGAGCGGCTATCCGATGCTGCTCGTCCTGCTTGGCGCGATCGCAATCACGGTTTGGGGGATATTCCGGCTGGTCGGCGAACGGACCGACCTGCTCACCTTCACGCTGTTCGCAGGCGGGATCCTGCTGTTCCTGCTGGTCGCTTGCGGCTTCTTCATGCTGCAGCCCAACCAGGCCGCGGCGATCACTTTGTTCGGCGACTATCGCGGCACCGACCGCACTAGTGGCCTTAGGTGGGTGTGGCCATGGATGATGCGGCCGAAAATCTCGATCCGGGTCCACAATTTCACATCCGACCGGATCAAGGTGAACGACCTTCGCGGCAACCCGATCGAAATCGCCGCCAACGTCGTCTGGAGAGTCAGCGACACGGCGCAGGCGCTGTTCGACGTCGCCGATTACCGCAAGTTCATCGAGGTCCAGATCGAAAGCGCGGTCCGGACGATCGGCTCGAAATATCCGTATGACGACATCGAGCATAAGGAGGTCACGCTTCGCGGCGACGCCGAGGTCGTCAATGCCGATCTCGAGGCCGAGCTGCAGGAGCGCGTGGCCAATGCCGGCATCACCATCGACGAATGCCGGATCATGCACCTGGCCTACGCGCCGGAGATCGCCCAGGCGATGCTTCGCCGCCAGCAGGCGGAGGCAGTGATCGCCGCGCGCGCCAAGCTTGTCCTCGGCGCCGTGTCGATGGTCGAAACCGCGCTCCAGCTGCTCTCGGAAAAGGACGTCGTCCACCTCGACGACGAGCGCCGCGCGGCGATGGTATCGAACCTGATGGTCGTGCTCTGCGCCGAACGCGACACCCAGCCGGTCGTCAACGCCGGCACGCTTTACCAATAACGCCGACGTGGCGGGCGACGGCGACCGAAAATCCTACCCGCTCCGGGTCGATCCGGCGCTTTGGTCGGCGGTCGAGCGCTGCGCCGCCGCGGACCTGAGGAGCGTCAACGCCGAGGTCGAAATCCTCCTCCGCGAGGCTCTGGCCGCGCGCGGGGTCAGGCTCAAGCCGCCGGAGCCGAGGCGGCGGGGCCGGCCGAAAAAGGCCTAGATCATGTCCAGGTTCTGCTGCTGGTTGATCAGCCGCCACTCGTCGAGGTCGCTGTACATGATCCGCGCCGCCTGCTCGGTCAGGTCGGCGGCCCGCGTCAGGCTGGTTCCCTCGGCAAGCTCGACCTCGATCGCCCGAAGCGCGTTCGAAGTGGCCTGCGATCGGATCGCGCTGCCTCCGAAATCCCCCTGGAAGCGAATGCCGAAGACGGCCGTGCCGAGCGCCGGAAGGCCGGCCTCGAACAAAGTGAACCAGGGATCGTGCGCGTTCATCCAGTCGGGCGCGACCTTGAGCCCGATGAGGACCGCGAGCGCGACGATGATCGTGGCGATGAAGAACAGGCCGGCAATCTGCTCGAGCCGGTCGTCGAGAAGTTCGACCTGCTTGGAGCTGCGCTCGTGATAGGAAACCTGGGGCGCGATCTCGCAGGCGGCGACTGCGCGCGCCAGGTCCGCCGCCCGTCGGCTGTCGATCGAGCCGGCCGGGCAGCCGAGCCCGCGCCATATTCCCGTCGCGTACCATTCGATCCAGCGCCGCGCGACCGGGTTGCTCTCGCTTCCGGGCGGATCGGGCGCCGCGAGGCCCAGGAGCTTCAGGCTGCGCATCGGCCGCAGCCGCTCGGCGAGCTGGCGATAATCGAGCCAGCGCCTGTGCCATTCGTTCTTCACCCCGATACGCGTGTTGAGGATGATCCCGGCGGCGATCACCGCCTCGATCAGCGCCAGCTCGAACAGGGCGCGGTTCAAGATGTTGGCGGCGAGCCCCATGCAGACCGCAAGCGCGCCCAGCACGAAGTTGAAGACGTGCCCGCTGCGGTAGGTCTGGGCAAAGCGCGTCGCGAGCTGATCGGACCACGAATAGGCGGTCTCGAGGAGGTCGAGCGGGGCGCTGATCTCGTTGGCCTCCGCGAAATCCTGGCGATAGCGGATCCATTCGACCCGTATCTCCTCCGCGCAGACCGCCTCTCGCATGCGGCTCGGCCTGAAGCGCGCGACCCCGGCTATGGCGAGCATCAGCGGATATTCGATCCGGGCCCGTATCCGCCGCACCCGCTCGCGCGCGAAAATAGCCAGGAAATGCCGCTCCTGCGGATCGGCGGGCGGCGCGAACAAGGCGGATAGCAGCAGCGGCAGGTGGAACTCGTCGAACGGCCGTTCGGTCGTCCTCTCCAGCCGGTGCGTGATGACCGTCGGGTCGAAGGCGCTCCACAGCAGGCGCGAAGGTTCTGCCGGATTGGTCGGCAGGTGGACGACCGGCGTTCCCTTGACGACGGCGATCTCGACGACTTCGCCGGTTCCGCCGCGCCCGCGCGGGGGGAGGCCGTCCCATATGGCGAGCAGAAGGTCGCTGTGGGCGATCGTCGCCCGCCCGGTCATCACATAGGCGTCGATCGGCTGCTCGTGCTCGCCCGGAAGCTCGAGCACGCAGCCCGCCTTGGCGATCAGCTCGTCGAAGGCAGCGCGCGAATCATCGTCGGCAAGCTCGCGGCGATAGACTGGGGCGGGAAAGGGCAGGATCACGTGGAGCTCGAAACCCAGCTCGACCGCGATCCGGGCCGCCAGCTGGTCGGCCCCGTCGGCGAGCGGCGAGATGAACAGCAGCCGCATCGGATCGTCGGTGTAGAACTGCGCTTCCTGTTCGCGGATTGCGGCCGCACCTTCGACGAGCAGGCTCAGCGCGGACCGGATGCGCTCGCGAAGCGCCTCGCACGCTTCGGCCGAAAGCGCCTCCTTGCGATGGCCGGTGACCCCGACGCTCAGCACGAACGGAAGGCGAGGCGGGTGGTCCGGCGCGCCTTCCGCTTGTCGAGTCCCGACATCAACGAGTTCGCGGTTCAGCTTTGTCTTCTCGCTTCCTCAAGCCTTGAGAATGCGCCCGATAAGCCCGCCGAGGAAGAGCAAAACGACGACCGCCAGAATCGCGATTCCGATGGATTGCGCGTTCCAGCTTACGGTGGATAGGGCCGTGCCCAGATCCTTTTTCCCCGGTTCAATCAGCGGCTTTCCGCCATTCTCGATAATAGGATCGAGAGGATCGTAGCCGTCGAAGTTGAGCTGGTAATGAAGCTCCAGCTTTCCCTGGCTCATGGGATTGTCGTTCTTGTTTACGACAAGGAGCTCCTTCCCGTCGCTGGTCACATGCACGGCAGCGATCTGAGGATCCTCCTTG
>JBKHXB010000037.1:0-21226 GCA_046566245.1 Alphaproteobacteria bacterium | reverse complement strand
ACCGACCAGGAAGTGCTGCACATCCGCGAGGCGATCGACCGCGACTACAGCGTCGAGGGCGACCTGCGCCGCGAGACGGCGATGAACATCAAGCGGCTGATGGACCTGGCCAGCTACCGTGGCCTCAGGCACCGCAGGGGCCTCCCGGTCCGCGGCCAACGCACGCACACCAATGCGCGCACCCGCAAGGGCAAGGCCAAGCCGATCGCCGGTAAGAAGAAGTAAGCGGGCGGCCGTCTCTCGGATGGCTCCGAAACGCTTCTCAAACCGCAGCGCAACGAGATTGTAGGAACGAGAGATTATGGCACGCGAACCCCAACGCCTCCGCAGGCGGGAACGCAAGAACATCACCGCCGGCGTCGCCCACGTGAACGCCAGCTTCAACAACACGATGATCACCATCACCGACGCCCAGGGCAATGCGATCGCCTGGTCGAGCGCTGGCATGATGGGCTTCAAGGGCAGCCGCAAGTCGACTCCCTACGCGGCCCAGGTCGCTGCCGAGGACGCGGGCCGCAAGGCCGCGGAGCACGGCGTGCGCACGCTCGAAGTCGAAGTGAAGGGCCCTGGCTCGGGCCGCGAGAGCGCGCTTCGGGCGCTGCAGGCGGTCGGCTTCACGATCACCTCGATCCGCGACGTCACGCCGATCCCGCACAACGGCGTGAGGCCGAGCAAGCGGCGGCGCGTCTAACGCTCTGACAGGTTTCGTTCCCGGGATCTCGGGAGCGTGAATAGAAGTTTGAAATCAGGGGTTTAGGCCCCCAGCTGCCAAGGAATGAAAATGGCCGTCAACGCGAAGAACTGGCAGGAACTGAAAAAGCCGAACGCGCTGGAAAAGAAGCAGGCTGGTGGCGATGGCCGCCGCCGCGCGGTGTTCGTCGCCGAGCCGCTCGAGCGCGGGTTCGGAATGACGCTCGGAAACTCGCTGCGCCGGGTGCTTCTCTCCTCGCTCCAGGGCGCCGCGATCACCTCAGTCAAGATCGAGGGCGCGCTTCACGAGTTCAGCTCGCTCCCGGGAGTGCGCGAGGATGTCACCGACATCATCCTCAACATCAAGCAGGTCGCTCTGAAGATGGAAGGCGAGGGGCCCAAGCGGCTGCAGCTTTCCGCCACCGGCCCGGCGGAGGTCACCGCGGGCATGATCGCCACGGCGGGCGACATGGAGATCACCAATCCGGAGCTGGTCATCTGCCACCTCGACGAGGGCGCGACGCTCAACATGGAGCTGACCGCGGACATCGGCAAAGGCTATGTTCCGGCGGCCGCCAACCGCCCGGCCGACGCGCCGATCGGCCTGATCCCGGTTGACGCGCTCTATTCGCCCGTCCGCCAGGTCGCGTACAAGGTCGAGAACACCCGCGTCGGCCAGGAGCTCGACTATGACAAGCTCACGCTGACCATCGAGACCGACGGGACGGTGACCCCGGAGGATGCGCTCGCCTATGCGGCACGGATCCTCCAGGACCAGCTGCAGCTGTTCGTCCACTTCGACGAGGCAGCGATCCGCACCGCGGCGCCGTCGGCGATGATCGGTGCGCCGGCGATGGCCGCGGAGGCGCCGGCCGACACCAACCAGCTCAACCGCTACCTGCTGAAGAAGGTCGACGAGCTGGAGCTTTCGGTCCGTTCGGCGAACTGCCTGAAGAACGACAACATCATCTACATCGGCGACCTCGTTCAGAAGACCGAGGCAGAGATGCTCCGCACTCCGAATTTTGGCCGCAAGAGCCTCAACGAGATCAAGGAAGTGCTGGCTTCGATGGGCCTTCGCCTCGGCATGGACATCCCCGGCTGGCCGCCCGAGAACATCGAGGAGATGGCCAAGAAGCTCGAGCAGGAAATGCTCGGCTAGTTCGCTCGAGGGACAAGTAAACAGGAAGGGCCGCTCGGAAACGGGCGGCCCTTTTGATTCACTCTGCGTATACTGCGCTGACGCGAGGCCGTTGACGCCGGACGGCGCTCCCTTTGCGCCGGCCCGAGCTGGATTTCCGCGCCAAAGAGCAGAAGCTCCCTCCACTGAGACTCGCGGAAACGAGCGGGTCGGGAGGGGACAGCATGGCCAGCACGCTGCAGGCGCCACCGAACCATTACGAGACGCTTGGGCTCACGCCGAATGCGACCCCGGCGGAGATCGCGGCCGCGTTCGCCCGGGAAATCAGCCCTTATCGGCCGCGCCCCCTGGGCGGGATCGCGCAGGTCAGCCTTGCCTATGAAACGCTGCGCGATCCCGTCAAACGCCGCGCCTACGACGACTCGCTCGGCCTGAATCCCGAGCCCAAGCCGGCCGTGCCGCTGCTCCCGGCGGGCGGATTGGGCGGGACGGTGACCGTCGCGCCCCCCGCCAGCGCAAGGCGGAAGGCCGATTACCTGTTCGCCTCGAAGCCAGCTGCCGAGCCGCCCAGGACAGCAGCTCCGCGCGAACCATCGCGACCGGTTGCGCGGGAACCGAATCCGATTTCCGCAGCGCGATCGCGAACACCGCCGCGGCCGCCCGAGGTCGCGAGTCCGGACGTTGAAAAGCGGATCCAGGATTATCTCGCGATGCGCCGCGCCGGCATGGACCGGCATCCAGCCATCGCTGAACTGGGCGCCGATTGGAAACGGCCGGCATTGATAGTGGGAGGAGTGGTCGGCGCTGTGGCGCTGGTCGGTCTGATCGCGGGCTCATGGGCGGCCAGCGACATCGAAGCCGAGCCTGCGGAAGCCGTCGCGAGTGTCATTGTCCCCGACGCGCAGGCCCGCGCGCCGGACGACGCGGCGCCGCAAGAACCGCAGCTGCGCGCCGAAGCGCCCGCGGCTGCTGCAGTTCCCCGGCCCAAATCCCGGCCAGCGCCGGTTGCGATGATAAAACCGGTCGCACCCGTCCAACAGCCGGCGGCTTCCGAGACACCCGATGAAGGAGTCGTTCAGGCAAGCGAGCTCGAGGAGATCGCCGTCGAGCGGGTGTCAGCCGAAGCGCCAGCGGCCCCCGCGACCCCGGCCGCCCTGCCGCTGCCGAACAAGGTGGTCGCCCGGACGATCGAGCGGATCGGCTATTCCTGCGGCCAGGTCGAATCGACGACGCCCGTCGAGGGCGCCGCACCGGGCGTGTTCAAGGTGACTTGTTCCTCCGGGCAGTCCTACCGCGCCGCGCCCACGCGCGGGCGTTACCACTTCCGCCGTTGGGAAAGACTGTAGGGGGCGCGCACTCCGGGACTGAGCGCCGGAAACTTGACTTGAGCCGGCCGCTCCGGACTCGTGGGCTGCAATGGCGCAAGACTTTCGCAAGCAGGTCCGCCGGGAGCGGCTCGCGGGGCTAATTCTGATTTTCGCCGCGGGGGCGGCGCTGATCGCGGCCAATAGCCCGCTCGAGGGCGCCTACCACAACCTGCTTCATTTCGAGCTCGGGCCGGAGATTCCCCACCTCGGACCGCTGACCGTGCATGCACTGGTCGCCGACGGACTGATGGCGATCTTTTTCCTGCTGGTCGGGATGGAAGTGAAGCGTGAATGGTATGAAGGGAAGCTGTCCGATCCTATGGCCCGGCGGCTCCCGATCCTCGCAGCTGTGGCGGGAATGGCGGTACCGGCGCTGGTATTTCTCGTGGTCGTCGGAGTCGACCCGCGGGCTGCCCGGGGCTGGGCGATCCCGACCGCGACCGATATCGCCTTCGCCGTCGCCGTGCTGGCGATCCTCGGCACGCACGCGCCGCCATCCATCAAGGTGCTCCTGGTCAGCATCGCTGTCGTCGACGACGTCGGAGCGGTCGCGGTCATCGCCCTGGTCTATACCGAGAGCCTGAACGCCACTGCGCTCGGCGCCTCGGTGGCGCTGTTCGTCGCGATGAAGCTGCTCAACATCATGGGCGTTCGGCGAGGCTGGCCCTACCTGCTCGGTTTTGCCGGCCTGTGGTGGCTCGTGCTTGCAAGCGGGGTGCATGCGACCATCGCGGGCGTGCTTGCGGCGCTGGCGATCCCGCTCGGCGAAGGCGAGAGGCATTCGACGCTCGAGCATCTCGAACATCGGCTTGCGCCCTGGGCGATGTTCGGGATCGTTCCACTGTTCGGCTTCGTCAGCGCCGGCGTCCACCTGCCGGGTTTCGCCCGGTTGCTCGAGCCGTTGCCGCTGGCCGTGCTACTGGGGCTGTTTGTCGGAAAGCAGCTTGGCGTGTTCGCGGCAATCCGGATTGGCGACGCGCTCGGCGTGTGCTGCCGCCCGGAACGGGCGAGCTGGCCGCAGATCTACGGCGCTTCAGTGCTGTGCGGTATCGGCTTCACGATGAGCCTGTTCGTCGGCGGGCTCGCCTTCCCGGATGATCCAGGCGCGGTGGACGCGGCAAAGGTCGGGACGCTCGCCGGGTCGCTGCTCTCGGCGCTTGTCGGCTGGACCGTACTCCGGGCGAGCTCGCCGGTGCCGTGGATCGACGACGAGGTGGAAGCCTCGCTGCGGTTGTTTGGGTTCGGACACAGTGATCTTCCGCGCACTCGGGCGCCAGCCTTGTCACCGCAGCGCGAGATTAGCGCGGGGCCGGCGGCTGCATCGCCGGGCCGAGGTCGGCGATGACCTTGCGCGCATCGAAGGCGCGAGGTTCCCCGGGCGGTGGTGGGCCCTTCGACCAACCTAGCCAAGGGTCCGCCGCGCGCCATACGCGCTCTCCCTTAGTCGACCAGCCCTGTGGAAACTTGACTTTCGCCCGGGCCTCCGCTTGAGGGCGGCGCTCACCCACAAAGTGACGGGAAACGGGGCGGCGCCCGCGAAAGCCGCCTGGCCGGAGCTACCTTGCACGGGCTCCTGACGAACGAAAGGACAAGACATGCGCCACAAGGTTGGCCACCGTAAGCTTCAGCGCACCTCCAGCCACCGCGCGGCACTGCTCCGCAACCTGGCCGCGGCGCTGATCAAGCACGAACAGATCACCACCACGACGGCCAAGGCGAAGGAGCTTCGTCCCTATGTCGAAAAGCTGGTGACCCTCGCCAAGAAAGGCGGGCTTTCGAACCGCCGTCTCGCCCATGCGCGGATCATGGACGAGACCCAGGAGCGCAAGCTGTTCGAGGTCCTCGGCCCGCGCTACGCCGACCGCAACGGCGGCTACACCCGCATCATCAAGGCCGGCATCCGCGCCTCCGACGCCGCTCCGATCGCGGTCATCGAGTTCGTCGATCGCGACGTTTCGGCCAAGGGCCAGGACTCCGGGCCGGTGATGAGCGAAGAGGTGTTCGAGGAAGCCTGAGCAAAGGCGACCGGTAGCGCTTCAGGCGACCGCTTTTCCTTTTGGATTGCAGCGAGTTGGCCGTTCAAACCTGAACGGAAGCAAACGCGCGCATTCAGCGCGTGTGCAACGGGAGGCGCGTAATGAGCCTGCATCGTCGATTCGTGTGCTTCGCGGATCGGGGCTTATGCAAGGAGAGTGGCCATGAAGGCTGTGAAGTATTTGATCCTCGGCGCGGCGGGCACTGCCGCGCTCGCTGCCGCGGCCCCGGCCGCTGCCCAGTACGGCTACGGTTATCCGGGCTATGGGTACAACAATCCGGGCAACGTGATCGGCCAGGTGCTGAACACGATCCTCAATCCCTATGGCCAGTTCGGCTACAACCGCGGGGTCCACCCGCAGGTCGCGGTCAACCAGTGCGCAGCTGCCGTGAACCAGCGGCTGGCGCGCAGCGGTTACCGCTACGGCGGCTATCAGCCGTACGGCTATGGCGGTTACGGCAACGCCTATGGCGGCGGCCAGGTGGTCGCGATCACGCGGGTCGACCAGCGTTCGGCAAGCACGCTTCGCGTCCGCGGGCTGGCTACGAGCGGCATGGGCTATGGCGCACCCTATGGTGCCTACCCGGGCGGCTACGGCTATAACGGCTATGGCGCTTACGGCGCCCAGGCGCAGGCCGACCTCCGTTTCCGCTGCGACGTCGACTATCGCGGCTACATCCGCGACATCGATATCGACCGCCGCTACTAAGCGACGATCGAACGAAACAAAGGAGCGCCGGGGGCGAAAGCCTCCGGCGCTTTTCGTTTATCGTCTAAGGCTGGGGACAGCCGCCCGTAACCAGCGGCGCCATTGCCTCCATCGACGTCGTAATCTCGCTCTGCAGCGTGGCGATGCGGGCTGCATAGGCTGCGCTGATGCAGGCGACGTCGGAGCCGCATTGGCGGCGGCGGGCGAGGAAGGCCTCGGCCTCGTCCTGGCGGTTGCCGCTCGATCCCATCAGCATCGGCACGCGCGAATAAGCGTACCAAAGGCCCGTCATCTCACTGTCGAGCGCCGACAGCTGCGGGTTGGAGCAAACCGCCTTCTCGTCAGGCGTGCTCGCCTTCGAGCAATCGAACCCCGCCGCGCGGGCCTCGCCGGAGATCACGGCAACCACGGCGAATCCAAGCGAAGCAATCAATCTAGCCTGTCGCATCGTGACCTTCCCCAAACTCCACTGCAGACTGCCGCCAGCATAGACCAGCTCGGGCCGGGTGGCGACGAGGGTTACTGCGGGGGCGGCGGGGGAGGGGGCGGAGGAGGAGGCGCGGGGGGTGGAGGTGCGGTGCGTCGTGGATAATTCCGGAGAAGCCCACCCCGGATATCCGGGCAAAGGCGAGGGGCCGTCACCATTATTTCCAGTCGCTGCAGCGCCTTGTTGATGTTGCGGGACACGTCAGCCGGTTTGACCGCGGAAAAATCTCCCGCCGCTCGTGCTGCAGCTTCCCTTTTCGACATCTCGGAGATTGCATGGCGCATGTCGTCGGTTGCACGGTCCATCGCCTCTGTGTCGCAGATGCGTCGGGCCGCTTCGAACCTTTCCCATGCATCGTCGGCGAACGAAGCCACGGGATGTCGACTCTCCTCACCGCCCGGCGCCTCGTCCGAAGCGGTGGGACGCGGCGGGGGTTGCGGTGTCGGTGGGGCGGGGGGCGGTGGAGGTTGCGGTGCCGTCGGGGGCGGCGAGGTTTTCCGGCCTTGCTCTTCAATATGGCGGTCGGATTCCTCGATCACATCTCCGATGGTCCGCTCCGGTGGACTGGGGGGCGCGGAATCCTGGTCAGGGCAGCGCCGCGGGTCGGCGCCGGGCTGACCGCAATTGGGTGACGGGCCAGGCGGGAGCAGCGGGCCCGGCATTTGATCGGGGCACTGCCGGGGGTCTGCGCCAGGCCGACTGCAGTCAGGAGGCTGCTCGCATGAGCGATCTCCCGGCGCGCAATGGTCTCCAGTCTGCGGCGGCCTTGGCGATGTGCTGATGAAGCGACCGCCATTGTCGTTGACGCAGACTGCTCCCCCCGCGCACTGCGCATTGCTGTCGCAATCGCCTTGCACGTTGAGCGCGGTCCCATCGTCGCAAAAGTCGCGCCCGCGGTCGCGTCCGGGCGTCCGCGGGGGATTTGATGGCGGCGTGGGGGGCGCTGCCTCCTCCCTGTTGACCGGCGTTATCCGTCCATATGTCACGCCGCCGTCGGGAATATCGATGAGTTCCTCGGCATCCGGGTCGTTGATCGGCCTAGCGGAGGCAGCCCGGCGCTGTTGCCCTGCGGCATTCCCCTCCGAGGGTGTCCCCTCATCCCTGCGAAGCACCGGTGGAAACCCCGGCAGTGGACTGCTGTCCCGTTTGCCCGGCGGCGCGAGCATCTGCTCGAACGCTCGGCCCAAGAGACGCGCGCCCGGATCCTCTTGCTGTTGTTGCTGTTGCTGCTGCTGGGACGGGCCTTCGCCGGAGCCTTGCGGGGGCTGTTCCACGCCGCCCTTAGGGTCGGGGCGCCGCGGGCCAAGGATAGTGCCGATCCCGCCCGGTCGATGGTCCTTCGAACATTCCCGCCTCAACCCGTCGAGCGTGTGCCGGCGCACTTCGACCTGTCGCCTAAGCTCGTCGGCCAGGTTGCGCGCTTCTTCGGGCTTAATGGTGCTGAATTCGCCGGACCCCGTCGCCGCGTCGGCCGCTGCCTTCGCTTCGCGGCGCAGTCGTTCGAGCTCCTGTAGTGCGCGCTCGAATCGATCCACGTCGCACTTCTCGAAGGCATCGGTCATTTCCTCCATCGCGGACCATGCGCGGTTGCGGATTCCGTCGAGCGGACTGCCGCTGTTGAAGCGCGGTTGATTGGCGCGAGCCGGCGGCTCCGGCGGAGGGGAAGTTTCCTGCTGCGGAGGTCCGGCCGTGTTTAACTGCCCCGTCCCGCCAGTTTGCTGCGATGTCTGCTCCGGGCAGTTCTTCGGTTGCCGCTTGCGCGCTTCCTCCGACCGGGCAGCGATGTTGTGCGCGATTCTTTCGGCATTTCTGAATCGTGCCGACTCTGTTCCGCGCGGACCCCTGCTCGCCTCGCGCATGATCTCGCCGGCCTGCACGACGAGACGGTCGAGCTCAGCCTGGAGGCGCTCCATTTCGGCGCGGTCACAGCGCTGCGCCGCCTGCCAGTGACGGCCGTTGAGCTGCGCGGATTCCTTTTGGAGCTCCAGTAATTGCTCGCCCGAGGTCTGCGTTTGGGCTCCTCCCATCGCGGCGGTCACGCCGCCTCCCTCCTGACCCGCCCCGTCGCCGCAGTTCTGCGGTTGGCGGGACGCGGCATGCCGGGCGCGGGTCTCGATATTCTCGGCAATTTGATCGGCCGTGACGGCGTTGCTGCTGGTGTCGTTTTCAAGGCCGGAATTGCGGATCACGTTTCGCGCCTGGGCGGCGAGCTCATTGAGCTGGCGCAGATACTCAGCCATTGCCGCGCGATCGCACCGCTGCGCCGCCTGCCAGTGGCGGGAATCGACCCGCACGGAATCCTGTTGCATTTGCCTCAGCACGGCGAGAGCGCGCGCCTGCGGCGTGGATTGCGCGAGCTGGCCGGTCCCCGGTTGCGCCTGAACGCCGACGCCGGAACCTGCGGCAAGCGCGGCCGCCAGCGCCGACATGCAAATCAAGCGCCAACGCGGCCTCGTGAAACGGTACGCCATGTCCGCCTCCCCCGACCCGCCGCACCGGCATGATAAGCGAAGACGGCCGCTCTCCCAAGCTGGACAGGCCGCAGGCTCGTCTCTAGGTGCCCGCCATGACGGTCCAACCCGCAGATTCGATCCTCATCGTCGACTTCGGAAGCCAGGTCACCCAGCTGATTGCGCGGCGGGTGCGCGAGGCCGGTGTTTATTGCGAAATCGCCCCGTTCAACGCCGCCGAGGAGGCGTTTGAGCGCCTGTCGCCCAAGGGCATCATCTTTTCCGGCGGACCGTCGTCGGTCACAGAGGCCGAAAGCCCGCGCGCGCCGCAGATCCTTTTCGACAGCGGCCTGCCGCTGCTTGGCATCTGCTATGGCCAGCAGACACTTCACCAGCAACTCGGCGGGAAGGTGGTCACGTCCGACCAGAAGGAGTTCGGCCGCGCCTATATCGAAATCGTCGCGCCCTCGGCCCTGTTCGACGGGCTGTGGGACGTCGGCGAGACCCACCAGGTGTGGATGAGCCACGGCGACCGGGTCGAAACCCTTGCGCCCGGCTTCAAGGTTGTGGCGCGGTCCGAAGGCGCGCCCTTCGCCATCGCGACGAACGAGGACGCGCGGCGCTACAGCTTGATGTTCCACCCGGAGGTCGTGCACACGCCCGACGGCGGCCGGCTGCTCGCCAATTTCGCGCGCCACATCTGCGGCTGCGCAGGCGACTGGACGATGGCGAGCTTCCGCGACGCGAAGATCGCCGAGATCCGCGAGCAGGTGGGCAAGGGCAAGGTGATCTGCGGCCTCTCCGGCGGCGTCGACAGCGCCGTCGCGGCGGTCCTCATCCACGAGGCGATCGGCGACCAGCTGACCTGCGTGTTCGTCGACCACGGCCTGATGCGCGCCAACGAAGCGGAGCAGGTCGTCGGCCTGTTCCGGGGAAGCTACAACATCCCGCTGGTGCACGTGGACGCGAGCGCCGACTTCCTCGCTGGCCTCAAGGGGGTCACCGATCCCGAAACCAAGCGCAAGTTCATCGGCGCCGAATTCATCAACGTGTTCGAGGCCGAAGCCAGCAAGATCGGCGGCGCCGACTTCCTCGCCCAGGGGACGCTCTACCCGGACGTGATCGAAAGCGTCAGCTTCACTGGCGGGCCGTCCGTGACGATCAAGAGCCACCACAATGTCGGCGGGCTTCCCGAACGGATGAACATGAAGCTCGTCGAGCCATTGCGGGAGCTGTTCAAGGACGAGGTGCGCGACCTTGGCCGCGAGCTCGGCCTGCCCGACGCCTTCGTCGACCGCCATCCCTTCCCCGGCCCCGGGCTGGCCATCCGCATCCCGGGCGAGGTGACGAAGGAGAAATGCGACATCCTTCGCAAGGCGGACGCGATTTACCTCGAGGAAATCCGCAACGCCGGCCTTTACGACGCGATCTGGCAGGCGTTCGCGGTCCTGCTTCCGGTGCAGACGGTCGGCGTCATGGGCGATGCTCGCACCTACGAATATGTGTGCGGCCTGCGCGCGGTGACCAGCGTCGACGGGATGACGGCCGACGTCTATCCGTTCGACTCCGCCTTCCTGAGCCGCATCGCTACCCGCATTGTCAACGAGGTGCAGGGCATCAACCGCGTCGTCTACGACTATACGTCGAAGCCGCCCGGCACGATCGAGTGGGAGTGAAGGACGTCAGCGTCCGGCTGCCAATTGCTAAATGATTGTCACGGTTGACGTACTGGGGATCGGGCACCGGACGGATGCCCGACCCCGCTTACACGAGGGCACAACGCAGCCCTCAGCACACCTGTTTGTACTTCGGGAACACCGCCTCCGGCTTGGCGACCATCGTGATCGCGCCAGCCGAGCTCCGCCGGTATAGCGCCGCTCCTGACGAGGTCATCCGGTCGTAGATGATCGCGCTGTCGTCGCACCGGTAGGTGGGACTATAGCCATCGACGAGCTTCACCAGCCCGGACATTCCGGGTTCCCACAAGCCGATATAAGGAAAACCGCCAGCCGGGTTCACCGCGATCGCCAGGGTTGAATCCGTGTGCGCCGCGTCGATGCCCATGAAGCGGCCCGTTAGTCCGAGAGAGGCGGACGCGCCGCCCGAGACCGGCACAATTCTCACCTCGGACTCGCCAGGCCCAATCTCGTCCAGGTAGATGACATTGCCGCCTGTCCGATCGAACGTAACGCCGGCGACCGTGGTCGAGGGAGCCAGCGGGGTCTGGGTGCCCGTGGCGATGTGGTAAAGAAACAGCATCCCGCCCTGGATGCTGTACCAGGCAACGGTCGAGCCGTCGGGAGAGAGGTCCGATTGTCTCGAGAACGTCCCCCCGGTGTCGAACAGCGGTGTCACCGCGCCTCCGGTAGCGGGGATTTTCTTGAATACCCCGCCTTCCCAGAAATAGACGAAACCGTTGGGCGCGAGGTGGCCCGATAGCATGACCGTCGACGTGTAGATGGTGGTGGCGCCGCTTCCGTCCTCATTGGCAACGATCAACTGCCTGCGCCCGCTTGTCGAAGAACGCACAAAAACGATCTGAGGATTTGCGGTGCCGGATGGCGGCTTCGCGGCGGATTGCGCGGGTATTGGCGAAGTAAGCACAAGCGCAGCGACAAGAAGCTGTTTGATCATCGGTAGCCCCCCTACGTTCACAATTGTCCGCGCAGAGGCCACCGCGACTCGCGCCGACGTGAGGTCAACGTAGCAAATTATTCAACGATTAAACAGTTCTTGGTTAAAACCGATTATCAACTTCTAGACCGGGCGCGATTAAGCTGCGCCTTCTCGCGCCCGGCCAATTCGTTCGGCTTCATCAATCGCCCGGGGTTACCACCGGCGCGAAATTGGCGTGGACCAGTTTCCACTGTCCGCCCATGCGCACATAGACGCGGGTCGACTTGGCGAGATTTGCGCTGACCTCTCCGTCCGGAGCGCGGCCGATGCCCGCGTAATTGTAGGTCAGGATGGCGGTGTCACCGTACACCTGGACCTTGGCGTTCTGCATGTCGCCGTACAGGCTCTTGGAGCTCGGCGGGATCGCGCTCATCGCAAGCGCCATCGCCTTGCCGTCGACCCTGGTGGGATAGTCCGGGTTGAACTCCGTATAGTCGTCGGCGAGCGACTGGGTCATATACGGCACCGGCTGGCCGGCAATGTCGGCCGCCCATTGCGCGCGAGCCATGGCCATGACCTCAGCCGCGACCTTCGCATCGTCCCCGGCGAGCGCAGGCGTGGATAGCATGGCGAGGAAAACCGGCCCGCTCAGCGCGAGCATACGCAAGGTGGCTGGAAGTTTCATTTCAATGCCCCCCGTGCAGTGCGCAAGCGGGTCCCAGGTCACCGGCACAAACACCCCCGTTTGCGGCGCGCCGGGGGCGCGGCCATGCGCTTCGGCATAACCTGTGTCAAATTCCTGGACGGCCGCCCTCGGTTGCCGGAGAGCGGAGGGAGGCGTATTTCGCGAACAACGTGGGTGGCGAGGGGGGAGTCGCCATGATGCGCCTTTGCGCCGTCTTTTTCCTGATCCTGGCCATGATCCTGCTTCCGGCGCCAGCACCCGCGGCAATCGAGCCAGAAGCCGATCCAACCATCGTCGAGGGATTGCGAGAGAAGGGCGTCGATTGGCTCAAGGACAAGGCCAAGGACGCTGGCAAGGACTGGATCTTCGATACCGGCCAGAGTGCGACCATGCACGAGATCCTGCTCAAAGCGCGCGAGCGCGCCGACGGCGAGGGGAATGACAAGGCTGGGATTTGCCAGGGCGCGGTGATGGGCAAGGCCAGCTCGATCCTGGACACCATCAACACCAAATGGACGGTCAAAACAGCGGGCCTGTTGGCTTTCGAGACGGCAGCGAAGATGGCGAGCCTTGCGAGCGGCTTCGGAGCGGCGGCCGGCGAGGGGAACGCCCTCAATTGGCTCGTCGAGCAATATGCAGACGCCGCCAAGGACCAGGGCAAGGACGCGGTTTTCGACAAGATCAAGAAGCTGTTTGGCGAGGACAAGAAGCCGCAATTCGAGCTGTATGAGGAAAGCGGCAAGAACGGGCCTTGTGACTACACTATCCGGGCCGCCTGGGACATCGTCCACGGCACGTACCGGGTCTACATCGAGGGCGACTGCCACTGCGCGGAAGTCGGCAATGTGGGCGTCGCTCCAAGGAAGCTCGGCAAGTGGTGGATCTCGTTCGAGGGCCACCTGAAGCTCAGCGTCGACAAGACGAAGAAGACGACGTCGTGGACCGTGCTTCCGGTCAGCAAGATGGACTTCGACGCCCAGTGCAACTGCTCGAAGCGCGAGCTGCGCAAAGCCTTCCAGCCGGTTGAAAAACCCAAGAGCACGACCGGAACGACCACGCAGCCAGGTGGCACAAGTCCGCCACCGTTCCCGCCCGCGGGACGCAAGGTATGCAAACCATGCCAGAGCATCCAGGACGAGATCGATAAGGACACACAGGCACTTGCCGATGCGCAAACGGAAGTCGACAGGCTCGCTCGGGAACTAGAGGGGGCGAAGGCCAGCCTCGCAGGCGAGAAGGAAAAACTAGCCGCGATAAAGGCGGGCTCGAAGGAGTTCGACGTTACCCCGGAGCAGGTCGAACGGAAGATCCAGGAGCTGGAAGCCACCATCAAGCGCATCAACAAGGAAAACGACAGGTTGTACGGCGCGCAGGTGCGATTGATGGCGGCGCTTCGCGATCTGGCGAAGGTCCTCGAGGATTGCATCAAGAAGAACTGTCCGGAAGGTCAGCCCTGTCCGCCGCCTGCGAAGACCGGCTCGGGAGTGAGCTACGAGCAAAATCCTTTCGCCGCGCGGATGCTTGACCTTCACAACTCCGAGCGGACCGCTGTCGGCGTGCCGCCGCTTCGGTGGAATGCCGATTTGGCCGAGCACTCCCAGGTCTATGCCAACGAACTCGCGCGGACCGGTCAGCTCGTTCATGCACGGCGGGACGGTCGGACCGAGCGCGAGAATGTCAGCAAAGGTCTTCGCGGATGGAATGCCGACCGGCTGGCGGACAGCTGGCTAGCCGAAAAGCACAACTTCATCCCCGGCACATTCCCCAGCGTCAGCAGGACCGGCAACTGGTACGACGTTGGCCATTTTACGCAGATCATCTGGCCGACCACGGTTGAAGTCGGCTGCGGCATGGCTTCCGGGAGGGGGGCGAGCTGGCTGGTTTGCCGCTATTTGCCCGGCGGCAACAGAGACGGGCAGGCCGTCGGCTATCCTTTCGAGCCGGTCGGCCGCACCGACTGCCCTTCCGCGGCCGGATTGCGGCCGGCCCGAGAGAGCGGAGGGCGGCGCTCGAGGGTCGGGTGATTGATTTCGTTGCCGCACGACAGGCCCAGGCGTATTCTTCGCGCCGTGGGTGGCGAGGGGAGTCGCCATGCCTGGGAGCGCATTTCTCTATTCAACCGCGCTGACGGCGCTTGCGCTGCATGCGAGCTCATCCGCCTGGGCAGCCCCGGCGCCGCTGGTCGACACCAAGTCTACGTCAACCTCAAGTGGAGTCAGCCGCGAGCAGCTTGAGAAGCTGCCAGTCGGGAGACGGGTGGAGGACCTGATCAGGACCTGCCCGAGCACCACCGTCCCGACAGTTTCGCGGTCGCCGGACGTCCTGATCGACGGCAAGCCTCTCGTCGACGTCAACTGCGTGCAGCCGGCCGACATCGAAATGATCGAAGTCCTGAACGTGCACAATGGCCTTCGGTCGCAATATGGCGCGCCGCCGCTCGTTTGGGATCCCGTGCTCGTCCAAGGAGCGCAAGGCTATGTGAACCACCTCTCACGGACTGGCCAGCTGGTCCATGCGTCCCGTGAAGGTCGCGGAACCATACGGGAGAACATCAGTCAGGGATTGCCAAATTATCGCGCCAGGCAGCTGATGGACAATTGGCTGAACGAAAGGCGGTATTTCTTCCCCGGAACCTTTCCGAACGTCAGCACTACCGGAGATTGGTACCAGGTCGGGCATTTCAGCCAGATGATCTGGCCGACGACGACGACGATCGGCTGCGCCCGGGGGATTGGAGCGGGTTCATCATGGCTGGTGTGCCGCTACGACCCCGGGGGCAACAAGGACGGCAAGCCGGTGGGGGTTCCGCCGGTTCAAGTGGCACAGGGAGACAGGGAGCAGGAATACCAGGGAGCTTCGATCACTCTCAACAAGCGTCTTGCTCGCCGCGGGAGCACATCCGGACAAGCGCCATCGCAGACGCCCTATCACCCGCCGCCAGGCACAGCCGGCATCTTCAATACGCCGCTGACATCGGGGCTCTGCCTCGATCCGGCGCCGGATGGCGCTCCGCTGGAAGTCCGCGAACTTGTCTACGGGGCGTGTTATTATCCCATCCAGTTGGAAGGTTCAGACTGGGGTTATCGGGGCGTGCTCGATGGGCTGCTGCAGTCCACCGACGAGACGACCGGTGAGAACTTCGCAGAAATCCGGATCCCCTTGATCCGCGAGCCTCTCAATTTCTTTGAAGGCCAGCACGGGGAGCTCTTCACGGACCAGGGCTATCAGGATGCGCTGGACAGACGTCACCGCCTATCCACGGCGCCAGATGCCACGATCCGGCCGCGGCTGATCGGCGGGGATTATGGAGGCAAAATCGAGCAGGGCCAGACGCCAGCGACCGAACTGCCCTGGCATCCAGACTTTAATCCGCGCGGCAAGCGGCCTGAAGCCGACCAGGGTGTCCCCACCTCCTTGTTCAGCCTCGGCATCTATGGGGGAATTGAACCCTGGGACAATTCGGGCCTCGCATATCGGAATTTCGATCGCGATCCGGATCACGAATATGTCGGTCTGGCCGTCGGTCTTGACGACGGCGCGTCGGTGTTCGACGACCTCGACATCCATGCTGTAGAGTGGGCGCTAGACGACGGCTGGTTCCTTCATGATTTCAGTGGGCCGACCACGCCTCTGATCCGATACAACCAGCTCCAAACGCGATCCATTCTCGACACCGCGCCGGTCGACACGAAGGTCGAGCAGCCGACGCTTCCAACAGCCGAGATGTCCAAGAGTAGCGTTGGCAATGAGGCGAGCGCGAACGGCCAGGAAGACGAGGAAGAAGAGTATATCAAAGCGGAAGTCGGGGAATTCGATTTCTACGACTATGAAAAGGCTGTCAAACAATGCGACTTGGCAGGCATGCAAAAGCACATGGAGTCGTTGAAAGCCAAAGTGGAAGCCGCAAAGGAGCTTCTCGAGCAAGTCGAGGAAGCGGCGGCGATGGGTGCGCCGACCGAACCGACACTCGAGAAAGCCAAGTGGGATCTCAGTAGCGCCGAGCATTATCTCGGGCTCGCGCAAAAGCTTTCAGCCAACCCCGAAACGGCCAAGGCTAACACGGAGGTCGACACGAAAGTTGAGCAGCCGCAGCTTCCTGGGAAGGAATCGCATAATCCGGCCGACCAGCCGAAGTGCCCTCTCGAGATCATGTAACCGCGATTTTTCCGCGGTTAACCGGTAAGTTACTGTTTACCAACATATTGACGGACGCGATGGGCTGCGCTGTCAGACCGTTCCATGAGGACGATATTGAAGTGGGGATTCGCGGCCGTCGCAGCTGCGATGCTTGCAAGCTGCTCGACCGCCCCGAGGCAGGTCGTGGAGGCGCCGCCGCCGCCTGAGCCGCAGGAGCTTCCGTACCGATGGACCCAGGGCAATGCGCCCAAGGCCTACAAGGACGCGGTTGCCCAGTTCGGGCAGCTCGCGATGAAGCCTGGCGAATTCCGCTGGGCGACGGAAATTCCCAAGGAGGGCGAAACCAGGATCATCGCCGACCTGCTGACCCAGCTCTTCTACGTCTATCGCGGCGACCGGCTGGTGGGCGTGGCGACCATGTCGAGCGGAAAGAAGGGCAAGGAAACGCAGCTCGGCTTCTGGAAGGTCCGGCTGAAGAAGGTGAAGGGGTACAGCCGCAAGTACGACAATGCGCCGATGCCCTACATGCAGATGTACGACGAAAAGGGCCTGGCCTTCCACGCGGGAAAGAACCCGGGCTATCCGGCCAGCCGGGGGTGCATGCGCCTGCCGCTCAAGTTCGCGGAAAAGCTCTACGGAATGACCAAGATCGGCACCGAGGTCATCATCGAGGGCTGATAATCGCGGGCGGGTCGGGTTAAATAGGCGGTGATGGCCACCCGTCACGAGCTCGAAGAGGCCGCCCACGACCACGATTTCCTGGGCACGTCACACGACCGCAACGCTAGGCGGACCTGGTGGGTCGTCGCACTGACGTCGGCGATGATGGTCGCGGAGATCGCGGCCGGACTCCTCACCGGGTCGATGGCGCTTCTCGCCGACGGCTTCCACATGGCGACCCACGCGGGAGCGCTGGCGGTGGCCGCGGCGGCCTATTGGTTCGCGCGGCGCCACGTCGCCAATCCCCGCTTCACCTTCGGCACCGGGAAGGTCGGCGACCTCGCCGGCTTTGCCTCGGCGCTGATCCTCGGGGTGGCGGCGCTTGGAATCGCGACGGAATCCGTGCTGAGGCTGTTCGATCCGGTACGCGTCGATTTCGGCGACGCCATCGTCGTCGCGGTCCTCGGGCTCGTGGTGAACCTCGTCAGCGCGGCGATGCTCGGTCACGGCCATTCGCACGATCACGCGCATGACGAGCAGCACCATCACCACCACCACGACCACAATTACCGCGCGGCCTATCTGCACGTGCTGGCCGACGCGCTGACGTCGGTCCTCGCGATCGTGGCGCTCACGGCCGGGCGTTATCTCGGCTGGGTTTGGCTTGACCCCGTCATGGGGATTGTCGGCGCCGCCGTCATCGCGCGCTGGTCGTGGATCCTGGTTCGGCAGACGGCCGAAGTCCTGCTCGACACCGCCGATGACCGGTTGATGGAAAGCATCCGCTCCGCGGTCGAGGAAGGAGGGGAGGTCACGATCGCCGACCTTCACGTGTGGCGCATCGGGCCGCAGGCGCACGCCGCGATCGTCTCTGCCGAAGGGCCCCGCCAGGCAGACCAGGCGATCCGCAGCCGTCTGTCGGCGATCGCGACCCTGGCGCACGTCACCGTCGAGATCGTCGAGCCGAGTGAGCGCTGATCAGCATTTGCCGGGCTGGCGGCGGCGGCCGCGTCCGCTATTGTCACGGGGTCTTTGAACGGGGGGACAGGATGCGCGACGTTCGCTATACGAAAAGGCCGGTCGCCGGCTGGTACATGGCCGCGGCTATCGCGTCGCTTTTGTTTATGTTGGTCGCGGTTGGCGGCTACCTGGTGGACGTCACCACCGATCCGGCGGACCTTCCGCTCGACCAACGCGTGGTCGCCGAGGCCCGGCCGATGTGGGCGATGGCGGCCTATGCGATCGCGGTCTGGATCGGTTTCGCCGGCGCCTTAATGCTCGTCGTCAAGCGCAAGCTGGCGCAGCCGCTGCTGCTGGTGTCGCTGGCGGCCGCGGTGGTGACGTTCCTTCCCTACGCGATCGTTCCGGGAGTCCGCGACGTCATCACGACCAACGACGTCGCCGTCGCGATCGCGGTGCTGGTGATCACCTGGACGATTTTCTGGTTCGCCCGCCACTCGGCGCAGCGGGGTTGGCTTCGCTAGAAGCGCGCCGATGGCCGTCCTCGACCATGTCGACCTGCGCCCGGGACCGAACCGGGACTATGTGAAGGGGCTCGGCCTGGTCTTCGCGGGCGCGATCCTGTTCGGGCTGCCGCTGCTGATGACCATGGAGATGTGGTGGCTCGGTTTCTATCTCGAGCGCGCGCATCTCATCCAGTTCGTGTTCGTGAACTTCCTGGTGCTGATCGGGCTCGCCCGGGTGTCGGGCTTCGAGCCGGCGACTACGATCGGCGACGACGTCATGGACGCCTTCTCGGCTTATGGCGTCGCGGCGATCTGGTCGTTCCTCATCCTCTGGCTGCTCGGCATCGTCAGCTTCGCGCAACCGATCGAGGAAATCGTCGGCAAGGTCGCGCTCGAAGCGGTGCCGGCGAGTTTCGGGGCAATGCTTGCGGGCAAGGCCCTGGGAAGCGGGATGCAGGAGAATGCCGAGGTCCGCCGGGAACGCGGAAGCTACCTCGGCCAGTTGTTCCTGATGCTCGCGGGCGCGCTGTTCCTTGGCTTCAGCGTGGCGCCGACCGAGGAAATGATCCTGATTTCCTTCCTGATGTCGCCGCTGCAGGCGATGGGACTGATGCTCCTCTCGCTGATCCTGCTCCACGGAATGGTCTACACGGTCGGCTTCAAGGGACAGGAAAGGCCGTTCGGGCCCACTGGCTTCTGGAGCATCTTCATGCGCTTCACGATCACCGGCTACGCGATCGCAGCGCTGGTCGCACTCTACCTGCTGTGGACGTTCGGGCGGATCGACGGCACGTCCCCGGCACAGGTTGCCGGAATGGTGGCCGTGCTGGCCTTCCCGGGAGCCGTCGGCGCCGCGCTCGCGCGGCTGGTGGTCTGACATGGCCCGCCGCAAGGAACCCGCGCGCTATCCGCTGGTCGAATGGGTGTCGGCCGCGATCGGCTTGGCGATCACCGCCGGTATATTCGGCTTCCTGTTCGTCGAGGCCGCCGGCGACCATAACGGGGTTCCGCCGGTCATGAAGGCGGTGCCGGTCGCGTTCCTCTCGGTCGACGGCCAATATATCGTTGAGGTGGAGGTCGAAAACCGCTCACCCCAGACCGGGGCGAGCGTCAGCGTGGAGGGGGCGCTGATCAATGGCAACGAGGAGGTGGAAACCAGCGAAGCGGCACTCGCTTACGTTCCCGGGGATTCACGCCGGCGCGCGGGACTCGTATTCGACCAGGACCCGCGCGACTATCGCCTGCGGCTGCGCGTGACCGGCTACGAGCGGCCCTGATCGCTCGCCGGAGCGCGCGGGACCGCTTCGAACGGCACCGGAGCCGCCTCTGCACGCTGCTCAACGACGGAAGGCTTGCCGGCGGTATCGTCGGCGCTCCACGGCGTCGGCGCTGCTGGGAGGACCGCCGGAAAGGCTATAAGAAGCGCAAAGCCGATATCGGTTACCAGTCGGCGATCGATCATGACGAAACTCCAATTCTCTCTCCACGGCGCTTTGGAATCTGCGCCGCACCTGCCTCCCCGACGATTGAGCAAGACCTGAAGTTCCGTAAGTTGCGTATGCGTAACGACTGTGCGCTGGCGGGAAGCGGGCGGCGCCGCTAGAAGGCCGCGCCATGTCCAAGGTGACGATCGATACCAGCACCAGCCGCGCGACCCCGACGCCGGTCCCGGGCAAGCGCACGACCGTGCCTTCGATCCGCGCCCGCAAGGCCGATGGAAAGACCGAGCAGCCGATCGTCATGCTCACCGCCTACACGATGCGCATGGCGCAGCTGCTCGATCCCTATTGCGACATGCTCCTGGTCGGCGACAGCCTCGGCCAGGTCATCTACGGCCTGCCCTCGACGATCCCAGTCACGCTCGAGATGATGTGCGCGCACGGCGCGGCCGTGGTCCGCGGAAGCTGGCACGCTTTGGTCGGCGTCGACATGCCGTTCGGGAGCTACGAGGCTTCGCCCGAGGACGCATTCGACAGCGCCTCGCGAATCCTGAAGGAGACCGGCTGCGCGGCGGTGAAGCTGGAAGGCGGCGAGGCGATGGCCGAGACCATCCACTTCCTCACCCACCGCGGCATTCCAGTCATCGGCCATGTCGGGCTGACCCCGCAGGCGGTGAACGTGCTCGGCGGCTATGGCGTGCGCGGCCGCGACGGGGGCGAGGCGGAAAAGATCCTGGCCGACGCCCGCGCGGTGGCGGATGCCGGCGCCTTCTGCATGGTGGTCGAAGGCGTGATGGAAGAGATCGCGACGAAGGTCGCGCGCGAGGTGGCGATCCCGGTCATCGGCATCGGCGCCTCGGCCGAATGCGACGGCCAGGTGCTGGTCACGGAGGACATGCTCGGCCTGTTCGAGCGCACGCCGCGCTTCGTGAAGCGCTACGGCAACCTCGCCGAGGAGATCGGCAAGGCGGCGGAGACCTATGCTGCCGAAGTGCGTTCCCGCGCCTTCCCCACGCCCGACCAGACCTATCGGCCGAAAGGGTAGCACACGCAGCTTCAGCGCCTCGCCCGAGTCACTTTTTGTTGACCGGGATTAAGAAAACCGCTTTCCTCAATGGGTTGAAACTCGGGGCCTTTTCGCGGGGGGGGCGAAAAGGGGAAGTTCGCCATGCGCACTGCCATGTTCTTCGCTGCGTTGCTGATGTTCGTCCAGGCGAGCGTCGCTGCGGCGCAGGGCGCAGCGGGCTCCCCGGTCGCAGGATTACCAGGCGCGATATGGGTCGACAGTCAGAATGACGGTCGCGTCGACGGCTACATCTACAACGGTCAGTACTATCCCGGGAA
>JBKHXB010000036.1:0-22222 GCA_046566245.1 Alphaproteobacteria bacterium | reverse complement strand
TACGACGAGGGCTGGTCGAGGCGCATCAACGAGGCGATCGATTCCGGCCTGACCGCCGAGGCGGCGATCGAGCGCGTGCAGCAGCGCACGCGGGCGCGGATGCGGGAGATCGACGATCCGCTGCTGCAGGAGCGGATGCACGATCTCGAGGACCTGTCGAACCGCCTGCTCCGGATCGTTTCCGGCCGGATCGGCACTGCCGCCCAGACGGGCCTTGCCCACGACACGGTCCTGGTCGCTCGCAACCTCGGGCCGGCGGAGCTGCTCGAATATGACAAGCGCCGGCTGAAGGCGGTGGTGCTCGAGGAAGGCTCGCTCACCGCGCACATGACCATCGTCGCCCGTGCCATGGGCGTGCCGGTCGTCGGCCGGCTCACCGACATCCGCCACATCGTCGACGAGGGCGACACCATCCTCGTTGACGGCGACAACGGCAGCGTCATCGTCCGGCCGAACAAGACGCTGCAAAACAGCTTCGACCAGCGGATGGCGCTGAGCCAGAAGCGCCGGGCGCAGGCTGAGGCCGTGCGTGCCCTCCCCGCGACCACGCTCGACGGAGTGTCTGTGAGCGTGATGGTCAACGCCGGCCTGGCGGAGGACGCGGCTTCACTCGAGCTCAGCGGCGCGGACGGGATCGGCCTGTTCCGGACCGAGTTCCAGTTCCTGGTTTCGGCGACCCTCCCGGGGCGCGAAAGCCAGCTCCGGCTCTACAGGCGCGTGCTCCAGTCGGCCGGTGACAAGCCGGTCGTCTTCCGCACCCTCGACATCGGCGGCGACAAGGCGCTGCCTTACCTTCTCGACGCCAAGGAAGAGGCCGAGAACCCGTCGATGGGCTGGCGCGCGCTCCGCCTCTCGCTAGACCGGTCGACGCTGATGAAGGCGCAGGCCCGCGCGCTGGTGCAGGCCGCCGCCGGTAAGGTGCTTCGCGTCATGTTCCCGATGGTCTCCGAGCCGTGGGAATATGAGGAGGCGAGGGCGCTGTTCGAGGAACAGGTCGCTTGGGCGGAGCGCGGCCGCCGCGGCACGCCCTCGCGGGTCGAATATGGCGCGATGCTCGAGGTCCCGGCCCTCGCCGAAACTCTCGACCTGCTGCTTCCACGCGTCGATTTCCTGTCGATCGGGACCAATGACCTGACCCAGTTCCTGTTCGCCGCCGACCGGGCCGACCCGAGGCTCGCGGCGCGCTACGACTGGCTGAGCCCCGCCATCCTGCGCTTCCTTCGGCGGATCCTCGATCAGGCGCGGGAAGCCGGAAAGCCCGTGCGGATCTGCGGGGAGATGGCTGGCCGCCCGCTCGAATGCATGGCGCTTGTCGGGATCGGCGGAGAAAACTTCTCGATCACCCCGGCGGCGGTCGGTCCGGTGAAGGCGATGGTCCGCTCGCTCGATGCGTCGGCGCTGCGGACGCGCATGAACCAGTGGCTGCAAAGGCCGCCGCAGGACCTGCGCAGGTCGCTCGCCGACTGGGCGCGACGTCACAAGGTGGCCGTCGGCTGAGCCGCTCGCCGAACGAGTGTTGACAGTAGGACACACCGCTTCGACAACGCGGCGCAAGGGGGCTGCAAAGGGCGAGGAATGGACGAAGACAGCGTCGGTACAGAGTTTCCATCCGTCGGCGAGCGGCTCCGCGCGGCGCGCGAGGAAAAAGGCTTCAGCCTCGAAGACATTGCGGCGGAGACCAGGATCCCGCGCCGCCACCTCGAAAGCATCGAGCAGAGCGACTGGCAGCGGCTCCCCGCTCCGACCTACACGATCGGCTTCGCCAAGGCCTACGCGAGCGCGGTCGGTCTCGACCGGACCGAAATCGGCGAGCAGCTGCGCGTCGAGATGGGCGGCTATCGCGCCGACACCGCGACCATAGAGACCTTCGAGCCGGCGGACCCAGCGCGGACCATGCCGAAGTGGCTGGTCATCGGAGCGATTGCCGCGATCATCGCCGCGGTCATCCTCTTCACCTGGTTGCGCGAGCGTTCGCTGACCGAGGCGTCGGAGGCAGAACAGCCGGTTGCGGAGGCGCCCGCGCAGGCCCCGCCGGTGGCGCAGCCCCGGCAGCCCGCGGCAGCCCAGGGTCCCGTGGTTCTCACCGCCACTGCGCCGGCCTGGATCCAGGTCAAGGACCAGGGGCAAACGCTGTTCGAAGGCATGCTCAATCCGGGGCAGACCTACCAGGTGCCGGAGACCGCGAAGGCGCCGGTGCTTCGCGCCGGCGCTCCGGAGGCGCTGCGGATCACGGTCGGCACGGCCACCGCGCCGGCGGTCGGACCTCCCGGAGTGGTGGCGTCGAACGTCAGCCTGTTGCCCGCCGACCTGATGCGCGGACCGGCGCAACCGGCTGCGACGCTTCAAAATTCGCTGGCGCAATAAATTCATCGCAGCGTAAGCTCGCGGCTGAGAGAATCAGCTCGTCCAAGACATGTGGTGGGGGACTTCCATGGCTGGCGCGCAATGGCGCATCGCAATTCCGGCAGCGGCCCTGATCGGCCTCGCCGCGGCCCCGGCGGCCGCGCAGCGACCGCTCAGCGCCGAACAGCGCGTGATCATGCTCGAGCAGCAGCTTTCCGCCAGCCAGGCGGCGGCGCTCCGGCTCGAGCAAAGGCTCGATTCGATCGAGCGTCAGCTGCAGCAGCTGATCAACCAGGGCGAGGTCGGCGGGCACCGTATCGGCCAAATCGAAGCCGAACTTGCGAAGCTTCGAAGCGAGCTCGAAGGGCGGATCGTAGCCCTCGAAAGCCGCCCGGTCGTGACCCAGTCGAGCGAAACCGCGAGCGAGCTGCCGAAGCCGGCCGAGGCGAAGCCCAAGGCACAAACCGCATCCGGCGGGCCGCGACTTCCTCCTTCAAAGCCGGCGGCCGAGGAAAGTGCGGCTGCGGCCGACCCGGGCGAGGAAGCCTATTCGGCGGGCTACCGGCTGTGGCGCGACGGCAAGTATGACGAGGCGATCGCCGCGCTTCGCGATTTCACCTCCGCCTATCCGAAACACCGCCGCGTCAGCTACGCGAACAACCTTATCGGCAGGGCTTTGCTCGACAAGGGGGAAGCGCGCCCGGCGGCCGAGGCCCTGCTCGCCAATTACCGCTCCAACCCGAAGGGTGAGCGCGCCGCCGACAGCCTTTACTATCTCGGCCAGTCGCTGGTGAAGCTTGGCCAGCCCGCCCAGGCCTGCAAGGCCTATGCGGAGGCCGAGGACTTCTACGGGGCTGGGCTCCGCGACGAGCTGAAATCCCTGCTTGCGAAAGGGAAGGCCGAGGCGGGCTGTTCCTGATTGCGGTTGCGCCAACCGCCAATTTGGTCGAGTGGGCGCGCATTTCCTGAACCGATTCCATTAACCGGGGTAACATGACCAAGACCACACTTGCTCCCGACAGCGCCCGTCAGCGCCGTTTCAATGTCGCGCTCAACGTCCTTGCGCCGGCCAATTCGAAGCTCGGGCTCGCCGTCTCGGGCGGGCCGGACAGCCTCGCACTGCTGCTGCTCGCCGCGGCCGCCCGCCCGGGCAAGATCGAGGTGGCCACCATCGACCACGGGCTTCGCCCGGAATCGGCAAAGGAAGCCGAAATGGTCGCGGAAATCTGCGGCAAGCTCGGTGTCCCCCACACGATCCTGAAGGCCGAATGGAAGAAGAAGCCGGAGACGGCGATCCAGGAGCGCGCCCGTATCGAGCGGTATCGGTTGCTCGGCAATTGGCTCAAGGAAAAGAAGCTCGACGCCCTGCTGACGGCCCATCATCTCGATGATCAGGCGGAAACCATGCTGATGCGGCTGAACCGCGGCTCCGGAGCGCGGGGGCTCGCCGGCATGCGCGGAGTGTCGCCGCTTCCGGGATCGGAAGCGCGGCTTCTTCGCCCGCTCCTCGGCTGGCGGCGGAGCGAGCTCGAGGAAATCTGCAAGGATGCGGGTCTGAAGCCGGTCGAGGATCCCAGCAATACGGACGAGAAGTTCGAGCGCGCCCGAGTCCGCAAGGCGCTTGGCTCGGCCGACTGGCTCGACCCGGAGAACATTGCGCGGAGCGCCGCGCACCTCGCCCAGGCCGACGTAGCTCTCCATTGGGCCACCGACCGGGAGTGGGAGTCGCGAGTCACTCGCGGTGACAATGAAATCGTCTACCGCCCCGAAGCGCCGTTCGAGATCCGGCGCCGCGTGGTGATGCGCTCGCTCCGGGAGCTTGGACGGGAAGGCCGGCCCGGCGTGATCCGCGGAACCGAGGTCGACAAGCTGGTCAACCTGCTCGCCCGGGGCAAGAAAGCGACGCTGCGCGGAGTGCTCTGCTCCGGCGGCGAGGAGTGGCGGTTCACCCCGGCCCCGCCGCGCAAGGCCTGAGACAATATCGGGAGGCGCCGGTCCGGGTTCGCGGGGACGGACCGGCGTCTGATCCGCGCGTTTCGCCTTGCTCGAGGAACGAAAATCTGTTCTTTTTGGCGTATCGGTAGGTGGGACTGACGGCCACGGGAGGTCGTTATGTGGTCTGCACCTTGGTTTTACTTGTCCGCAATTGCGGGGTCTTTAGCACTGTTGCAGCCGACACAGGCGCAAACTCCGCCTCGGCCTGAGCAGCAGACGAATGCGGAAAGGAGCGGAACCGCTTCTGAAGACGGCCAGAGCACAACGCCGCCCGCCGAAATTCGAAAGACGAGGAAAAGGCCGCGCCGGGAGCCGTCGGAATCGTCCGAATCTCGGCCACCTAGAACTTCCCCGGACTCGCCGCCGGAGCTGCTTCTGGAGCGTCCCGCGCCGAACGAACCTCCAGCACCGACCGAAACAGTGCTCGATGATCTCGGTGAGTACGGGCCGGCCGGTGACCTGGCGCCGGAACATCCGCTGTTCGACCAGCTTACTACGGAGTTCAACAAGGCCGTCGCACAATGCGACCTCAAAACCTTCCTGGAAGTCCGCGAGCGATACATCGCTGAAATCCGCAGGATCCTGAGCAATCCGAATCTTTCGAAAGAGGCCCGTGCCCATTTCGAGCGAGTGCTGAATGCGGTGATGGAAACGATGGTCCCAATTCGCGCGCCGATGCCTTGTCCCATCCTGATCCGCTGAACCGAGAATCTTTGGGGGGAGAGCGTCGATGAACATTCCGAGACAGATGCTCGGCTTGCCGCTCGTTGCGGCTTGTCTGCTGCTCATGCCGCCAGCCCATGCGCAGGGGCCCGGCCAACCCGCTTCGGGCAGCGCGGCTGCCGCTGACGCTGCGAGTATCCAGCAACAGGCTTCCGATGCCTACGCCCGTGCTCTGGAAGCAGCGCTGCATTGCAACCGCGGCGCCTACGCGCGGGAAATTCAATTGCTGGAAAGCCTTAACACAAGGATGGCCGAGGTCAGCGCGAACGCCGCGGCCGCGGCGAGGGTAGCTCGGCGGGTTCCGGCGGAGTTCGGGGGCCCGGCACAGGGCGGCGACGGCGAAGTGGCACGTGCGGAACGCGTGGTGGCGACATTGCTCGCGAACGCCCGAGGACTTGTCTTTAACTGCGGCGGCCAGACCACCGAGGCCGCTCCTCCACCCGAACAACCTGTCGCGGACGATGCAGCCGATCAGGCAACGGGGCCAGTTCCCACGGGAAAGGGCGACGATTTCTATTTCCCGACGCCTACTGCCGACAACCCCAACCCGACGGGGTGGATAAGGGCGCGCGGACCGGAAACAGAATATGATCTCTGGCGCAAGTACGGCCATATGCCCATCCCGGAGGAAGATCCCGGCGCCGAAGAAAAGACCCCGGAAATGGGCGGAACGGAAAGTGCGGACATGCAGCCGCCGCCACGAAGTCCTTCGCCTGGAGCCGCTTCGCAGGACCGGCCGCCGACCGAACGCACCGATGAAAAGGAGGGACGCGCATCGCCCGGCGCTCGCCCCGACAGACCAAGAAAGCAGGAGAAGGAATCGAGCGACACGCCCCAAGGCGATCCGGACTAACAAGCCGCCAGGTTTCGCGAGTGTGGCGGCGGGCCGCTCGGCTGGCCGATGGCTCGTTCACCCGGTCTAAAGCTCGCATTGTTATTGGCCCCAAGCTGCCTATCTTGGCGTTGACATGCTAAAAGGCGGGTCGATGCCGCCGAAGCGAGAGGCCGAATGAACGAGAAAAAGCCCACGAACCCTTGGGTGAAGAGTCTTCTGATCTGGGTCGGAATCCTCTTCGGGCTTGTGCTGTTCGTGCAGATGATCGGCGGCAGCTCGAGTGCTGCCACCGGCGAGCCAATTCCCTATTCGGATTTCGTCCGCCAGGTGGACGAGGGCAACGTGCGCTCGGTCACCATGTCGGCGACCGCGGGCGGCAACAGCGTCATCACGGGACGGCTTGCCGACGGCGAGGCTTTCCGCACCACCGCTCCGGCGGACGCGCAAGTTTCCTCGAAGCTCATTGAACGCGGCGTGGACGTCCAGGTGAAGGCCGAGGAAGGCTCGAGCATCTGGCTGCTGATGCTCTACAACTCGCTGCCACTGCTTCTGATAATCGGCATCAGCTTCTTCATCATGCGGCAGATGCAGAAGAACGCCGGCTCGGGCGCGATGGGCTTCGGCAAGAGCCGCGCCCGCATGCTGACGGAAAAGCACGGCCGGGTGACGTTTGCCGACGTTGCCGGGATCGACGAGGCCCGCGAAGAGCTTCAGGAGATCGTCGAGTATCTCAAGGACCCGGGCAAGTTCGCCCGGCTCGGCGGCAAGATTCCCAAGGGCGCGCTGCTGGTCGGCCCCCCGGGCACCGGCAAGACCCTCCTTGCGCGCGCCATCGCGGGCGAGGCGGGTGTGCCCTTCTTCACCATTTCCGGCTCGGACTTCGTCGAAATGTTCGTCGGCGTAGGCGCGAGCCGCGTGCGCGACATGTTCGACCAGGCGAAGAAGAGCGCGCCGTGCATCGTCTTCATCGATGAGATTGACGCCGTCGGCCGCCATCGCGGCGCGGGCCTCGGCAACGGCAATGACGAGCGCGAGCAGACGCTCAACCAGCTGCTTGTCGAAATGGACGGCTTCGAGGCGAACGAGGGAATCATCATCATCGCCGCGACCAACCGCCCCGACGTGCTCGACCCGGCCTTGCTTCGCCCGGGCCGCTTCGACCGGCAGGTCGTGGTGCCGCGTCCCGACATCGACGGCCGCGAGAAGATCCTGCAGGTCCACATGAAGAAGGTGCCGCTGGCGCCCGACGTCGACCCGCGCGTGATCGCCCGAGGCACTCCGGGCTTTTCCGGAGCGGATCTTGCGAACCTCGTCAACGAGGCCGCGCTGCTGGCCGCGCGCAAGGGCAAGCGGCTCGTCGCCATGCAGGAGTTCGAGGAGGCCAAGGACAAGGTGCTGATGGGCACCGAGCGCAAGTCCATGGTGATGACCGAGGACGAAAAGCGGATGACCGCGTATCACGAGGCCGGTCACGCGATCGTCGCCCTCCACGAGCCGGCGTCCGACCCGATCCACAAGGCGACGATCATCCCGCGCGGCCGCGCCCTCGGGATGGTCATGCGGCTCCCCGAGCGCGACAGCTATTCCTATCACCGCGACAAGATGTACGCGAACCTCGCCGTGGCGATGGGCGGCCGCGTCGCTGAGGAGATCGTCTTCGGCTACGACAAGGTGTCCTCGGGCGCAGCGTCGGATATCCAGTATGCGACCAATCTCGCCCGCGACATGGTCACCCGCTGGGGCCTCTCCGACAAGCTCGGGCCGCTCCAGTACGCGGAGCCGGACGAGGAAGTCTTCCTCGGCTACTCGGTCAATCGTCAGCGGCAGATGTCGGACGAGACCGCGCGCGCGATCGACAAGGAAATCCGCCGCATCGTCGACGAGGCCTATGCGCGCGCGACGACCGTCCTGAAGGAGAACCGCGACGAGCTCGAGACGCTCGCCCAGGCCCTGCTCGAGTACGAGACGCTGTCGGGCGAGGAGATCAAGACGATCCTCGCCGGCGGTTCGATCGACCGCGGCGGAACGTCCGGCGCTTCGATCCCGGCAGCTGGCTCTTCGGTACCCAAGGCCGGGCGCAAGTCCCGGCCGATCGGCGGACCGGCGACCGCTGCGGGCTAGCCGGCGCCCTTACAGCAGCCCGACCGCGACCAGGAGCACTGCGAACAGCGCGATCGCCAGGAAGGCGAATATCGTCAATGCGGCTGTGCGCCAGAGGGCGCCGAGGCGGCTCACTCCATAAGCACCCCGTAGCTGCCGGTACATGTGAACCGGCGGAATGAGCCAGACTAGGCCCGCAAGTCCTGGCAACACGAGCCCGACCAGGGTCCCGGCAACCAGCAGCAGCATCATGAAGCTCAGGGAATAGGTGACGAATACCGTGTGGTCGTAAAGCCTGAAGCGACGGCTGAAAGGAAACAGAAGCCACACGAAGGGCACCGAGATCGGGATCAGGGCCCAGCTGAACTTATAGGCATTGGTCTTGAGCTTGTAGAACAGCAGTTGCGGGTTCGCTCTCGCTTGTTCGACGCCCGCGCGCATCCACGAGGGAAGATCGCGGGCCTCAACGGCAATCGGCCGGAACGGGATCTCGCTGCCGCCGATCGTTTCGATCGCTGCCGTCTCGGCTCGAAGTTCGGCAATCTGCCCGTCCAGGGTATCGGTTGGCCGCCCCGAGCGCTCGGCTTGCGCCCGCTCGGCTTCCAGCTTTGCGAGCTTTGCCTTGTCCTTCTCGAGCTCGGCGGCGATGTCTTCCTTGGCCGCAGCCGGCACCTCGCCGAATCGACTTCCGGTAAGGGTCATCGCAGCGAAGGTCAGGAAGACGCAGAACAGGAACAGTGCTAGCGGCGAGACAAAGCGCGCCCTCTGACCGTCGATATAACGGCGCGTCAGTTCCCCTGGCCGCCAAGCGAGCATCGGCAGCGTGCGCCAGATCTTGCCTTCGAAATGCAGCACCCCGTGGAGGAAATCGTGGAAGAAGGCGGTCAGCGTACGGTGGACGTGCGCCTGCTGGCCGCATTGATGGCAGAACGGCCCGCTGAGCGCGGCGCCGCAGTTGAGGCAGACCTGTTCGTTCGTGTGGCCATCCGCCGCCTCGCCGGCTTTCGGCTCGACCGCACGGCCAATCATCCCCCCCGTCACTGCGTCGCCGACTGATTCCAGGTCCGGCATGCCTCTCCCCCCGACGCGCATGACAATAGGCGGCCTCCCCCGGCCATGCTAGCAGGCGCGGGCGATGGCGCGCGTCGGACTTCTGGGAGGCTCCTTCAACCCGGCCCACGAAGGGCACCGGCAGCTGAGCCTCGGCGCGATCGAGGCGCTCGGCCTCGATGAATTGTGGTGGCTGGTCTCGCCAGGCAATCCCCTGAAGCACGACTCGTCCGACATGGCGCCGTTCGAGGCCCGCTTCGCCTCGGCCGAGGAGTTGGCGCGCGGAACGCCGATCCGAGTTTCGGACTTCGAGCGCGAGGCGGGAACCCGCTACACCATCGACACCTTGCGCGCGCTCATCGAGCGCTATCCGCAGCACCGCTTCATCTGGCTGATGGGCGCCGACACTGTTGCCGAATTCCATCGCTGGAAGGACTGGCGCGAGATCGCGAAGCTCGTCCCAATTGCCGTGCTTCCCCGCGCCGGTTATGATGCGAAAGCCCAGGCGGCGAGCGCGATGGGCTGGCTTTCGGGGTTCGTCCGACCCGACGGCCAGGCGATGGACTGGACGGAGTGGAGTCCACCGGCGATCTTGTTTCTTCGCCTGCCGACCAATCCCACGTCCGCAACGTCGCTGCGCGCGCTCGATCCCAACTGGCATCGCCAAACCCGGCCGTCCGGCCGGAATCCCAGGCGCGGTGCCGCGCCGACATGAGGAGACCCCTTGCCCGACCGCTCAGCTGACACCGCCGGCGCCAAACGCGCGCCCGCCGACGTCGAACAGCTTCACAAGCTGGTGCTCCAGTCGCTCGACGACGACCAGGCCCAGGACGTGGTTTCGATCCCGCTGGAGGGCAAGTCCAACATCGCCGACCACATGGTGATCGCTTCCGGCCGCTCGACCCGGCAAGTGGCCTCCATGGCCGCGAAGCTCGCCGAACGCGTTAAGCAATCGTTCGGGAAAAATGTGCGAATTGAAGGGCTTCCGGCAGCGGATTGGGTTTTGATCGACGCGGACGACGTAATCGTGCATCTTTTCCGCCCGGAAGTAAGAAGTTTTTACAATTTGGAACGAATGTGGGCGTTCGGTGATGAAACGCCGAAGGCCAGCGTCCAATAAGCGGGTGAGGCGGATGCGACTGACGTCGATTTTCCTGTTTCTGCTTGCATTCCTAGCGCAGCCTGCGGCCGCGCAGGGCACTCTTGCCGCGCAGCTTCAGCAGCAGCTGTCGATGCTGGTCACCAGCAAGTCGGCCGACGTCGGCCTCGCCGCGATCGACCTCAAGACCGGAGAAACGGTCAGCGTTCGCGGCAACCAGCGCTACCCGATGGCGAGCACGGTGAAGCTCGCGGTTGCGGCGACCTATCTCGCCTATGTCGACAAGGGCGAACGCTCGCTCGACGAGCGCATCGGCGGTCAGTCCGCCGCGAGCCTGATGCGCGCGATGATCGTGCGCAGCGACAACCACGCGACCGACCTGCTTCTTCGCAACCTTGGCGGGCCCGAGACGGTGCAGCGGTGGCTCGAGTGGAACAAGGTCGAAGGCATGCGTATCGACCGTACAATCGCGGAGCTGCTTCGGGCCAAGCGCGACCTCTACGAGGAGCTGGACTCCTCCACTCCGCTGGCGATGGCGACCTTCCTCAAGCGGCTCGACAAGGGCGAGCTGCTCGTTCCCTGGGCGCGCAATTATCTGGTCGAGCTGATGGCCCAGTGCACGACCGGCAGCAACCGGATGAAGGCCCTCCTCCCGCCCGGGACCGTCGCGCACAAGACGGGCACCCTTAACGGCTATACGAGCGATGTCGGCTTCGTCCGACTGCCCGACGGCCGCAGGATCGCGATCGCCATCTTCGCCCGCGGCGGGCGCGATCGACCGCGCGCGATCGCGGAGGCGGCCAGGGCGGTCTATGATGGCTTCCGGGCGGTGGTCAGCTGGCCCTACAATGCCGGCTCCGCGCTCAGCCGCCAGTAAGGGCTCGTTGCTTCTCCACATCGTCGCCAGGGGCAAGATCGGCCGGTCGCCCGAATCGGAGCTTGTCGATCGGTACCTGAAGCGCATTTCCTGGCCCGTGAAGCTGACCGAGCTTCCCGACAGCGGGCGCAGCCCGCCCGAGCTTCCCCCCAACAGCGTCTCGATACTGCTCGACGAGCGGGGCAAAGCCTTGTCGTCGATGGAACTGGCGAACCGGCTCGAGGCATGGCGCGATTCCGGCAAGCGCGAGGCGCGCTTCTCGATCGGCGGCGCGGATGGCCATTTGGCAGCAGAGCGCGATTCCGCCGACCTGTTGCTTTCGTTCGGGCCTGCGACCTGGCCGCACCTGCTCGTCCGCGCCATGCTTGCCGAGCAATTGTTCCGGGCGACGGCGATCCTTGCCAACCATCCCTATCACAGGGAAGGTTGAGGAGTGATCCGCGCGGCCTTGCTCCTCACCCTCCTTGCCGCCGCTTCGGCGGGCGTCGCCGCGAGCGCTCCGCTTGGAAGCGGGCGCGCGGCCATGGATTCCGAGCTACGCCAGGCGCTCGAAGAGGCTGCTGCTGCTGATGCGCAGCAACGGCGGCTGGAAGCGGCCGCGGAAAAAGCGCGCGACGAAGCGGTGGAGCTGCGCGCGCTGCAGCTCGCTGCGGCAGAGGCCATCGCCGCCGCGGAAGCGCGCATCACCGCCGCCGATGCGCGGGCGCGGCTCATCCAGGCCTATCTCGCGGAGCAGCGGCGCCGCCTTGCTGCCGAGCAGGCGCCGGTAAGCTCGCTCCTGACCGGGCTGGTACTGATGGCGCGAAGGCCGCCGGTGCTCGCCGTCGCCGACACAGGCTCCGTGGAGGAGCTTGTGAAGCTCCGGCGGCTGCTCGCTTCGACCGTGCCCGTGATCGAGGCCAAGACCGCTGCGCTGTCGAGCGCTCTGGAGCGGGGAAGCCGTCTCGAGCAGGCCGCGCTCGAGGCCCGGCGGGCGATGGTGCAAAGCCGGCGCGACCTCGAGGCTCGGCGCGAGGCTTTTGCTGCGCTCGAGGCGCGGTCACTCAAGCTGGCCGAGACGCGAGGAGTGGAAGCTCTGGGAGCCGGCGACATAGCCTTGGCGCGGCAGGAGGAGCTGTCGGAGCTCAGGCAGGGCGCGGTTTCGAGAGCCGAGGCGAGGCGCCTCGCCTCCGAGCTCGCAGGTCTTGGCCCGGCGTTGCTTCCGGTCGCCCGGAGCGCGCCTTCAGCGCCTCTGGATTATCGCCTTCCCGTCGATGCGCCGGTGGTGGACGGGATGGGCGCCGTCAGCACCTCGGGCGTTCGCTCCCGGGGAATCACGCTTGCGGCCAGGCGAGGGACCGCGCTTGTCGCGCCAGCGTCCGGGACCATTCTCTTCGCGGGCCCGTTCCGCGATTATGACGGGGTGATCATCATGGACCATGGCCGCGGCTGGAAGACCGTGCTGGTCAACGCCGGGTCGAGCCTCAAGCGCGGCGACAGGCTCGAAATCGGCGCTCCGCTCGGGACGGCGCTGGGACCGGTCGAGGTGCAGCTCCGCCAGAACGGCCGGAGCGTCTCGCCCGCTCTCATCGCAGGTTCATCTGCAATGCTGTCAAATCGGAAAAAATCGGGCTAAACGCGACGCGAAAATCTGGGATCATGATCATGAAAGCCATGCACAAATTGCTTCCGCCCCTGGCGCTCGTCGGAGCGCTCGCGCTCGTTCCGGTCACGACCAGCTCGCTCGCCGCAGCGGACGTCGCCAATTACAAAGAGCTCGAGAAGTTCATGAGCGTTTATGAGCGGGTGAAGGCGAACTACGTCGACAAGGTCGACGACCAGACGCTGATGAACGGCGCGATCGACGGAATGCTCGCTGCGCTCGACCCGCATTCCTCCTACCTCGAGGAATCCGATTTCGACACGCTGAGGACGACGACCGACGGCAATTACGGCGGGCTCGGGATCACGGTCTCGATCGAGGACGGCGCGGTCAAGGTAATCGCCCCGACCGAGGACACGCCGGCATGGCGCGCAGGGATCAAGGCCGGCGATTACATCACCCACATCAACGGCGAGCTCGTCTATGGAGTCTCGCTTGACGAGGCCGTCGACAAGATGCGGGGCGAGCCCGGCACGCCGATCAAGCTGACCATCGTCCGTCCGGGCCGCGACAAGCCTTTCGACGTCGCGATGGTTCGCGAGCGGATCTCGCTTCGCCCGGTGAAATGGGAGCTGAAGGACGGTGTCGCGATCATCGACATCAACACCTTTTCTGGCAATTCGGCCGAAGAGACCCTCGCCGCGCTGACCGCGGTCGACAAGGCGACGGGCGGCAAGCCGCTTGGCTACATCATCGACCTTCGCTCCAACCCCGGCGGGCTTCTCGACCAGGCGGTCGAGATCAGCGACGCCTTCCTCAACCGCGGCGAAATCGTCTCGCAGCGCGGCCGCGAGAAGAGCGATATCGAGCGTTATTATGCGAAGGCCGGCGACATGGCGCACGGCCTGCCGATCATCGTCCTGGTGGACGCAGGCACGGCCTCGGCGGCGGAAATCGTCGCCGGAGCGCTGCAGGACCAGCGCCGGGCGCTCGTGATGGGCGAAAAGAGCTTTGGCAAGGGCAGCGTCCAGACGGTCGTCCAGACGGGCCCGAGAAGTGCTCTGAGGCTCACCACGGCCCGCTATTTCACGCCGTCGGGCCGCTCGGTCCAGGCGGGCGGGATCGATCCGGACATCGCCGTTCCGCAGCTTTCGGATCCCGACTACAAGGATCGTCCGCGGGTGCGTGAAGCCGACCTTCGCCGGCACCTGCTCGCGGAGGCCAAGGCGGATGACAAGCTGCTGCAGCATGACGACACGTCGCAGGACCCGCGCTTCGCTTTCACCGCCGAGGAGCTCGAGAAGAAGGGCATCAAGGACTTCCAGCTTCAATACGCGCTGAACACGCTCAAGCGCCTCGCCGCGCCGGCTACAGTCGCTTCCTCAAGCGGAAGCAAGCCGCGGTCCAAGCGCTAGGCGATGGCTGAAGCGGCGCTTCAAGGGCGCAGCGCGATGGCACTTTCACGTCCCGAGCTTGGGCGCCTTCTGGCGCTGCTACTACCGCTTGGGCTCCTGATCGCGGCGATGGCCTCGCAGTATCTCGGCGGGCTTCATCCGTGCGAGATGTGCTACTGGCAGCGCTGGCCGCACGCGGCCGCAATTCCCCTCGCGGCCCTTGCCTTCACCGCGTCGGCGGTATCGCCCCGTTCCCGGCTCCTGACGCTTCTCGCGGCGGCTGCGATCGCGGTTTCAGGTGCAATCGGCGTCTATCACGCAGGTGTCGAGCTCGGCGTCTTCGAAGGTTTCACCACCTGCACCAGCACGGCACGGGGAGCGTCGACCGAAGAGCTTCTGAAGCAGATCATGAAGGTGCCGCTCGTTCGCTGCGACGAGGTGCAGTGGGCATTCCTCGGAATTTCGATGGCCGGCTGGAACGCGATCCTGTCGCTCGGCGGGGCGGCTGCCATTGCCTGGCTGACCCTGGCCGGAAGGCGGACCCGCTGATGGCCGGCCCCTGGCGTCCGGGGCGAAGGCGCGCGGATCGCGCCTCGATGATCCGGGTCGACCAGGCCGGCGAATATGGCGCCACGCGAATCTATGCCGGGCAGCTTGCGGTCCTTCGCCCCAATTCCCCGGCGGCGAAGCTGATTTCGCGCATGGCAATGCAGGAACAGCGGCACTTGAAGCGTTTCGACCAGCTGGTCGCCGAACGGCGGGTTAGGCCGACCGTTCTGCAGCCGGTGTGGAACGTCGCCGGCTTCGCACTGGGCGCGGCAACGGCCCTGATCAGTCCCGAAGCGGCCATGGCTTGCACCGACGCCGTGGAGACGGAGATCGACCGTCACTACAGGCGCCAGCTCGAGGAACTGGGCGACGATGACCCGGAACTGGCGGGCGATATCGCCGAGTTCCGCGACGAAGAGCTCGAGCACCGTGACACCGCCCGTTCGGCAGGAGCGGAGAGAGCGTTCGGATATCCTCTATTGACGGGAGCGATCCGCGCGGCATGCCGTGCAGCGATCGCGCTGTCGAAACGCGTGTAGGGGAACCGCTCTGCGCTTCGCCCGCTTTAGTCGTGAAAGGTTCAAGACGATGACCAGGCACATGAACTTTCTGGCAGCAGCGGCGAGCGCCGCGATCCTTGCCGGCTCGGCCGCGGCCCCTGCGTTCGCGCAGACCACGGAGGAAGAGGTCCGGATTGCCGAGATCATCGTCTATGGCGACGATCCCTGTCCTCGCTCGACGGACGATGAGGTCGTGGTTTGCGCGCGGAAGCCCGAAAGCGAGCGTTACCGGATCCCGGAACGCTACCGCTCGACCGGTCCTCTCCAGACCCGGCAAAGCTGGGCGGCGCGGGCCAAGAGCTTCGAATATGTCGGCCGGACCGGGATCATGAGCTGCTCCGCCGTCGGCCCGGCCGGCTACACCGGCTGCCTGCAGAACATGATCGACCGCGCCAAGGCGGATGCCCGCCAGTCCGCGACTGAGGCCGCTCCGCCGCCGGAAAGTTCGGTCCCGGGCGGCTGATCGCGGCTAGACAAGCTCGCGGAACGGATAACGGTCCCGGATCCTCCGGTTGAAATAGACGCCCTTGGCGAAGGCCGAGCGCATCGCTTCCGCTTCCTGCACGGGCACTCCCGAATAGACATAGCGGCGGCCAGTCACGAACTCGACGGTCAGCTCCTCCCTGTCGGGCGAATAGTCGAAGCGTCTGATGACGGTTGACGGCATTCCGCCCGCTCAAACGCGCGAGCGGCGCGCCCGGCCCCCTCGATAGCGGAGCCACAGCAGCACGAAGCCGAGCAGAGGCGTCAAGATGTCGGTGTAGAAGACGGTGCCGGCATTGCCCGGAGCGAAATTGCCTGCGCTCATCATCTGCCAGGCATGGCCGATGGCCGCGCCGAGCAGGAACGCCGCCGGGCCGACGACAGCCGCGAGCCGCATTTCGAAACCGCCGCGAAAGGCGAGCAGCCCGACGAGGGCGAAGCCGAGGCTGGCCCAGCCGACTTCGGCCTGGAACGGGCTGTCGGCCCAGCCGATGAAGGCAGCCGTCATCTCGCCGAAGAAGACGTGCATGACGAAGTTGTAGAGGAAGCCGACGCCGACCGCGATCAGGCAGTAATAGGCGAGCGCGGCTTCCGGAAGATGGCCTCGGCCGCGCCGGAAAACGGAAATCGCTGCGGCAATCGCCGCAATCACAAGTACCGTGATCGTGAAATTGCTGAAGATCGCGGTGAAGAACTGCTGCACGGCTTCCCCCTCCATCACTCTGGGCTGCGGCGCAAACAATGCCGCAGCTGGAGGGGTTTAAGTCATGTCGGCAAAATGGGGAAAGGGGGCGGCGCAAGACGCCGCCCCCGATACTCGAACGCCTAGTTGTTGAAGCGCGCGTCGGCGTTGGCGTTGGTGTTGGCGCTCGCGGCCGCGTTGAGCTGCTTCTTGCTGAGCGCCGTGACCAGGCCCTTGCCGCTGCTGTAGAGCGATGCGAGAGGCACGTGCAGCATCTTGCCGCCGCTCGCGACTAGCGCCACGTCGCCGTGCACCGACTGCAGGACTCCGAGCCTTCGGCCGCTCTTGTCGGTGACCGCCGCGCCGGCTGTAAGATCGGCGGTCGTCGCCGCCCTCAGCTCGGTCTGCAGTGCTCCGTTCACCGTGCTGTCCGCGGCGCTAACCGTCCTGTCCAAGGTGCCGGTGACGCCGCCGACGAGGTCACCGCCGACATTTCCGCCGACACTGCCGCCGACGCCGACACTCGCTCCGCCTCCAGCGCCACCGCCAAGGCCGACTCCGAGCTGAGCCGCAGCCGGCGCCGCAACGAGCGCCGGAACGGCCGCCGCAAGAATGATCAACTTACGCATATTCGCTCCCGCTAATTCGATCGCAACTCCCCGAACCGAACAACGCGGCGCCGAAAAGCGCGTTTCATGAACGTCAGGCAACGCGACGAATCGAGCGGAGCGACCGGCAAGGCGCGCGAAGAGAGCGAAAGACGGCTTGGCCCGCGACGGACGGCTCAGCAGCGCCAGCCGCTCCCGGACCACCAGACCCGGTCCGGCGGGCAATAGCCGCTCCGCCCCTGCTCCTGCACCCAGCGCGGGAAGGCCCGGTCGGGCCGGTCGTGCCACCAGTCGTTGAAGCTGTCCGGAGCCCAGCCGCGGTTGTTGTAATAGGCCCATTCGCCCCCATACCAGGCGCCGAGGATCAGGGCGTCGCCCCGATCTCGCCTGTGATGGCCGCGCCAGCGGTCATGGCCGCCGTCGTGGCGACCGCCGCGGTGGACCTGCACTCCGAAGCCGCCGTGCGAAGGCCGGGCCGCGATCGACGCGAAGGGATTGTCCGTGTCGGCCGCCGCTGCCGGAACGGCGGGGGACAGAAGGGCGGCCGAGGCCGCGGCGATGGGGAACAGACGCGCTCGCATGATCGCGCACTCCTGCAAACGCCACCGCGGGCGCGATTATAGCATATTCCGGCCTGGATGGGGGAGGAAGCGCCGGCTACATCGCCGCGCGGGCGCACTGGATGCACAGCGCCGCTTCGGGCCGCGCCTCCAGCCGCGCGGGGGCGATATCCTCCCCGCAGCGGACGCAGACGCCGTAGGAGCCGTCGTCGATCCGGGCGAGCGCCCGGCGGATCGAGGCGATTTCACGGGAGACGATTATGCCTTCGCCCTGAAGGGCGTCGTCGTCCTCTCGCTCGATCGCCTGCTCTTCCCAGTCGCGGCTCGGAGGTTCGGAAAGCTCGCCGGCGATCCGCGCCTGGCGCGCCTCAAGCTCGTCCAGCTGGCTTTCGAGCCGCCGCTTCAACGTTTCCGTGTCGTGCACGTCCGGCTCCCCCCGTTCACGCGATCGCGGCCAGCATCGCCGAATGCGCCGCCCCGTCAAGCGTTATACGCAATTGCCGCTCGAGGTGGACCAGTTGTGACGGTTCGCCGGACGTCACGGAATGAATCCGTGACGTCGATCGACACGCCTGCGGCGGTCGTCGGCCGAGCTTGCGCGGTCTATTCGCGCTGCTCGACAATTGCTTCGCAATTCTCTCACTGCGCTCTGCCGCTTGGCTGATAACCGGCTGATAACCCTTGCCGGGCTAAACCGCGGCGCATGAGCAAGGCGTGGAAGCCGAAAAAGAAGACGGTGGAGATCGCGGCGCCGGCGCGGCCGTCGCGGATCCGCCGCGACCCCGTGCGCACCGCGGAAGCGGAAGGCGCGGCCAAGGACGGCTGGTGGCGGCCCGACGAATGGGAGATCCCGCTCGCGATCCTCGGCATCATCGCCTTCGCTCTGGCGATCAACATCATCACCTTCGCGGTCAGCGAATTCACCAACTGAGGGCAGGCCGGCGCGCAGCGCAGCGCGCGAGGCCTTAAAGCGGCGCGCTTCTCGGGCGGTAACGCTCCCTGACCACCGCGCCCTTGATCAGGTTCGAGCGCAGCCTGGTGCGCATCCGCTGCGCTCCGTCCGAGCTCATGCACACCAGCCGCGTGCCACCGGCCGGAAGCGGCTCGATCGCCGAAATGCCGACCTTGGCGGAAAGGCAGCGCTCGATGACCTCGCCCTCGCCGAGCGCGACGTGAAGAACGCGGCTCAAGCGGCCGGCTCCAGCCGCTCATCCGGGCGGTCCCTGGCGTCCTTGATCTTGCGCGCGTAGGCGTCGACGAGGCTGAGGTGCGCGAGGCGAGACTGCTCGCAAGTCGCGTTATCGGCGTTGAACATCGACACCTGGTGCCGGTGGTAGAGGTAATTGAGGTCCATCGGTCTGCTCCCTCGGTAAGCGGGAGCGCGCCATCGATCTGAACCGAAGTGGGATCTCTCAGCCGCACGAGCTTACGGGGAAGGGGTCTCCGTGCGGTGAAGGGCTTATAGCACGCGGGCCGGCATATCCCTAATCGGCCGGGCGACCTCCCGAAGCGCAACAAACAAGGCGAAGCGACACGCGCGCTAACCGCGCGATAACCGCGCGTGCCTTAGGCGATATGCATGGGCGAGTTGCGTAAAATCACGTCGCGCGGGCGGCGGCTCAAGGGGCTCGAGGAGTTCGAGACACCCGAGTTCGTCGGGCGAATGGCGAGGGTCGAGCGACAGCGATCCCTTGTTTGGCGGGGAGCCGTTGTTGCGATGGTCGTCCTTGGCGGTACGATCGGTCTGCTTCTTTAGGCCGCTTCGGCGTGCATCCGTGTTAGATCGGGCTGCCCCGCGAGCAGACCCCTAATCGAAATGTCTTCGTCCAACTCGTCCCAGTGGATGCCGGCACGGCTGAGGAAGAACTTCTCCCGCTGCTTCGGCTTGGCGTGAAGGAGGCGCGGGAACCATGCCAGCGGCACTCCGAGCGTGCGGCCGTCGTCGAGCTCGACGACGAAGCTGGCTTCTTCGAAGCGAACCGAAACGGGTTCAGGCGAAGTGGTCATTCCACGCACTTTCAATCTCATCTGCTCGGTCTTCTATAACAGACATAAGTTGCGAAAGCACTTTTGCCGAGAAGCCCTTGTTGTAAGCAACCGAAACCTCTGGGCTAATCCAGAACTTTGCTGTCGCGCCGTCCCGCCGGGTCACGTGCACATGCACAGGCTCCCTCGGGTCTCCCTCGTTGGAAAAGAAGTGGAAACGAAAGCCGTTCCAATCAAAGACCTTTGGCATGGCTACTCGGTAGCAACGGAATCGCGCGGTGGCGATGACCGGCATCGGCCGCGACCATGAGGAGCGCGGGCCCTTAAGGGGCTGGAGGAGTTCGAGACGCCGGAGTTCGTCGGGTGGATGGGCCGCGTCCAGAGGGGGCGAGCAATCGCGTGGCGCGCAATGCTGGTGAGCGCGATCGTCGTTGGCGCAGGGCCAGGGCTGGCGTTTTCGTAGTGGCGCCGGCAAGGAAGTCGTGCCGGTCATTCCAACAGCGTGCTATGCTGATCCGGTGCTATCCGGCTGCGTAAAGTTCATCCTCGCTTATGCAGTTTTCTTCGTCTTGGGCGTCGGGATCGTCCTCGGCGCGATCATTGTCCTGGGCAAGTGCGTCGGCCCGCCGACGCCCGAGCAGCAGCTGCTAAACTAGCTGACCGAAAACTTCGCCGACCTTGGCAGGAAGTGCATTGAAGCTCACCGGATCACTGAGCGTCATGACTCGCGTGAGCGAGATCGACTTCTGCACCGGCAGGTCGCGTTCGGCGACGACGAAGAACTGCCATTGGTGCGGGTCGCGGTGATCGGCCGTGTCGTCGGTGACGGGATGCCAGGCGAAGATGAAGATGTCGGCGTTGCGGCTTCGCTCCTCGACCCAGCGGTCTCCGTCTTCCCACCGGCCGGTCTTTTCCTTGATTGAAAAGCAGGGTTTCGGCTGGCGGCCATTCTCTTTGTGCCAGCTCTGGCGCGCGGCCGATTGCTTCACCTGGATACGCAGCTTGCTCGCGGGGTGAACCAAGTCGCAGGCACCCCAGTCGCCCGAGCGTAGCTGCCAGTCCGGCTCCAAGGCTGCGGCGACGATTTCCTCGACCAGCTCGCCTCGCGCGTCGTTGCGAATGACCGGTGAGCCGTAGAGGCGTTGTGTCAGGCGCTGCAGGATATACTTTGCGTCCATGACAGTCGTTAGGGTCGATTAAGCCGATGCGACGCTAACGAGCCACGCACTGAAACGTCATATTGTCCTGCAAGTCGTTCTGGCTGGTGACAATCGCGTCCTTGCCGTATTTTTCGCAATGCTTCTGCGCGATGGCCAATGCCTGATTGGGCGTCCAGCCGTAATTTTTCACTATGCCGCCCGACGAGGAGACAGTTCCAAGAGATGGCGCGCAGGCAGGCAATGAAAGCAACGCTATAAACGCGACAAACTTAAGCATAAGCGTTTCCTCCTGTCACGGTTACCTCGTCGGCACATACATCAAAATGGAACGTCATCGTCTGCTTCAGATCGGAGACACTGCTCGTAGCGCTCGCGAAGTCGCTCGTCCTTGAGAAGAAGCTCCTTGATTTCAGCGACTACCTGTTCTGCTCGTTTGGTGCCCCTCGACAGTGCTTGGTTCTTTTGAATGAAGCCGGTCGGGTCTTCACCCATTCTGATTGCGATGACTTTCACTCTACGTGAAACGGCGTATCCAATCTCTTGCTGCGTCCAAAAGCTCTTTGAGAAGTCCTTCGTATGGATGGAGACAAACAGCTCCATGTTGCTTAACGCACGCTCAATTTGCACTTGCCACTCAAGGGTCGGCTCGATGTCGTCGTGGGCAACAAACGCGCTCATGCCATTCTCTGCCATTACTTCTCTAAGTCGGGTAGCCTTGTCTTTGTCCCCGCTAAGATGGCTAATGAAGACACGAAGCTTGCTTTCATTGACCCAAACCGCTGGCAATTGCCGCTCCACGGCGGTGTCGCTGAACGCTTCCAGACCTAGATCATCAACGATTTCGGCCAGCACTGAAACTGGTGCTTTCGCGAGTATTTGCCGCGCGTAATCGTATTCGTCCGACCAAGAAGACGGCGAATAAGGGAGACCGAATGCGTCGAGAAATTCTCCGATTTCGTCGAACGCATATCGCTTGCTCAACTCGCCAGCGATCCGCTGGTTCAGCGCAAGGCGTTCAGAAACTTTCACGGTGGGCTCAATCCAATTCGCTTACTCCGCCGCGACTCCGGCATGGCTGAAGATATCGGGCCCGTCGCCTGAGCCGTCGCCCTCGGTCGCGTCGTTCGCGGCCTCGGCCTTTGCCTTCTGCCGCCGGTCGAAATTCTCCCAAACTTCGTTCCAGTTCCCGCGGGTCGCGGCCTTCGAATATTCGGTCGCGCGGGTCTCGAAGAAGTTGGCGTGTTCGACCCCGTTGAGCAGCGGCGCGAGCCAGGGGAGCGGGTGGTCGTCGACCATGTAGATCGGCGCGAAGCCGAGCTGCCCCAGGCGCCAGTCGGCGATGTAGCGGATGTACTTCTTGATCTGCTTGGCGGTCATGCCCTCGACCGGGCCCATTTCGAACGCGAGGTCGATGAACGCGTCCTCCAGCCGTACCGTCTTCTGGCAGACGTCGAGGATGTCCTCCTTCACCGCCTTGGTCAGGCAGCCGCGCTCCTTCACGAAGGTGTGGAAGAGCTTGATGATGCCCTCGCAATGCAGGCTCTCGTCGCGGACCGACCAGCTGACGATCTGGCCCATGCCCTTCATCTTGTTGAAGCGCGGGAAGTTCATCAGCATCGCGAAGCTGGCGAACAGC
>JBKHXB010000035.1:0-22626 GCA_046566245.1 Alphaproteobacteria bacterium | reverse complement strand
CTGATCTCGTTCATCAGGACATGCCCCACAACCAATAGATGATGGCAAGCACGACGAGCAGCATCGCCAGCATCGGGACGACGTTGAGCTGTTTCATTTCAGGGCCTCCTCGATCGCCGCCTCGATCTCGGCGATCCGGAACGGCTGGCCGGCAACCTTCGGCAACGGCCGCGCATCGACGAGGAACTGGTCGCGCAGAAGCGTCTTGAGCTGACCCATGTTCATTTCGGGCACCAGGATATTGCGGAAGCCCTTAAGCAGGTCAGACATGTTCCTTGGCATCGGCCAGATGTGTCGGATGTGGACATGGCTGACGTCGAGCCCGCGAGCGCGGGCGCGGCGGACTGCCTGGTGGATCGGCCCGAAGGTGGAGCCCCAGCCGACGACGGCAAGCTCCCCGGTCGGGTTGCCGAGGCAGACGTCCTGGTCGGGGATCGTCTCGGCGACCTTCATCACCTTCTCTGCCCGCTGCCTCGTCATCTCGGCATGCGCGGCCGGGCTGTAATCGATATTGCCGCTGCCCGGCTGCTTCTCGATCCCGCCGATCCGGTGCTCGAGACCTGGAGTTCCGGGCTTGATCCAGGGCCGCGCCATGTCCGAGTTGCGGGCATAGGGCATCACGCCCTCACCTTCCGCCGGGGCAGTATCAAAGAACTTCACCGGGAACGGCTCGTAGGCGCTCATGTCCGGGACGCGCCAAGGCTCCGCCGCATTGGCGATATAGCCGTCGGTCAGGAGCATGACTGGAGTCATGTAACGCGTCGCGATCCGGCACGCCTCGATCGCGCAATCGAAGGCATCGGCCGGCGACCTCGCCGCGATCACGGGAAGAGGTGCGTCGGCATTGCGGCCATAGACAGCCTGGTAAAGGTCCGATTGCTCGGTCTTGGTCGGAAGGCCCGTGGAAGGCCCGCCGCGCTGCGAATTGACGACGATCAGCGGAAGCTCGGTCATGATCGCGAGGCCGAGCGCCTCGGTCTTGAGCGCGATCCCGGGGCCGGACGAGGAGGTGATCCCGAGCTGCCCGGCGTAGCTGGCGCCGATCGCGGCGCAAATGGCGGCGATCTCGTCCTCGGCCTGGAAGGTCGTGATCCCGAACTCCTTGAGCCGTGCGAGGTGGTGAAGAAGCGGGCTGGCTGGGGTGATCGGATACGATCCGAAGAACATGTCGAGGCCCGCGAGCCTGCAGCCCGCGACGAGCCCGAGCGCGAGCGCCTCGGCGCCGGTGACGGTGCGGTAGAGGCCGGGCTCGGCGGGCGCCGGTGCAATATGGTGCTTGTGGACCCCGCCCAGCTCGACCGTTTCACCGTAGGCGTGACCGGCGTTGAGGGCCGCGATGTTCGCTTCGGCGAGCTCCGGCGCCTTGGCGAACTTGGCCTTGAGCCAGTCGACGATGGGCTGCCGGTCGCGGTCGAACATCCAGAGCGCGAGGCCCAGCGTCCACATGTTCTTGCAGCGCAGCGCTTCCTTGTTGCCGAGGCCGAAGGGTTTCACGGCGTCGAGCGTGAGCTGCGAGATATTGAAGTGGATGAGCTGCCACCTGGCGAGGCTGCCGTCCTCGAGCGGGTTGGACTCGTACCCCGCCTTGGCGAGGTTGCGCGGAGTGAACTCACCCTCGTCGGCGATGATCAGGCCGCCGTCGCGAAGCTCACCGACGTTCACCTTCAGCGCCGCAGGGTTCATCGCGATCAGGACGTCGGGCTGGTCCCCAGCGGTCTCGATCGAGCAGGAGCCGAAATTGATCTGGAAGGCGCTGACGCCGAAGGTCGTCCCCTGCGGCGCCCTGATCTCGGCCGGGAAATCCGGGAAGGTCGCAAGGTCGTTGCCCGCGAGCGCGGTGGAAAGCGTGAACTGGCCGCCTGTCAGCTGCATCCCGTCGCCGCTGTCGCCGGCAAAGCGGACGACGACGGCTTCCGGCTCGGCGAGAGCGGAGGCTTCCTTTTCGGTGACGAGGTGTTCGGCGGTGGCCATTCGAGTCCCTGAGCTACGCGGGCAGATTAGGCTTGCGTGACGGCCTTAGCCAGATTCTTGTGATTCATCAGCGCTCAACGACGCGCGCGCGCCAGACGCTGATGAAGTCGGAAACTCCGCGGCAATCGTCCATCTCCTCCACGCCGACAAGGCGGAACATGGCGCCGTCCCACACATAATGCTGGCGGCTGCCGCAATCGCCGATCCCGCGCCCGAGGAATCCCGCGTCGAGGCGCCGGGACTGCGCGTTCCAGGAGAGGTTGTAATAAAGGGTATCTCCTTCCTGTCCTTCGCCCTCATCGTCGAACTTGGCCGGCTCCGGCGCTCCGCCATCCGGAATGACAAAATTCTGGGAAATGTAATTGTATGCCCCGCTCTCGCACCGCAGGGTGACCATTGCGAGCGTGTGCCGGTCATCCAGCCGGTCATGGCTGACGACGTTGGGATCGTTTTCCTCCTCGCAACCGGCCTCCTTCAGGACATTGGCGACAAAGGCTGCCGAAAGCTGCGCGGGCGGTTTGCTTGATCCCGGCACGGTATAGCGCACGGGAAGATCGGGCGGAGCCGGAACGGAACTGTCGGGCTTGTCGCCGCGGCGTACCAAGGCGCCGCGCGTGCCGAGCCTGTGCTGCTGGTCATCTATGTAAAGAAGCGCGGCGGTCGCTCCGTCGACGGAGAGCATTCCGCTCGATTTTCCGGCGGAATCGACGACCTCGACCGCGCTTGCGGCTCGAAGCGCGTCGAGCAGCCGGACGGCGTCCGCCGCATCGACGACATAGGCGCCCTCCTCGTTTTTCCTGAGGCGGAGGCGCAGCGGCTTTCCGTCCACGACGATGTCGGCTGCTTCGCCCTCCCAGGTATAGAACCAGACTTCCGGGACAGCGCTTCCTTCCGGACCGCGTCGGACGGACAGTGTCGCGGCGGGCTCGGCAGAATTGGGCATCATCGCGGCCGCCTGGCACAGCAGGCCATTGTCGCAGCCGACGATCCAGTCCCTGAACGTCTTGAGCTCGGCGATCTCGGGCCCGGCCGCGGCCACTATCAGCAATGCCCCCAGCATCGCCATGGTCTAGCTCAGGGCAGCTTCAACCGCTAGGCGCAGCGGTATGGCCGACGACGACCATCTTTACCGATCCGGAGTGGGAATCATGCTCCTCAACCGCGACGGCAGGGTGTTCGTAGCGGCGCGTGTCGATAATCCCGAGGACGCCTGGCAGATGCCGCAGGGCGGGATGGACGAAGGCGAGGAGCCGTGGGCGACGGCCCTGCGCGAGTTGCAGGAGGAAACCGGCATCCCGCCGCGGCTTGTCGAGAAGGTCGCCGAGCATGACGAGCGGCTTCGTTACGACCTGCCGGAGGAATGGCGCGGCAGGGTCTGGGGCGGCAAATGGCGCGGGCAGCTGCAGCACTGGTTCCTCGCCCGGTTCCTGGGACGCGACGAAGACATCGACCTTGAGGCGCACGGAGAGCCCGAATTCCGGGCGTGGAAATGGGTCGAGCCCGACGAACTGCCGAAGCTGATCGTCCCGTTCAAGCGCCCTCTCTACGAGCAGCTCTTGAAGGATTTCGGGAAGTTTCTCGGCCCCGAGCCTAGGGGTTCAGATTGAACGTGTAGGAAACGCCGATGCCTGCGGAAAACTGGTTCGGCGACCCGAAATCGCGGACGATTGGGGAATCCTTGGCGTCGCCCACGAGGCGGTCGTAGCCGACGTAGCCGAACAGTCCCCAAGGGCCGCCCAGTGAATAATCGCCGCTCGCCATGACCCCAACGGCATGGAGACCGCCATCCGGATCATAGACCGGCAATCCCGTGATCAAGGAGACTTCAGGGGATATCCCGAAGAAGGATTCCATATATTCGGAATCGACGAAGCGCACGCGCGGGCCGACCGCGAACGCATAGCGGTCGCCGTCACGGGCCACATAGTCCGCAGCGACGTGGCCCAGCACCCCGTCATGGCCACCGAGCGCCTTGCGAATTTCCCCGCGGAGGCGGAAATTCTCGCCGAAATAATATTGGGCGAACGCTCCGAGCTCGATCGTCCGGTCGACATCGCCGACCTCCACGTCCAGGTCGGATTCGTCGCGCCCTTCGCTGATCTGCGCCGCCGGCCCGAACGAAAAACCTCCTGACGATAAGAGCGTGATCGAGAAGCTGTCGTCATGAGCGCCGAAGGCGAAGGGCTTGTCGCCGCGGGCGACTGAGATTTTCGGGTAGGGGAGGACGGCAAGCGAATCGTCGCCCGGGAACTGGGGCCCCACCTGCGCTCCCAGGCCGAGGCGGACGCGCCAGGGTTCGGCGCTTGCCGGAGTTGTGGACGCGGCAACGGCGGCGATCGCGAGCGCAGAGGCGAGATATTTCTTCATAGAAACAAAAATCAGCACGAAACGTCGTTTGAAGCAAGCTTTGGACTGGTGTGGCGTTCGCCAAATGGCGCGGCTAGGGAGGCGCCCATGGGGGATCTCTCCAAGATCGAGCAGGACGCAGTCGAACGCGCCGCAGCCGAGCCGATGCTCGACCAGGTGCTGGAATGGAGCGCGGTCAACAGCGGGTCGCGCAACCTCGCCGGCCTGGAACGAATGGCCGAAATCTTGGCTGGCGCCTTCGCAAGCCTGCCCGGCGAGGTCCGCCTTGTCGATCCTGAGTCGGTCGAAAGCGTCGATCACGGCGGGCGCAAGCTTTCGGTCGAGCACGGCCGCAACCTTCACGTCGCGGTGCGCCCCGATGCGCCCGTGCAGCTGCTCTTCACCGGCCACATGGACACGGTTTTCGGCGCCGATCACGCCTTCCAGCAAACTAGCTGGATCGAGGAGGGAATCCTGAACGGCCCCGGAGTCGCTGACATGAAGGGCGGGATCGCCGTCATGCTCGCCGCGCTGAAGGCTGTGGAAGCGTGCGAGGCTGCCGCAAGGATCGGTTACGAAGTCGTCATCAACAGCGACGAGGAAGTCGGCTCGCTCGGGTCGGCCGCCCTGATCGCGAAAGCCGCCGCCGGCAAGCACGCCGCGCTGACCTACGAACCCTCGGCGCGTCCCGACGGGACTCTCGCCGGAGCGAGGCCCGGAAGCGGCAATTTCTCGATCGTCGTCCACGGCCGCTCGGCCCATGCCGGGCGCAACCCGGAGGAGGGGCGCAACGCGGTTCTCGCCGCCGCCGACCTCGCCCTGCGGCTCGAACGGCTCATCCGCGACGGGCTGACGGTCAACCCGGGCCGGATCGAGGGTGGCGGCCCGACCAATGTCGTTCCCGACCTCGCGATCCTGCGCGTGAACCTGCGGCCACGCACGCGCGAGCTGGAGGCGGAAGCGAAGCGACAGATCGAGGAGGCGGTGGACGCGGTCGCCTCCGATCGCGACGTTCGGATCGAGCTTCACGGAGGTTTCGATCGCCCGCCAAAGCCGATGACACCCGGGGCGGAGCGGCTGTTCGAACTGGTCAGGCAGGCCGGGGCCGACCTTGGCCAGGCGATCGGATGGCTGCCGTCGGGCGGGGTCTGCGACGGCAATAATATCGCCGCCTGCGGCGTGCCCGTGGTTGACACGATGGGCGTGCGCGGCGGCAAGATTCACAGCATGGAGGAGTTTCTGATCAGCGAAAGCCTGGGCGAGCGCGCGGCCCTGTCGGCGCTTGCGATACTGAGGATTGCGGAGGGCCGCTTATGAGCTTCCGCGTACGGCCCGCGCGGGCCGAGGATTACCCGGCCATATACAAGATGGCGAAGCTGACTGGCGGCGGTTTCACCAACCTTCCGCCCGACAAGACGACCCTTGTCGCCAAGCTTGCCCGGTCGAGCGACTCCTTCGCCCGCGAAGAGGACGAACAACAGGGCGACCTCTACATGTTCGTGCTCGAGGACCCGAAGACGAAGAAGATCCGCGGGACTTGCCAGGTGTTCGGCCAGGTCGGAGTCGTCCAGCCATTCTATTCCTATCACCTGAGCACGCTGACCCAGAGCAGCCCGGAGCTCGGCAAGACCTTCCGCAACCAGATGCTGACACTAACGACCGACCTGGAAGGCTCGTCGGAAGTCGGCGGCCTGTTCCTTCATCCCGAGGCGCGGGCCGGAGGGTTCGGCGCGCTGCTGGCGCGCAGCCGCTACCTGTTCATGAAGCTTCACCGCGGCCGCTTTGGCGACCGGACGCTCGCCGAGCTGCGCGGTGTAATGGACGACGCGGGCAATGCGCCTTTCTGGGACGCCCTTGCCGGCAAGTTCTTCGGAATGACCTTCCCGGAAGCAGACGAATTCAACGCGATCCACGGCACCAAGTTCATCGCCGACCTGATGCCGCGGACCCCGATTTACGTCGCGCTCCTGCCGGACAACGCCAAGGCCGTGATGGGCCAGCCGCACCCGAGCGGCAGGGCAGCGCTGAAGATGCTCGAGGCCGAAGGCTTCATGTACGACCGCTACATCGACATCTTCGACGGCGGACCGACGGTGACGGTCGCGACGGACCAGATCCGAACCATCCGCGAATCGAGCTTCGAAACGGTCGCGCAGATCGGCGAGCCGGGGCCTCACAAGATGATTCTCGCCACTGGCCGGCTGAACGATTTCCGGGCCTGCTCCGCCTCGGTCGGAAGAGTTCCGCGCAGGGGGCTTTGCATCGATGCGGAGACCGCCAAGCTGCTCGAGGTCGGCGAAGGCGACAAGGTCCTCGCGGTCGCCCGATGATCGAAATCAACTTCGACGGGATCGTCGGTCCCAGCCACAATTATGCCGGGCTGAGCCTGGGCAACCTCGCCTCGACCCGCAACGCCTACCAGGTTTCGCACCCGCGCGCCGCGGCGCTCGAGGGAATCGCCAAGATGCGCGCCAACCTCGCGCTCGGCCTGGCGCAGGGAATCTTCGTGCCCCATCCTCGGCCCGACCATGCTTGGCTGGCCGAGCTAGGAACCACGATCGGGGAATGCGACAGGGCGCTCGCGGTCCACGCCATGTCCGCTTCCGCAATGTGGGCGGCCAATGCTGCGACCGTTTCCCCGGCGCCGGACACGGCCGACGGCCGCTGCCACCTGACGGCCGCCAACCTTCGGACGATGCCGCACCGGAGCCACGAATGGCCGGCAACACTGGCGCAGCTCAGGCTCGCCTTCGCCGATGCCGACGCGTTCGCGGTTCATGCGCCCGTCCCGCCCGCCTTCGGCGACGAGGGTGCTGCCAACCACATGCGGCTCGCAGCCTCGCATACCGAGCCGGGTCTCGAGATCTTCGTCTATGGGCGCCGCGGCGGCGCGTTTCCGGCGCGCCAGCACATTGAGGCCTGCAGGGCGATCGCCAGGTTCCACAAGCTTGATCCGGAGCGCACGTCGTATGTGGAACAGTCGGAAGAAGCGATCGCCGCGGGGGCGTTCCACAACGATGTCGTCGCTGTCGCCAACGAAAGGGTCCTGTTCGCGCACGAAAAGGCCTTCGCCGACCGCGACCGGCTGATCGAAGAGTGCGCCCGGGCGGTGCCGGGCTTCGAGCTGGTCGAGGTCAGCGAAAACGAGGTGCCGCTCAGCGACGCCATCGCCTCCTATTTGTTCAACGCGCAGTTGGTCACTCCCCCGGACGGGCAAATGACCCTGATCGTGCCGAGCGAGGCACGCGAGACACCCAGCGTCTGGGCATGGATCGAGCGGCACCTGGCTGGCAATGGGCCCATCCGCCGGGTCGAGATTGTCGACGTGCGCCAGTCCATGGCGAACGGCGGCGGCCCGGCGTGCCTTCGGCTGCGGGTTGTCGCCGACCCGGCGACAATCGATCCGCGATTCCTGGTTGACGAGGCCGCGCTCGACCGGATCGCCGGTCTGGTCGAGCGCTACTGGCCGGAGTCGATCCACAATGAGGAGCTTCAGCAGCCTGCGCTGATCCGCGACGTGGAAGCCGCGCGAGCCGCGCTGCTCAACGCTCTGGACCTCGCCGAACTGATTTGAAAAATCCCGAAACGGGACGAACTCAATCCGTTACCCGTATTTTAACCTTGCCCCTTAGGAAACAAACGGCTCAAATCCGCCATCGGTACGTTGAGACGTTAACGAATGGCGCTGCGACACAAGATTGCCCGGCTCTTCCGGATCGAAACGCGCTTCGAGGCGTGGGCGATTACCTATGCAATCGCCGTGGGGGCGGTTGCGCGCGGCCAGCATTATCTCGAGCAATATCCGGGCTTCGCCGGGTGGTTGCTCGCGGCGGCATGCACGGGGGTCGTCTTCCTGGCAGGAGCGAAGCTTCTCGACTCCGTCACCCCCGCCCGCGCGCTTGCGGGTGCAAGGGGAGCGGCCACCGCACAGCCCCGGCCAAGCTTCAGTCGTAATCGACCCAGAGAGAACCGTCCGCGCGCCGGTTCAATGTCACGACCTTGGCCTCGCACAGGTTCACGCGCGGCCACACCACGACTCGCCCGTCGGGAAGCGTCGCCTGCAGATCGAACGCGCAATCCGGATCGCTGAACTCCACTGAGCCGCGCCCGCCCGTGCTGGGGACGGGGACGGGAGAAACGCCAAGCGGTACCCACGACTGGCTGCCGACTCGTCTGGCCATCAGGCCGGTGAAGGCGATGTCCGTATTGTTGACCAGCGTGAAGCTCACCGCCTGGGCCGAGGCGGCCGAAGGCGTCAGTGCGAAGGCGGCGCAAAGCGCGGCGGCGACGAACTTTCTCATACAATCACTATACATAATCACCCCCAAAGCAGTGCTGATTTTGCGTCCGCCTGTCGACCGGTTCAATCCGGTTTCATCCTCGTTGCTTTGCCGAAACGGGCGGAGCATAAGCGTAGCCCTTCACGGCGCCGGGGGGGCCTGTGGATATTAACCATCCTTTAGCTTTCCCCGCGCATCGTCGACTCGGCCAGGGGGGTTGAGAAATGGAGTCGAACGAGCGCTATTATCGTCGACGGGCGGTCGAGGAGAGGATCGCGGCCCAGCGTGCAGTTACGGAAACGGCTCGCGCGTGGCATGCCAAGCTAGCCGAGGATTTCGCCGCCCGGGCGGCCGCTGCGACAGCGACTGGCGCATCGGCCTGAACAGCCGGTTTTTCGACATTCTTTCGCGAGGCCGCGCGATTCCCTGGCGCATCCGACTCGCAGGCTTGCCTAGCCGCATGCCTGACCCTATGTGCCCCGCTGCCGCGCAGGTCCGCGGCACGCGCGCCCGTAGCTCAGCTGGATAGAGCACCAGACTACGAATCTGGGGGTCAGAGGTTCGAATCCTTTCGGGCGCGCCATTTTCCCTCATCTGATTGCGCGGCGCGGCAGCCGTTCCTAGACAGGCCACGATGCGCGCATTCCCCCTGATCGCGGCGGCCATGCTGGCCGGATGTTCAACGAGCGAGACCGGCGCTCCCTCGCTGCTCCCGCGGCCCGCCGAGGCCATCGATCCGCGCGTTCCGGTCCCGGAAACGAGCGTTTCGCCCGATGTCAGCCCTGCTCTCGCCGCCCGGCTGGACGCGCTCGTTGGCCAAGCCGTGGCGGGCGACGAAGCGTTCCGGGCTGCAGCGGAACGGGCCGAGAACCTCGCTCGCTCGGCAGGGCCGGCGCAAAGCGAGAGCTGGATCGTGGCCCAGCAGGCCCTTTCCGCCGCGATCGCCGCGCGCGAACCCGTGGCGCGGGGGCTCGGCGACATCGATTCGCTCGCCGCGGAAAGCATTGCTCAAAAGGGCGGGCTGAGCGCAGCCGACCTCGCCGCGGTCAGGGCGGCGGCCGAGCGGGTGGGCGAGATCGACGCTCGCGAAGCGGCCGCGATCGAACACATCCAGGCGCTGCTGGCGCGCTAGGCTAACGCCGCGGCGCGCGCGGCGGGCCAGTGCTCGGCGGCGAGCCGGTAGACGATCACGGACTCGGACCCCGCCCACGGATCGGTAGACTCGAAGTCGAGGCAAGGGTGCCGGGTCATTCCGAGCCGCTTCATCAGCCCCTGGCTGACCTCGTTGCCCGTAACCGTCAGCGCGACCACATGCGGCGCTCCGAACTTGCCAAAAGCGAGGTCGAGCGATGCGATCGCCGCCTCCTTGGCATAGCCCTTGCCCCAGGCGTCTTCGCGAAGGCGCCAGCCCACCTCGAAATCACCGGGGTTTGGCGCACCGGCGCTGTTCACTCGCTTCAGGCCGCAGAAGCCCAGAAGCGCGCCGTCCACTTTCCGCTCCACCGCCCAGAGGGTGTGGCCATGCTCGCGCTGGTAGGACTCGATCCGTTCGAAACCAGCGTCATATGCGGCCTGATCCTGTACTCCGCCCAGCCAGCGCATCACCGCGGGAGTGTTCAGGTGCCGGACGAATTCGGCCTTCAGCTCGTCGGTCCAGCAGCGCAGCCGAAGTCTGTCCGTCTCGACGATCACCTTACCCATTGATCAGCCGCGCCGCGTCGAGAGCGTGATAGGTGAGCACGCCTGTCGCTCCGGCGCGCTTGAAGGCAAGCAGCGTTTCCAGGATGAGTGCGTCGCGCTCGCCGGCGCCGGCCGCAGCGGCATGCTCGATCATCGCGTACTCGCCCGACACCTGGTACGCGAAGGTCGGAACCCCGAAGCGCTCCCTGACGCGATGAATGACGTCGAGATAGGGCAGCCCTGGCTTTACCATCACCATGTCCGCGCCCTCGGCAAGGTCGAGCGCGACCTCCCGCAGGGCTTCGTCGGAATTGGCCGGGTCCATCTGGTAGGAGCGCTTGTCTCCCTTCAGCCGGCCGCCGCTTCCGACAGCGTCGCGGAACGGCCCGTAGAAAGCGGACGCATACTTCGCCGCATAGGCCATGATGGCGACGTTGCTGAAGCCGGCCGATTCGAGGCCTGCGCGGATCGCCGCGATCCGTCCGTCCATCATGTCGGACGGGGCGATGATATCGGCGCCGGCGCGGGCCTGGACGAGCGCCTGGTCGACCAGCACGGCCACCGTCTCGTCGTTCACGACATTGCCCGCCTCGTCGACCAGCCCGTCGTGGCCGTGGGCCGTATAGGGGTCGAGCGCGACGTCCGTGAGGACTCCGATTTCGGGGACGGAATCCTTGATCGCCTTGATTGCCCGGCAAATGAGGTTGTCGGGATTGAGCGCTTCCTTCGCGTCGGCGGTGCGAAGGTCCGCCGGCGTATTGGGGAACAAGGCGAGGCACGGGATTCCGAGCGCCGCCGCCTCCCGGGCCTTTCCGGCAAGCAGGTCAACCGACCAGCGGCTGACTCCGGGCAGCGAGGCGATCAGCTCTTCGCAGCCCCTGCCCTCGCAAATGAACAGCGGCCAGATGAGATCCCCTGGATGCAGCCTGTGCTCCGCGAGGAGCTCGCGCATCCACGCGCTCGAGCGGCCTCGCCGCATCCGCAGTGCTGGGAAGGAAGCAAGTGACATCGGCGCTCTCTACCGTCATTCCCGCGGAATCGACAGATGACTGCAGGGCCAAGCGGGAACCTAGTTGCTGGGCCCCCGCTTACGCGGGGGTGACGAACGTGAGAAGACTTCCCAAGCAAGCCATCCTCGTCGTCAATGCGGCGAGCCGCAGCGGCGCCGACGCGTTCGAGGAGGCTCGCCGACGGCTTGTCGAAGCGGGGATCGATCTGATCGACGCGCGCGCGGTCACGGACCCGGAAGCGATGGATGAGGAAGTGAAATCCGCCGTCGAGCGCGCGCCGATGGTGATTGTCGGCGGCGGCGACGGCACGCTTTCGGAAGCGGTCGACCAGTTCCTCGGGACCGAAACGATCTTCGCCATCCTTCCGCTGGGAACGGCAAACAGCTTCGCCCGCTCCCTCGGAATCCCGCTCGACCTCGACGGCGCGGTCGCGGCAATCGCCAATGGAGAACGACGGCGGATCGACCTCGGCGCGGTCGACGGTGATTATTTCGTCAACACCGCTTCGATCGGCCTGTCGCCGATGATCGCCGAGAGCGTCCCGCCGAAGCTCAAGCGGTACCTTGGGAGGTTCGGCTACCTCCTGTGGGCGGTGCGCTGCGCCTTCGAATTCCAGCCCTTCCGGGTGCGGATCGAGGAAGGCGACAAACGCCACGCATTCTGGTCGACCGAAGTTCGGATCGCTAACGGCGGCCATTTCGGCGGGGTCGAGCTCGTGGAAAACGCCCAGCTCGACAGCGGCCAGATCGTGATCGAGGCGGTGAGCGGCCGAAGCCTGTTCCGGCTTGCCTGGAGCTGGCTCGCCGCGGTGCTGCGGCTGTCGCGCAACAAGGGCGAGACGGTCGAGTTCCGAGGCCGCGAGTTCCGGATCAGCACGCGTCCCAGGCATTGGGTGGCGATCGACGGCGAGCTGTCGAAGCGGACGCCCGTCACCGTCCGTGTCGCGCGCGGCGCGGTCGAGGTAGCGGCGCCGAGAGGCTCCTAACCCAATCTCTCCAGCGCCGCCCGGTAGCGCTCGGCCTCGGCGGCTTTTTCCTCGTGGTCGGAACGAGCCTTTTCGACTGCTTCCGGCTTGGCCCGCTCGGTGAAGTTCGGGTTGGAAAGGCGCGCGGCAAGGCTGTCCCGCTCCTTCTCCGCGGCCGCCGCAGCTTTCGCCAGCCGTGCCTTTTCCGCCTCTAGGTCGATGATTCCTTCGAGCGGGATCGCAAAGCTCGTCCCGTCGACAAGCACCTGCGCGGCTCCTCTCCCATCGAAGCGCGACATCTGGATCGATTCCAGCCGTGCCAGGCGCGACAGCATCGGGTGGTGCCGATCGAGCCGGTCGGCCGTTCGTTCCTCGGCCTCGCCTGCGAAGAGGTGCACCTTCGCTCCAGGCGGGACATTGAGTTCCGTGCGCGCCGAACGGATCTCGCTGACGAGCCGGACAAGCCACTCCATCTCGGCCTTCGCCACCGGGTCGACGGACGCCTCCGGCTCCGGCCATTTGGCGACGATCAGCTCGTAGGGTCGATCGCCCATCTTCGACCACAGCTCCTCCGTGATGAACGGCATCAGCGGGTGGAGCATCACCAGGATCTGGTCGAACGCCCATGCGGCGACGCGCTTCGTCTCCTCATCGAACGCGCCCTTGATGAGCTCGACGTACCAGTCGCAGAACGTGCCCCAGGTGAAGTGGTAGATGGCGTCCGCCATCCCGTCGAAGCGGAGCTCGTCGAACGCCCGGTTGAGCTTCGCGAGAGTCTCGATGACCTCGCCGATGATCCAGCGGTTGACCGGAAGCTTCGCCTCGGGCGCGGCGATGCTCTGGCTCGCTCCCACTCCGTTCATCTGCAGAAAGCGGGCCGCGTTCCACAGCTTGGTCGCGAAGTTGCGATACCCTTCGACGCGCTTCTCATCGAGCTTGATGTCGCGGCCCTGGCTTTCCATCGCCGCGAGCGTGAAGCGCAGAGCGTCCGCGCCGTACTCGTCGATAAGCCCGAGCGGGTCGACGGTGTTGCCCTTCGACTTCGACATCTTCTGGCCCTTGGCGTCGCGGACTAGGCCGTGGAGGTAGAGCGTGCGCCAAGGCACCTCTCCCATAAACTCGAGCCCCTGCATCGCCATCCTGGCGTCCCAGAAGAAGATGATGTCGAAGCCCGAGATCAGGACGTCGTTGGGATAGTGGCGGGCGAGGTCGTCGGTCTCGTCCGGCCAGCCGAGCGTCGCGAAGGGCCAGAGGGCGGAGCTGAACCACGTGTCGAGCACGTCCTCGTCCTGGCGAAGCGCAACACCCGGCCCAGCCTGCTGTTGTGCTTCGTCAAATGTTTCCGCCACGAAAATATTGCCGTCGGCATCGAACCAGGCGGGGATGCGGTGCCCCCACCATAATTGCCGCGAGACGCACCAGGGCTGGATGTTTTCGAGCCACTGGAACCAGGTCTTCGACCAGCTTTCCGGGACAATGCGGATTTCCCCCGCCTTCGTCGCCGCGATCACCCGCTCGGCTAGCGGCTTCACGTCCACGTACCACTGGTCGGTCAGCCACGGCTCGATGATCACGCCCGAGCGGTCGCCGTAGGGCGTCGGGATCACGCGGTCCTCGACCGAGACCAGCGCGCCTTCCGACTCCAGCATCTCGACGACGCGCGAGCGCGCCTCTTCGCGCGTGAGGCCGAGGAGCTCTTGCGGGATCAGCCCGTCCGCGGTCTGCACGACCCGAGCCTCGGAATCGAACATGTTGAGCATGTCCCTCGGCGCGAAGCCCGCCCGCTTGCCGACCTCGAAATCGTTGAAGTCGTGGCCGGGCGTGATCTTGACCGCACCGGAGCCCAGTTCCGGGTCGGCATGCTCGTCTGCGATGACCGGGATCAGCCGCCCGGTGATCGGATGGCGAAGTTTCTTGCCGACCATTGGCTTGTAGCGATCGTCGTCGGGATGGACCGCGACCGCCATGTCGGCGAGCATCGTTTCCGGCCGGGTGGTCGCGACGTGGATGGCGCCGCTGCCGTCCTCCAGCGGATATTTGAGCGTCCAGAAATTGCCCTGGATATCGCGGGTCTCGACCTCCAGGTCGCTGATCGCGGTGTGGAACTTGGGGTCCCAGTTGACGAGGCGTTTGTCGCGATAGGCGAGGCCGCGGCGATAGAGCTCGACGAATACCTTCGTCACAGCGCGGCAAAAGCCCTCGTCCATGGTGAAGCGCTCGTGGCGCCAGTCGCACGACGCGCCGAGGCGGCGGAGCTGGCGCGTGATCGCCCCGCCCGACTGCGCCTTCCACTCCCAGACATGCTCCAGAAAGGCATCGCGGCCGATTTCGGTGCGCCTGACCCCCTGGCTTTCGAGGTTGCGCTCCACCACCATCTGCGTCGCGATTCCGGCATGGTCGGTGCCGACCACCCAGAGCGCGTCCTTGCCCAGCATGCGCTCGCGGCGCGTGAGCACGTCCTGGAGCGTGTTGTCGAGCGCGTGGCCGATGTGCAGCGAGCCCGTGACGTTGGGCGGCGGCATGACGATCGTCCACGGAGTCGCGTCGGGCCGCTCAGGACGGAACAGTCCGCGGCTTTCCCAATGTTCGTACCAGCGCTGCTCGATCGCTGCCGGATCGAAGGTTTTCGGCAATTCGGTCATCGGGAAGCGCGGTTAGCGGGGAGGGACTGGGGCGGCAACATCCTCCCTGTCGCGAAGCGATGGGGAGGTGCCGAGCGCCAGCGAGGCGGAGGGGCCCCTCCACCATTCACTCTGCGGTGAATGGTCCCCCTCCCCACACCTGCGGCGCAGGGAGGAACGAATCAGCTCAGCTGCTCCAGCCTCTCGTCGGTCAGCGAGCCGGGAATGATCATCACCGGGCACGGGAGCTTGCCGGAATCCTTGCCGGTAAAGTGGGCGACCAGCGGGCCCGGGTCGCCCGCGGGGGCGGCGCCGAGCACGAGGGCGGCGATGTCGTCGCGGTCGGAAAGATAGTCGCGCACCGTTTTCACCGGCTCGCCCTGGCGGAGCACGATCGCCGGCTTGATCCCCGCCTCGTCGAAAATCTCCCCGACGGCCGCGCTGACGATTCCTTCGATGCGCAGCTTCTGCTCTTCCTCGAACGCCGCCTGGACGCCGCCCCACTGGACGAAATCCTGCGGCGGGACGACCGCGAGCACCTCGACGCTGCCCTTGGTCTTGGCTGCGCGACGGGCAGCGAAGCGCAGCGCGACGCGCGCCTCGGCGCTGTCGTCGATCACTACCAGATAGGTCCTGCCCCCTGCCATGCGGAGCGGACGCTGCTTCAAAGCCGGCCGGAGCGCAAGCTAGGCCGGCCAAATCCGGCGCGGACTTGACCCTGACCGCCGCATTGGCTTTGAGCCGCAGCGAAAGGATTGCGATGCCGATCGAGCTCAAGATGCCTGCCCTGTCCCCGACCATGGAGGAGGGGACGCTCGCCAAATGGCTCGTCAAGGAAGGCGACGAGGTTTCGAGCGGGGACATCCTCGCGGAAATAGAGACCGACAAGGCGACGATGGAGTTCGAGGCGGTCGACGAGGGCAAGATCGCCAGGATCCTGGTCCCCGAAGGCACCGACGGAGTGAAGGTCGGTCAGCCGATCGCGATCCTGGCCGGCGAAGGGGAGGATGTGACCAGCGCGGCGAGCGGCTCACCCGCCAAGGCCGAGCCGAAAGCGGAGGCACCGCAGGCCGCTGCTGCGGCGCCGAAGCGGGAGGAGGCTCCCAAAACGCCCGCGCCGGCCAAGGAGGCCGTCGCTTCGGCTGACAAAAGCGACCGGATCAAGGCGTCCCCGCTGGCGCGCAGGATCGCCGCCGAGAAGGGCATCGACCTGGCGTCGGTCCAGGGCAGCGGCCCGGGCGGGAGGGTCGTCAAGGCTGACCTCGAGAAGGCCCCGGCAGCGGCCGCGGCGCCCGCGGCCCGGCCAGCGGCTCCTGTCGAGCCGGGCGAGACCCCGCACGAAATCGTCAAGCTTTCCAACATGCGCAAGACGATCGCGCGCCGCCTGACCGAGGCGAAGCAGACGATCCCGCACATCTACCTCACCGTCGACATCCAGCTCGACGCGCTTTTGAAGCTCCGCAGCGAGCTCAACGCGGGCCTGGAAAGCCGCGGAATCAAGCTCTCGGTCAACGACCTGCTGATCAAGGCGCTGGCGATGGCGCTGATCGAGGTGCCCGAGTGCAACGTCAGCTTCGGCGGCGAAACGCTGATCAAGTACAGCCGCGCCGACATTTCCGTCGCGGTGTCGATCCCGGGCGGGCTGATCACCCCGATCATCGCCGGCGCAGACGGCAAGTCGGTCTCCGCGATCAGCAAGGAAATGACCGAGCTCGCCGGCCGCGCGCGCGAAGGCAAGCTGCAGCCGCACGAATATCAGGGCGGCACCGCGAGTCTCTCCAACATGGGCATGTACGGGATCAAGCAGTTCGAGGCGGTCATCAACCCGCCTCAGGGCATGATCATGGCGATCGGCGCCGGCGAGAAGCGGCCCTACGTCATCAATGACTCGCTGCAGATCGCGACGGTGATGAGCGCGACCGGCAGCTTCGACCATCGCGCGATCGACGGCGCCGACGGCGCGCGGCTGATGCAGGCCTTCAAGCGCCTCGTCGAAAACCCGCTGGGGATGCTGGCTTGACGCGTTTTGCCCCGCGCTTGGTAGGTGCGGTTCTCTTTGCACACACTGCTTTCATAGTTTGGGGGATAGTCGGTGAATTCTGGCTGCTAACAGCCTTGTGCGTCTGGATTCGCCCCAGGTGGATTCAGACTGTGCTGATGCTTTTTTGGCTTTTGTTGACTCTGTCTCCGCTGCTGGGTTTGCTTTCCCTCAAGGTGCAGTCGTTGCAGAAGCCCTACCTAGTGTTCGCGACGCTCACTCCAATTTTCTGGATTGCTGTCGTAGCACTGAATAGCGCCGGCACCTTCGAATGCGACGCACCGTAATGGGCAATGACAGACACCCCCTCATCCGCGTCACCGCCATGCCCGCCGACACCAACCCCTATGGCGGGGTGTTCGGAGGCTGGCTGATGGGTCAGATGGGGCTCGCCTGCGGCTCCTTCGCGTCGAAGCATAGCCGCGGCAAGGCGATTCTGGTCGCGGCGGACGCACTCAAGTTCCCCGGAGCGATGGCGGTTGGCGACGAGCTTTCCGTCTATGTCGAGCTTTTGAAGCAGGGCCGCACCTCGGTGCGCCTCAAGGCGGAGGCCATCGCCCGGACACGCGACGGCGAGGAGGAGACCCTGGTCGCCGAGGGCGAGTTCACCTTCGTGGCGCTGGATGCTGACGGCAAGCCGAGGGAGATAAGATAACAGGTCCCTCCCCCTCGATGGGGGAGGTCAGGTGGGGGGTGAGCTAGCCACCCACTGAGCCTTGCGAAAGACATCACCCCACCCCTTGCCCCTCCCCATTAAGGGGAGGGGTTCAATCCTCGACCATGTTCGGGTCGCGCAGGCCCTGCGCAATGCCGCCGCGTGCCTGGGTCGCCTGTACGCTAGTAACCGGATAGGCACAATAGTCGGCGGCATAGAAACCGCTGGGGCGATGATTGCCGCTCAGGCCGATGCCGCCGAACGGCGCGTCCGACGGGGCGCCGTTCGTCGGGCGGTTCCAGTTGATGACCCCGGCCCGGACCTCCGACCAGAACTTCTCGAACAAGTCGGGACCTCCCCCGACCAGGCTCGCGGCCAGGCCGAAGCGCGTGGAGTTGGCTGCCGCGATCGCGCCGTCGAAATCCTTGACGCGGATAAGCTGGAGTACCGGCCCGAAAATCTCCTCGTCCGGAACGTCCCTCGCGTCGGTCACGTCGATCAGCGCCGGAGTCAAATAGGGCCTGTCCTCGTACGGGCGGTCGAGCCGGCGGATCGGCTTTGCGCCCTTCATCATCAGGTCGACCCATTGTTCCTGCAGGTGGTCCGCGGACTGGTTGTCGATGACCGGCCCCATGAAGGGCTGCGGGTCGGCGAACGGCTCGTCGACAATGACCCGGTCGATCATCGCCGTGATCGCCTCGACCAGCGGCTTCTCCTTGCCGTCTTCGACGATCAGCCGCCGGGCGGCGGTGCAGCGCTGGCCGGCGCTCAGGAATGCCGACTGGACGGTGATCGCCGCCGCGGCCTCGAGGTTCTTCGGATGCCAGACGACCAGCGGGTTGTTGCCGCCGAGCTCGAGCGCGAGGATCTTCTGGGGCGTATCCGCGAATTGCTTGTGGAGCGCCTGTCCCGCGCGCACCGAGCCTGTGAACAGCAGGCCGTCGATGCCCGGCTGGGATGCGAGCGCCCTGCCCTCGTCGGGCCCGCCGATCAGCAGCCGGACGACGCCCTCCGGGATTTTCGCGTCGCGGTAACATTGGACGAGGAACTCGCCGGTCGCGGGCGTCTTTTCCGACGGCTTGAAGACCAGGGCGTTGCCGGCGATCAGCGCCGGGACGATGTGGCCGTTGGGAAGGTGGGCCGGAAAATTATACGGCCCGAGCACGGCCAGCACGCCGTGCGGCTTGTGCCGGACCTGGACCCGGTTTCCCATCGCCGCCTCGAAGCTGCGCTTGGGCGTGCGCTCCGCATAGGCGTTGATCGAAATCTCGACCTTGTTGACGACCGAGGCGACCTCGGTCTCCGCCTCCCACAGGGGCTTGCCGGTCTCCCGCGCGATCAGCGCCGCGAAATCCTTCTCACGCTTGCGCACGACATTGGCGAAACGGCGCAGCGCCTCCATCCGGTAGGCGGGCGAGTGCGCGGCCCATTCGGGAAAGGCGGCGCGGGCGGCCGCGACTTCAGCGGCCGCATCCCCGGGCCTGCCGGACCACAGCTGGGCGCCGGTCGCCGGCTCGATCGAAACGATGGTATCGCTCACGGGCCGCGCTCCACCACGCGAGGCGAACCGGGTCAAGGCGCGTCTTCGACCATCGCTTCTCCCATCCGCCGGAGGGCTGAGATCTTCGCTTCGAACAGGCCCCAGTCGTCGCGCTGCGCGATCGCCTCCCAGATCGCCTCGACCTCCTCGATATGCATGGAGCAGGGCGCGGGATCGGACCAATAGGGGTGCGACCGGGGATTCTCCCGGCCCTCGAGACGCGCCGCCAACGCGCGGAAAGGCTCCTGCGAATAGGCCTCGGCCCCGGGATCGCGGCCGCCGCGCCAGTCGAAAAAGACGCGGTCGATGGTCGCTGCCTTCGCCTCCAGCGCACGCGCGAGCGCCGAAGCAAGCTCGGCATCCTCTTTGGAATCGCGGCGCTCGACCCCGAGCCGCCACAGCAGCTTGTCGACGATCGCGGCTTCGAACCGTTCGCCCCAGCGCGTGAGCTCGTCGGACAGCGGCTGGGTCTCGGTCACGAACGCAAGGCAGCCGGCGAGCTGCGCCAGGTCCCACTGGATCGCCTCCGGCTGGCGGCCGAACGAATAAAGGCCGAAATGGTCGAAATAGGCGGCGGTGAAATCGCCATCCCAGTAGGGCGTGAACCGCCACGGCCCGTAGTCGAAGCTTTCGCCAGTGATGTTGATATTGTCGCTGTTTAGCACGCCGTGGACAAAGCCCGCGGCCATGTAGCTTGCGGCGAGATTCGCCGTCGCCTCGCTGACCAATTGGAACAACCGCTGGGCGTTTTCGGAATCGTCCGGTCCAGGCGCCTCCGAATACAGATGCTCGAGGGAGTACCGCACCAGCCTGTTGATGGCGTCCGCGTCCTGGAAGAAGGCCTGGCGCTGGAAGGTGCCGATGCGGATATGGCCATGGCTCAGCCGGGTGAGCACCGACGAGCGGGTCGGCGACGGCTCGTCGCCGCGCGTCAGTTCCTCGCCGGTCTCGAACAAGGCGAAGCTCTTCGATGTGTTGACCCCGAGCGCTTCCAGCATCTCGGTCGCGAGAACCTCGCGCACCCCGCCCTTGAGCGTCAGCCGGCCGTCGGCGCCCCGGCTGTAGGGGGTCTGGCCCGAGCCCTTGGTGCCGAGGTCGAGCAGGCGTCCGCGATCATCGCGAAGCTGGGCGAAGGTGAAGCCGCGCCCGTCGCCGATGTCGGGGTTGTACACGCGGAACTGGTGGCCGTGGTAGCGGAGCGCCAGCGGCCGCCCGAGGTTGGAAGGCAGCGGCTCGAACCCGCAAAAATGCGCCGCCCATTCCTCGTCGGAAAGCGTCTCGAGCCCGACGCTCGCCGCCGCCCGGCGGTTGAGGAAGCGCGGCCTGCACTCCGGGAATCTGGCAGGCTCGACCGCGTCGTAGAAGCGCTCGCCGAGCTCCTTTAGCAAGACGTCCGGACGATAGGATTGCGCGACAGGCATTCGCCCGCGATAGGGGAGCGACCTGGGTGGGGGAAGCTGGATGGCATCTTGGCGTGACGAGTTCTGGACAAGCCGCGACGGGCTGAAGCTTCACTACCGCGACTATCCCGGGCCCGCCGAGCGCCCGCCCGTCCTGTGCCTGCACGGCCTCACCCGCAATTCGCGCGATTTCGAGGGACTGGCGGAGCGGCTTGCCGGCAAATGGCGAGTCATTGCGGTCGATTTCCGCGGCCGAGGGATGAGCCAGCATGATCCCGTCTCCGCCAATTATAAGCCCCCGACCTATGCCGCCGACGTCCTGCAGCTGCTCGATGAGCTCGGCATCGACAAGGCCGTGTTCGTCGGCACCTCGCTAGGCGGGATTGTCACGATGATCGTCGCCGGGACCGCGCCGGAGCGGATTGCCGGCGCGGTGCTCAATGACGTGGGGCCGGAGCTCGACAAGGCCGGCATCGAGAGGATCAGCGGCTATGTCGGAAAGCCGCTGCTGTTCCGGGACTGGGACGAGGCAGCGGTTCGCCTCCAGGAAAAGTATCGCGACGTGCACCCTTCTTACGGCCGGGCCGAGTGGCTCCGCTATGCGAGGCGTGTCTGCCGCGAGACGGAGCGCGGGATCGAGTTCGATTACGACATGGCGATCGCCGAGCCGTTCAGGGCGATGGACGACAAGACGGCGGCGGCCGGCAACGCGTGGCCGCTTTTGCGCGCGCTTGCTGGGCGGCCGGTGCTGATCCTTCGCGGCGAGCACAGCGACCTGCTGACGCCCGAAATCGCCGAGCGGATGCGCGACTCGGTTCCCGGAGCCGAGCTCGTCACCGTTCCCAATGTCGGCCACGCGCCCGATTTCGAGGAGCCGGAGTCCATCGCGGCCGTGGACCGGCTGCTTGCCAAGGTTCTGGCAGCCGGAGGCTAGGCCGTTAACCGCTTGAGCTTGTCGAGCGCGGCCGGGTCCTGCTCGTCCGGAGCGATGGTGGCGACGAAACCTCCGTCCCGCCCGAACAGCAGCACCGTCGAGGTATGATTGACCATGTAATGGCCGCTGCCGTCGTCCACCTTTTGAGAGAAGATCCCGTATTTTTTCTTGACCTGTTCGATCTGCGCCGGTGATCCGGTGAGGCCGATGACAGGCCCTCCGAACGCCGTTTCATAAGCGCCAACCTCTTCCGGGCCGTCTCGCTCCGGATCGACGCTGACGAAGACGATGTTGAAGGCCTTCTCGCCGCGGCCAAGCTCATCCCGAAGCCGGACGAGCCTTTGCAGCGTCGTCGGGCAGACGTCGGGGCAGTGGGTGAAACCGAAGAAAATCGCGTAAGGCTTGCCGGCCAGCCTGCTGCTCGGGAATGGCTTGCCGTCCGAGCCGACGAGCGTGAAGGGGCCGCCAATCCCGGCGACCGCCGTATCGGCCTTGGGAGCGGATTCAGGAAGCGGGCGCAGCAGCAGATAGGCAAAGCCGCCGGCTGCGATGGCGACGAGCACCCACAGCAGGATCCGGACCTGTCTCATCTTTCTCCCCGCTTCGCGAGACCGACTTCGACCACGGCGCGCGGTTCCCTTTTATTGATTAGGAAAGATGCGTGGAGGTGCGACCAGTCAGTAGTGCACAAGTCTCTGCAGTCAATTCCGTGCAAAGCCATCAATTGCAGGGAAATTTGGCATTTTTGAGTCAACATTGAAGCGCTGAGGTCCTGCTGGAGTCGCGGATTTCCGCGATTTTGATGAGCGAATTCCCTGCCGAGTGGAACAGGGAATCCATGGGTTGAGAACAGGGAATCCAAAACTCGAATCAGGGATTCAATCCGCGTAGCGAACTCAAAACAGTCAACGGACTAATCCGTTTTCCGTTGCGGACATTGGCTTTTTGGCTGAGTGCGCGCCATCCCATCCTTCTTTAGGTGCTGCCGATGTCATTCTCATAAAGTCGAGACGTGCTTCGAGAAAGGCGTCTTCGGGCCGGTTTGGAGCAAGCGAAGTCAGGAAGATCCGCACGCGCTGAAACGCAGGATCGACCCAAGCCAGGGTGCCCAACAGCCCGCCATGGCCCCAGGAACCGGCTGAGCCCGTATATGCTTCAGCTAAAGTGGAAATCACACTCTTTTGCGT
>JBKHXB010000034.1:0-23198 GCA_046566245.1 Alphaproteobacteria bacterium | reverse complement strand
TGCGGCTTGGCCGCGAGCTGGCCGAAGCCGGCACCATCACAGCCCTGCTGCCGCTCATCCAGCAGAAGGAAACCGAGGAGCTTGTCGCCGCGCACACTGAGCTTTCCGAGGCGGACAAGGCGGCACTGAGGGCAACCGCGAAGCGAGTCTATGAAACGGGGCGGGAACGCCTCCTCTCCGAGACTGGGCGCGCCTATGCGGAGCGGCTGAGCATAACCGACCTCAGGCGCCTCGTTCGCTTCAGCCGCACATCCGCGGCCAAGCGATACCGCGACGCCACTCCAGCAGTAATCGCGGCAACGCTGCAGGCGGTCGGGACGATGGACTTCAAGAAGGACGTCCGCGCCGCATTCTGCAAGGAAACCGGAAAGCTGTGCGAGCCCAAGTGACTAGTGGCACTTGAAGCGGTCGAACGGCTCCTGGCAGGAATCACAGCGCCACAGCGCCTTGCACGGGGTGGAGCCGAACCGGCTGACCTCATGCGTTTCCATCGAACCGCAGCGAGGGCATGCGGTCTTTGCGTTGGGATCCGGCGGCGCGATCCCGTACGCTTTCAGGCGCTCGCGCCCGCGCTCGCTGATCCAGTCGGTGGTCCAGGGCGGGAAGAGCACGCGCTGGACAAAGACGTGGTCAAAGCCGGCCGCGTCAAGCGCGTCGCGGATCGCCTGCTCGATCGCCAGCGTTGCCGGGCATCCGGTGTAGGTCGGACTGATCAGAACGCGTGGCGGATCGTCCGCGATGCCGCGAACGATTCCGAGGTCCGTGATTGTCACCACCGGGATTTCCGGATCCGGGATACGGTCCAGCACCGCCATGATCGCGGCCTCATCCAGGGCTTTGACGACCGTCGCCATGGACGCGTCTCTTACACCCGTTCGAGCGCGAGCGCGATTCCCTGACCGACACCGATGCACATGGTGGCGAGCGCGAGCCTGCCGCCGCTGCGCTGAAGTTGCTCGGTCGCTGTGAGCGCGAGGCGCGCCCCCGACATCCCCAGCGGGTGGCCGAGCGCAATCGCGCCGCCGTTCGGATTGACGTTCGCGGCGTCGTCCGGAAGCCCCAGCTGGCGGAGCACGGCGAGCGCCTGCGCGGCGAAGGCCTCATTCAATTCGATCACATCGAAGTCGTGGACCTTAAGCCCCAACCGCTTCGTGAGCTTCTCAGTGGCGGGCGCCGGGCCGATGCCCATGATCCGCGGGGGAACTCCGGCGACCGCGGCGCCGAGCACCCGCGCCTTCGGGGTCAGGCCATTGCGCTTCGCCGCCTCTTCGCTCGCGATGATCAGCGCCGCGGCACCGTCGTTCACGCCCGAGGCATTGCCGGCCGTCACGCTGCCGTCCTTGCGGACAATGGGCTTGAGCGAGGCGAGCTTTTCGAGGCTCGTCGCGCGCGGGTGCTCGTCCTTGTCGACAATGACGGGATCGCCCTTCCTCTGCGGAATCTCGACCGCGACGATCTCGGCCGCGAGCCGGCCATTCGCCTGGGCTTTTGCGGTCCGTTCCTGACTTCTCAGAGCGAAGGCGTCTTGGTCCTCGCGGCTGATCTGGAACTCCTGCGCGACATTCTCCGCCGTGCTCGGCATGGTGTCGTCGCCATAGGCATGGCGCATCTTCGGGTTGACGAAGCGCCAGCCGATGGTCGTGTCATAGATTTCCGCGCGGCGATCGAACGCGCTTTCGGCCTTCGGCATGACGAAGGGCGCGCGGCTCATGCTTTCGCTGCCGCCGGCGATGATGAGGTCGGATTCGCCGCCGCGGATCGCCCGCGCCGCCATCGCCACCGCGTCGAGGCCAGAGCCGCACAGCCGGTTGAGGGTTACTCCGCCCGAGCTGTCGGGAAGCCCGGCCAAAAGCCCCGCCATGCGCGCGAGGTTGCGGTTGTCCTCGCCCGCCTGGTTGGCGCAGCCCAGGATGACGTCGTCGAGCTCGGACCAGTCGACACCTGGATTGCGGTCGATCAGCGCCTTGATCGGGATGGCGGCGAGATCGTCGGCGCGGACAGAGCTGAGAGCCCCTCCATAGCGGCCGATGGGAGTACGCACATAGTCGCAGATATAAGCTTCGGTCATGGCCATCGTGCTTCGATACGCGCCTTCGCTTCGCTCAGCCGCCACTCAGCATGAGCGGTCATTGTTGCCATTCCAGTCCGCTCATCCTGAGTAGCCGCGCTAGCGGCGTATCGAAGGATCAAATCACCCCCCTGCGCATCTGGTCGAGCTCGATCGACTCGAACAGCGCCTTGAAATTGCCTTCGCCGAAGCCCTCGTTGCCCTTGCGCTGGATGATCTCGAAGAAGATCGGGCCGATCACGTTCTGGGTGAAGATCTGCAGGAGCAGGCCCTGCCCCTCGGTCGGGGCGCCATCCATCAGGATCCGCCGCTCCTCGAGCGCCTTCAGGTCTTCTCCATGGCCTTTGATCCGCTCCGGTAGCAGCTCGTAATAGGTGTCGGGCGTATCCTGGAACGGGATTCCGCGGGCTTTGAGGATGTCCACTGCGGTGTAGATGTCGGTCGTGCCGAGAGCGATGTGCTGAATGCCCTCGCCCTTATACTCGCGCAGGAACTCCTCGATCTGGCTCTTGTCGTCCTGGCTCTCGTTCAGGGGAATCCGGATCTTGCCGCAGGGCGACGTCATTGCCTTGGAGAAGAGGCCGGTCACCTTCCCTTCGATGTCGAAGTAGCGAATCTCGCGGAAGTTGAAGAGCTGCTCATAGAAATCCGCCCAGGTCGCCATGTTGCCGCGGTTCACGTTGTGCGTGAGGTGGTCGATGTAGGTGAGCTTCGAATCCGCCTCGGCCATCCGATCCTGCCAGTCGGGGTGGAAGTCGAAGTCGACCTCGTAGATCGAACCCTTGTCGGCGTAGCGGTCGACGAAATAGAGGCGCGAGCCGCCGATCCCCTCGATCGCCGGTATCTCCATCTCCCCTTCGACGACGTCGATCTCAACGTCCTTGGCCCCGAGCCTGAGCGCCCGTTCATGGGCGGCCTTGGCGTCCTTCACCCGGAAGGCCATCGCGCAGGCGCAGGGGCCGTGCGCCTTGGCGAACTCCTCGGCGAAGCTTCCCGGCTCGGCATTGATGATGAAATTGCAGTCGCCCTGCTTGTGGAGCGTGACGTTCTTGCGCTTGTGCCGGGCGACCTCGGGGAAGCCCATCCTGGTGAACAGCGAGCGAAGCAGCTCCGCGTCGGGCGCTGCATATTCGACGAATTCGAACCCGTCGGTGCCCATCGGGTTTTCGAGGCCAAGGGGGCTTTTCTCGGCGACCTGCGTAGCCATGGTTATTCTCCTTTGCGGCCCAACTGCGCTCCGACGGGCGGTATTTCAAGGGAGTCGCAATTGGTTATTGCGAGGAGCAAAGTGACGAAGCAATCGAGCTGGACTGCTTCGCTCCGCTCGCAGTGACAGAGGAGGGGCTGGGATGGATGCGCCTGAAGGATGGAAACTGGAGGAAGACGAAAAGGCCTTGGTCCGGAGCTTCAAGTTCAACGACTTCAGCGGGGCGTTCGCTTTTATTATCCAGGTCGCGCTTCACGCCGAGAAGGTCGATCATCACCCGGAATTCACCAGCGTCTGGAACCGGGTGGATTTCCGTCTGACGAGCCACGACTCCGGCGGCGTGACGGATCGCGACCTGAAGCTGGCAAGGGCGATCAACCGGATCGCCGGCGAGGATCAGTCGAGCAGCTCGCCTGCGTGATAGCTGCGCGGGGCCGAGACCGCGAGTTTGGAGCCGGAGCCGTCGGTCAGGCTCGTCATCGTGAGGGGATTCAGGAATTCGAGCCCGAACCAGCCGCGATCCCTCCAGGCAACCCGCGCCGAGACGCTCATTTTGCCGCAGACCAGGCGCAGTTCTTCACCAGGGGCAGACGCATAGGCCGATTCGACGAGCGCGCCCGTCCTCGAGATATCACGGATTCGTGCGTCCGACCGGCCGGTCGCGCCTTCAACGGAGGCGGACAGGAAAACGCGCGAGCGCTTCGGCTCGCGCTTGGGAATCGTCAGTGGTTTCATTTCCCCCTCCCCGGGGTTCCCGCTGCAGCTGGCTTCGCACCGTTCAGCTAACAAAGTGCTAACGGGGTAGGGCAGGAGCGCCCCGATGTGGAGCTTTCGGTCCGCGCCGCTATAGGCGAGAGAAATGGCTGCCGACGCACCGCATCGCGAATATCGAAGCGGCTCCGACGAGCGAACGCTTCGCGACGCGCTGGGCTCGTTCGCGACCGGCGTCACGGTCGTCACTTGCGTGGATGGCGAAGGCAGGCCGTTCGGGCTTACGGTCAACAGCTTCACGTCAGTCTCGCTCGACCCGCCGCTGCTCCTCGTGTGCATTTCGCGGCGCGCGCGATGCCGGGCGGCATTGGCCGAAGCCCCTTATTTCGCGGTCAATGTCCTGCAGACGGGCCAGCAGCCCGCATCGATCCGCTTTTCGACGAGGGACGAGGACCGGTTCGGCGCGACGCCCTGGTCGACCGGCGAGACCGGAGCGCCCTTGCTCATGGATTCGCTCGCGGTGTTCGAGTGCGAGCGCCACGCGATCCACGAGGGAGGCGACCACGACATATTGGTTGGACAGGTGCTGAGGGCGAGCTTCGACCCGAACCTTGACCCTTTGCTCTATTTCCGAGGCCGATACCGGCGGCTTCACTTCGATTAATCGACGATCAGCTTTTCCGGATGCCTCGTCAGCTGGCGGACGACGGCGACGAGGATTCCCCCGATGACCAGGCCGACCATCGCCGCTCCAAGCGCGTTCATTACCCAATCCACCACCGGCGCCAGGGCGCCCGAATAGGCCGCGACGGAATGCGCCACGTCGTGGATCAGGTGCGGGACGGCTTCGAGGACATGCATCTCCTCGAGGCCGTGAACCAATATCCCGCCGCCGACCCAGAGCATGGCCGCGGTGCCGATTACCGACAGCGAACCTAGGAGCTTGGGAACGATGTGGACCAGCGCATTGCCGAAGGCGCGGGCGCCCGGATTCCTGCGTTCGGTCATGTGAAGGCCGATGTCGTCGAGCTTCACGATCAGCCCGACGACGCCATAGACCCCCGCCGTGATCGCGAAGGCGACGGCGATCAGAGCCGCGGCAGTCATAGTCAGCGACATGTCGTCGAGCTCGGCAAGCGCGATGGCCATGATCTCGGCCGACAGGATGAAGTCGGTGCGGATCGCGCCTTTCACCTGCAGCTGCTCGAGCTCGCGCGGGTCGTCGACAGCCTCGAGCAATTGCTCGGTGTGATGCTCGTCGTGAAGGATTTTCTCAAGAATCTTCTCGGTCGCCTCGAACGCGAGGTAGCTGCCGCCGATCATCAAGAGCGGCGTGACCAGGAAAGGCGCGAAGGCGGTCAGCGCCAGCGCCCCCGGCAGCAGGATCAGCAATTTGTTCTTGAGGCTGCCCCACGCGATCTTGCCGATGATCGGAAGCTCGCGCTCGGGCGCGAGGCCGACGACATAGCGCGGGGTAACGGCGGTGTCGTCGATGACGACTCCGGCCGCCTTAGTTCCGGCCTTGCCGGCGGCGAGGCCGACGTCGTCGACCGTCGCGGCGGCGAGCTTGGCGATGGTCGCGACGTCGTCGAGGAGAGCGATCAGGCCTGAAGGCATGAATGCGCCTTTGGCGGATGGCGCGGCTCCCGGCAAGCTTGCCTCCGGGGGCCATTTCGCGCAGGTGCGCGGCTATGCTGGGCATGGATTTCATCAGGGCCAACCGCGAGGCCGTCGAGCGCGCGATCGAGGCGAAGGCGGTCCCGCTCGACCTCGCGCAACTGCTCATGCTCGACGACGAGGTGCGCGCCCTCAAGACCGAGATCGATGCGCTTCGGGCCGAGCGCAACGCGATCAGCGCCCGCTTCAAGGACGCCGCGCCCGAGGAAAAGGCGGAGCTTGGCCGCAAGGCGAAGGAGGCCGGAGCGCGGGCCTCGGAGCTTGAGGCCGGGCTGAGCGAGAAGCAGGAGGCGCTGCGCGCGTTGCTCCTGCAGGTGCCGAACATTCCCTGGGATGGCGCCCCGGTCGGGCCGGACGAAAGCTTCAACACGGTCGTCCGGAAGGTCGGCGAGCCTCCGAAGTTCGATTTCGAACCGCTCGACCACGTCGCCCTGATCGAGAAGAATGACTGGGCGGACCTGAGCCGGATCGTCCACGTTTCCGGATCGCGGCAATATTGCCTGAAAGGCCGGCTGGCGCTGCTCGAAACGAAGCTCATGGCCTGGGCGCTCGACCGCATCGCCGGGGCGGGGTTCACCGCGATCACAGTTCCGTCGCTGGCGCGCGAGGCGGCCTTCCTGAACCAGGGTCAATTCCCGGGCCACCGCGAGGAGACGTACGAGGTCCCGGCCGACGAGCTCTGGCTGGCGGGAACGGCGGAAGTGGCGCTGACCAGCCTCCATTCAGGGGAGATCATCGAGGCCGACCGGCTGCCGATCCTCTACGCCGGCTTTTCGCCCTGCTTTCGGCGCGAGGCCGGAAGCGCCGGAAAGGACGTGCGCGGGCTCCTGCGCGTCCACCAGTTCGTAAAGGTCGAGCAATATGTGATCTGCGAGGCGGACGAAGAGCAGTCGGCGAAGTGGCACGCCCGCCTGCTCGAGCTCGCAGAGAGCCTGCTGCAGGCGATGGAAATCCCCTACCAGGTGATTGAGACCTCGACCGGCGACATGGGTCTGGGCAAGTTCCGGATGAACGACATCGAAAGCTGGGTGCCGAGCCTGGCTAAGTACCGCGAGACGCACAGCTGCTCGACGCTTCACGACTGGCAGGCGCGCCGGGCGAACATCCGCTACCGGGGTGCCGACGGCAAGGTGCGCTTCGCCCACACGCTCAACAACACCGCGCTCGCGTCCCCGAGGATCCTGGTCCCGCTGCTCGAGAATCACCAGACGGCCGACGGGCGCGTCAGGCTTCCGCCCGCACTCCAGGAGCTGATGGGAGGCGAGTTCCTGTGACCGCCCATCAAAGTGGCACTTTGATGGGGATCCGGTGAGCGAGGACCGCGCGCCGGGAGGGCTCCAGCGCCTGAAGGAAGCCGGCTCCCTTCTCAGCCGCTTCTGGCGCAGCTTCGGCCACATGGGCCCGCGCGGCCCCGAAAGCGGCATCCCGGTAATGGTGATCCCGGGCTTCATCGCCAGCGACCGGACGACGATGGAATTGCGGCGGGCGCTCGCGGAGGCAGGGTTCCGGGTCTACCCGTGGAGACGCGGGTGGAACCTCGGCGCTCGGCACGACACGCTCGACCGGCTGCGCCACGCGCTCGATGAGTGCGGGCGCGAGGAGCCTGTCGTGCTCGTCGGCTGGAGCCTTGGCGGGCTCTATGCGCGCGAGCTCGCGCGGACGGAGCCGGAGCGCGTCCGGGCGGTCGTGACGCTAGGCTCCCCGGTCGTGGGCGACCGGAGGCGCTACACCAACGTGTGGAGGCTCTACGAATGGATCGCCGGGCACCCGGTCGACCGGCCGCCGATCCCGGACAGCGAGGAAAAGCCGCCGGTGCCGACGCTCGCGATCTGGTCGCGGCGGGATGGGATCGTTGCTGCCCCTTCGGCGCGCGGGCACGAGCGCAGCTGCGACAAGGCCGTGGAGGTCAGGTCGAGCCACATGGGCTTCGCGGTTTCGCGGCGGCGGACGCGTGAGGTAGCCCGGGAAATCATCAAGTTCCTCAAGGAAATCGAGGCGTCCGAGTCGCGCCATTGACTCTGTCTCGCGACTCGCGGGATATAGAACAAAAGTAGAACATGAACGTTGCGAGTCGTGTGGCGAAAGGCCTTTCCCTTGTCGCCGGCGGAGCTGTCTCCAGGCATTCCCGGCCGGCTGAAGATCTCTTCCCGGGATTTCCCGGGGAGGTGGCAGCGCGTAGCGCTGATGGAGGGGTTCTTCGTCCGCCGCCGCCCGGCCCCTCCACCATCCGCTCTTCGGCGGATGGTCCCCCTCCCCTGCAAAAGCAGGGGAGGATGCCCACCCTCTCCGAAATCTTCGCCGCTTCCCCGCGCGATTGCGGCTGGGCCAGCTTCCTTCTCGCCCAGGCCGGCCGCGAAAGGCCGGTCCTGTGGGTGCAGGAGCGCATGGCGATCCTGGAAAGCGGGCGCGTCTATCCGCCGGGCCTCGGCGGCATGGAGTTCATCCATGTCGAGGCGCGCGACGCCCGAAGCGCGCTGTGGGCGATGGAGGAAGGCGTAAGATGCGCCGCTCTTTCCGCTGTGATCGGCGAATTGTGGGGCGATCCCGCGGCGCTCGACTTCACCGCCACGCGCCGGCTCGCCGTCGCCTCGGAGCGATCGGGCGTGCCGTGCTGGCTGGTGCGGCTGAACGGCACCGCGAACCTCAGCGGCGCACGGATGCGCTGGCGGATCGCGAGCGCCCCGTCGCTTGCCCATCCATTCGACCCGCGCGCGCCCGGCGCGCCGGGCTGGGACGCCGAGCTGTTCCGCGCGCGCGGGTCACCGCCAGGGCGATGGAAGCTGGCGCATGAGGCCGATTCTTTCCATCTGGTTCCCGGCGCTGGCGATCGAGCGGTGGGCGAAGTCGAGCGAATGCGGGCCTGACCATCCCGTCGTCCTCACCATCGAGGGCGCGCACGGGCCTGTTATCCACGCGGTCACCCGCGCGGCCGCCGAACGCGGGGCGCGGCCCGGAGCGCGGCTGACCGACGCGCGGGCTCTCGACCCGGCGCTGGTCGCTGTTCCCGCCGACCCGGACGGTGACCGGGCTCTGCTCGAACGGCTCGCGCGCTGGGCGCAACGCTGGTCGCCGCTGGTCGAAGTGGACGGCGCCGATGGCTTGCGCCTGGACGTCACCGGTGTCGCGCATCTGTTTGGCGGCGAGACAGGGCTGGGCGAGGATGTGAAGAAGCGGTTCGCCGCGCTTGGACTCTCTACGCGGGTCGCCATCGCGCCTACGGCAGCGGCCGCGTGGGCGTTCAGCCGCTACGCCCGATCACCCTTCATCGTCACCCCGGCGGACGAGTTGGTGAAAGCGCTAGGCGCCCTCCCCGTCGCGGCGCTTCGCCTGGAACCGGAGACGGCGCGGACTCTCGAGCGGCTGGGGCTGAAGACGATCGGGGCCCTGCTCGACCTTCCGAGGCTCGCGCTCGCAAGGCGGTTTCGGGGTGCGGAAGACGTCGTCGATGCGCTTGACCGGCTGACCGGCCGCAAGCCCGAGCCGCTGACCGCCATTGCCGACACGCCGCCGCCGCGCGCGAGCCTGCGCCTGGAAGAACCCGCGACCCACGTCGAGGCCGCTACCCAGGCGCTCGGCCGGCTCATCCCGATGCTCGTGTCCGAACTCGAAAAGCGGCATCTTGGGACCCGCAAGCTCTTTCTGCACGGCTTCCGGGTCGACGGGAGCGTCGCCGTCGCGAGCGTCGCCACCGCCATCCCAAGCCGCGATCCCAAACATCTCCAACGCCTGCTCGCCGACAAGGCGGCTGCGCTCGACCCCGGTTTCGGATTCAACGCCTTCGCCTTGGTCGCGGACTGGACGGAGGAGCTGGATCCGGCCCAGCGCAGCCTGGTCGAGGAGCCGTCAGCGGCAGGCGACCTCGCGCGGCTTATCGACCGGCTGACCGTCAAGCTTGGGCCGCGATCGGTCTGCCGGCCTGTGGCGTTCAAGAGCCATGTGCCGGAAAGGGCGAGCGGGTGGACGGAGGCTGTAAGCTCCTCCCTATCGCCCTGCGATGGGGAGGGGGACCATGGCGCGAAGCGGCATGGTGGAGGGGTGCCAGGAGCGCAGGATGTCCGGCGGACATCCGAGCACAGCAGCCGGCACAAGCCCCCTCCACCATCGAATCTGTGTTCGATGGTCCCCCTCCCCGCCGGCTACACCGGCAGGGAGGAGCTTCGCCGCCCCCAACGCCTGCTCGACCGGCCGGAAGCCATCGCGGTCGTCTATGCGACCCCGGAAGGCCAACCCCGCCGCTTCGTCTGGCGACGATCGGTCCATGACATCGCGCGGTTCGAGGGGCCCGAGCGGATCGCGCCCGAATGGTGGCGGGAGCGCTCGACCGCGCGGCTGCGCGATTATTACCGGGTCGAGGACCGCGAAGGACGCCGTTACTGGATCTTTCGCGAAGGCATTGCCGGCGACGGCCGCGGCGGCGCGCCCGCCTGGTTCATCCACGGGCTGTTTGGCTGATGCCCGAAAAGGCCGGCTTCTCCCGGCTCAAGCTGGTCCGGAGCGGCGACATGCCGCCTGCTCCGATGGCGCCTTCGCCTTATGTCGAGCTCGGCGTCACTTCCCCCTTTTCCTTCCTTCGCGGCGCGTCCGATGCGATCGAGCTGGTGCTTCGGGCGCTCGAGCTGGGGATGGATGCGATTGGGATCGCCGACCGCAACACGCTCGCCGGCGTGGTCAGGCTGCACAGCGCGGCCAAGGGCGCGGGGCTAAGGCCGCTGATCGGGTGTCGGCTCGACCTTCAGGACGCTCCAAGCCTGCTCGCCTACCCGGTTGATCGCGATGGGTACGGGCGGCTGTCGCGGCTGCTGAGCCTCGGCAAGATGCGGGCGAAGAAGGGCGAGTGCGAGCTCTCGCTCGACGACGTCGCCGCACACAGCGACGGGATCGCCTTCATCGCCTGGCCGGCGGACGATCTCGACGCCTTCGAGGCCGAGCTCCCAAGGCTGCGCGACGCTTTGCCTTCGCTCCGTCACCTCGCCGCCTCCTGGCTCTACCGCGGCGACGATGCGGCGCGGATCGAGCGGCTCGACCGTCTCGCGCGGGCCAATGGCTGCACGATCCTGGCGACCAACGACGTCCATTATCACGCGCCAGAGAAGCGTCCCTTGCAGGACGTGATGACCTGCATCCGCGAGAAGACGACCATCGCCAGGGCGGGCTTCCTGCTCAATCCCAATGCCGAGCGGCATCTGAAATCGCTGGAAGAGATAGCGCGGCTGTTCGCCCGCTGGCCGCACGCGATTTCCGCGACACGGGAGTTCGCGGATTCGCTGAACTTCAGCCTCGAAGAGCTCAGGTACGAATATCCGCGCGAGACCGTGCCCGACGGACGGAGTCCGCAGCAGCATCTCGAGCAGTTGACCTGGGCGGGCGCGCACCGGCGTTGGGGAAAGCGGATACCCTACAAGGTGCTCACTCAGCTCAACCATGAGCTCAAGCTGATCGAGCGGCTCGACTTCGCGCGATACTTCCTGACCGTCCACGACATCGTCGCCTTCGCCCGCAGCCTCGACCCGCCGATCCTGTGCCAGGGCCGCGGCAGCGCCGCGAACAGCGCGGTCTGCTATGCGCTCGGCATTACCGCGGTCGACCCATCAACCAGCGACCTCTTGTTCGAGCGCTTCATCTCCGAGGAACGGCGCGAGCCGCCCGACATCGACGTCGATTTCGAGCATGAGCGGCGTGAGGAGGTGATCCAGCACATCTACGAAAAATATGGCCGCGACCGTGCCGGGATCGCGGCGACCGTGATCCACTATCGCCCGCGAAGCGCGATCCGCGAGGTCGGCAAGGTCATGGGCTTGTCCGACGATGTCTGCGGAGCGCTGGCTTCGACCATCTGGGGCCATATGGAAAGCGAGATGGAGGAGGCACGCGCGAAGGACGCCGGGCTCGACCTTTCCGACCCGCACCTCAAGCGCACGATCAAGCTGGCCGAGCAGCTGATCGGAATGCCGCGGCACCTGTCGCAGCATGTTGGCGGCTTCATCCTGACCGAACGGCCGCTGACCGAAACCGTGCCGGTCGGAAACGGAGCGATGGAGGACCGGACCTTCATCGAATGGGACAAGGACGACATCGACGAGCTCGGGATTTTGAAGATCGACGTGCTTGCGCTCGGAATGCTGACCTGCATCCGCAAATGCTTCGACCTGGTCGAGCAGCACCACGGGCAGCGGTGGGAGCTGGCGACGATCCCGCAGGAGGAACCGGCCGTCTACGAAATGCTCAGCCGCGGCGATTCGCTCGGGGTCTTCCAGGTCGAGAGCCGGGCGCAAATGAACATGCTCCCGCGCCTTCGCCCGCGCTGCTTCTACGACCTCGTCATCGAGGTCGCGATCGTCCGCCCGGGGCCGATCCAGGGCGACATGGTCCACCCCTATCTCAAGCGCCGAAGCGGCAAGGAGCCGATCACCTTTCCCTGCCCCGATCCCCGGCACGGGGCTCCGGACGAACTCGAGAAAATCCTCGGCCGGACGCTCGGAGTGCCGATCTTCCAGGAGCAGGCGATGAAGATCGCGATCGACGCGGCGCGATTCTCGGCCGCCGAGGCCAACCAGCTGCGAAAGGCGATGGCGACCTTCCGGTCGAAGGGGAATATCGAGCTGTTGCAGGAAAAGATGGTCGGGCGGATGGTCGAAAGGGGCTACGACCCCGATTTCGCCCAGCGCTGCTTCGACCAGATCAAGGGCTTCGGTGAATATGGCTTCCCCGAGAGCCACGCGGCGAGCTTTGCCCACCTCGTCTACGTGTCGAGCTGGCTGAGGTGGAAATATCCGGCGGCGTTCGCCGCGGCGCTGCTCAATTCTCAGCCGATGGGATTCTACGCGCCTGCGCAGATCGTCCGCGACGCGCGTGAGCATGGAGTCGAGGTGCGCGAGGTGGATGTGAACTTCAGCGACTGGGATTGCACGCTCGAGCCCTCCCCTCCCTTTCAGGAGAGGGGATCAAGGGGTGGGGCCTATTCTTCAAGCTTGGCGTCATCGGGCACTCCCCATCCCAACCCCTCCACTGAAGGGGAGGGGCTTTCGCAGCCACCACTCCGCCTCGGCCTTCGCCAGGTGGACGGGCTGCACCGCGAGGCGGCGGACCGGCTGGTCTCGGCGCGCGCCGGCCGGCCCTATGCAAGCGTCGAGGAGCTGCAGACGCGCGGCCGGGTCCCGGTCCACGCGATCCAGCGGCTGGCGGCCGCCGACGCCTTCCGCTCGATGGGGCTCGACCGCCGCGCCGCGCTGTGGGATTCGCGCGCGCTGAAATCGGCGCCGGACCTGCCCCTGTTCGCTGCGGCACAAGCCCGCGACGAGGGTTCCGAAAGCGCCCCCGCCCAGCTGCCCGCGATGCCGCTCGGCGAGCATGTCGTGAACGATTACCAGACGGTGCGGCTGAGCCTCAAAGCGCATCCGATGCACTTCCTGCGCGCGCATTACGCCGCCCAGGGCTTCGTCACCGCCGAGCAGCTCAAGGCGCTGCGCAACGGCAAGAGGCTGGCGATCGCGGGCGTCGTGCTGATCCGCCAGCGGCCTGGAACTTCCAAAGGCGTCGTCTTCATCACCATCGAGGACGAGACGGGAGTCGCGAATCTCGTGATCTGGCCCGACGTCTTCGAAAGGCAGCGCAGGATCGTCATGGGGGCGCGGCTGATGACGGTGCGCGGCATGATCCAGCGCGACGAGCCGCAGCCGGATTGCCGGGGGCAGTCCGGACCGGATTGTGGCAGCGAGGTCATCCATGTCGTCGCGCGGAGACTCGAGGACCATACGCACATGCTTCGCCACCTGAGTGAGGACATCATGGACGCGCCGCTATCGCGCGGCGATGCGCCGGGAGCCATGCGCCCGCAGCCTACGCGCCATCCGCGCGACGTCGAGATCATCCCGAAGAGCCGCGATTTCCATTGAGCCGCGATTGCCACTATCGTCGCGCGATCAAGGGGGACCGCTCACATGTTCGAACTCATTGCAATGCTCGCGCTGCCAGCCGCTTCGCCGGCCTCGATCCAGGGTCACTGGGTCAATCCGAGCAAGAGCGTCATCATCGAAATCGCGCCGTGCGGCGAGGCCATGTGCGGGACGGTCGCATGGGCGAGCGCACAGGCCCAGCAGGACGCGAAGAAGGGAACACCGAACCTGATCGGGGCTCAGCTTCTGACCGGGCTCCAGCCAAAGGGCGACATCTGGGAAGGCAAGCTGTTCATTCCCGACCAACGGCTGCACGCGACCGCGAAGATCAACGCCGAAGCCAATGGCGACCTGAAAGTCTCCGGCTGCGAGATCGGCATCTGCAAATCGCAGGTCTGGGCCCGCGCGCAGGCGCCGCTGCCGGGCGCAAACTAGGCCGTTCCCGTTCATCGCGGCGCAAGGAAGATGCGCCATTGCTGCCACAAAGAGCAGCTAAGCCGGTGAATATGAAAAGGATTCTGTTCAGCCTCGGAGCGCTTGCGTTGCTTTCCGGCCCTGCGCTCGCCTCGGCGAAGAGCCCGCTTGAAGGCCGCTGGAGGAACGGCAAGATGGAGGTCGAGATCGCGCCGTGCGGGCAAAGCCTGTGCGGCACGGTGGTCAAGGCCTCTCCCAAGCAGCAGGCCAAGGCGGAACGCGGCAGCGGCACCGAGCTCATCGGCGCGACCCTGATCAAAGACATCAGGCGCACCGGTCCGGGGACCTATCGCGCCAAGGTGTTCGTCGCCGACCGCAACGTGCACGCCCAGGGCATGATCCGCCAGGTGTCGCCGACCCAGCTCAAGGTGCGCGGCTGCGTGCTCGGGCTGATCTGCAAGTCCAAGACCTGGGACAAGGTGCGCTGATGAGTACCGACGATGCGAGCGCTAGAGGCGCGACAGCAATTCCGACTTCTTTGCTGTGAATTCTTCTTCGGTCAAAATCCCGGCGGCGTGCAGTTCAGCAAGCTTCCTAATTTGATCCATGATCGTATCGGTGAACTCGGTCACCCGACGGGCGTGATCCCCATAGTCGCCGGCTTGCTTATCCATACCCGCCACTCCATTACGACTCGGCAGCGCTACTGTATCGCACCAGTAATACGGACGCTAGGCGCTGGAGCTTAGAAGGTCCGGCTTACCAATCTCGCCCGCAAGCACCGCCGCCTGGAGCGCGGCCATCTCGTCCGCCCAGTAGTGATCGGCAGAAAAGCGCGGGCTGAGCGCGCGAACTTTCCAATGCACCGCCTGCAGCTTCGGCGATGTCTTGAGCGGCGCGTGGAAATCCACCCCCTGCGTGGCAGCGATCAGCTCGACCGCGACGATCCCGGCGACGTTGCGGGCGATCGCGCCGGCCTTGCGCGCGGCGATCGGAGCCATGGACACATGGTCTTCCTGGCCCGCAGATGTCGGGATCGAATCAACGCTCGCGGGATAAGCCAGCGACTTGTTCTCGCTGACCAAAGCGGCAGCGGTGACCTGCGGGATCATCAGGCCCGAGTTCACGCCGCTGTCCTCGGTCAGGAAAGGCGGCAGGCCGCTCATCTTCGGGTCGATCAGCACGGCCGTTCGCCGCTCTGAGATCGATCCGACCTCGCACAAAGCCATGGCAATCATGTCGGCAGCGAACGCCACCGGCTGGGCATGGAAATTGCCGCCGCTGATCGCCTCTTCGCCGAACAGGACCGGGTTGTCGGTGACGGCCGCTGCCTCGATCGTCAGAGTTCGAGCCGCGTTCGCAAGTAGGTCGAGCGCCGCACCCATCACCTGCGGCTGGCAGCGGAAGCTGTAGGGGTCCTGCACCTTGCCGCAGCGCGCGTGGCTGGCGACGATCTCGCTGCCGTCCAGAAGCGCCCGAAGCGCCGCCGCGACCCGGATCTGGCCGGGCTGCCCACGCACTTCGGAGACGCGCGCGTCGAACGGCTTGACGCTGCCCTTCAAGGCATCGACGGAGAGTGCACCGGCGGCGATGGCGGCGGCGAACACGCGTTCGCCCGTGAACAGGGCGTCGAGCGCGATCGCGGTCGAGGCCTGCGTGCCGTTGATCAGCGCGAGGCCTTCCTTCGGGCCAAGCGCGAGCGGCTCCATGCCGAGCTTCTGCAGCGCGGCGGCGGCGGGCATGACCTCGCCGGCGACGTCGATCCGGCCATGGCCCATTAGCGCCGCGATCAGGTGCGCGAGCGGCGCGAGGTCGCCAGACGCGCCGACGCTGCCCTGGCTCGGGATGACGGGAATGGCGTCCTTGTCCAGCAGTGCCTGGAGGGCTTCGATCACTTGCCGGCGGACGCCCGAATGGCCGCGGCCGAGGCCGAGCAATTTCAGCACGATCATCAGCCGGCTGACGTGGCGCGGCAGCGGATCGCCAAGACCCGCGCTGTGCGACAGAAGCAGGTTGGTCTGTAGCTCGGCGAGGCGGTCGGCCGGGATTCGCGTGTTGGCGAGAAGGCCGAAGCCCGTATTGACGCCATAGACGGTCTCGCCCGACGCAACGATCCGCTCGACGGCGGCCGCGGACTCGGCGACGCGCTGCATCGCTGCATCGTCAAGACGCCCCGCCGAACCGGCCCAAATCAGGCGGAGCGTAGCGACGTCGATGGCTTCGGGATGCAACACAATCATGGAGCGGACCTAGGAGATTTGACAGCGATTGGACAGCATCGTGGCCGCCTCGGCGACTTATGTTATCCTCCTCCTGAGGAGGAGCGCGGCGATGGCAACAGCAGCTGCCCGGATCCGGGACCCGGCAAGCGCTCGCAAGCGATTTCGCAAGTCGCCATTCTTCACCTTGCTCGGCCTATTGATGCTGGTACTCGCGGTAGCCGGATTTTGGCCGCAATATTTCAGCGCCGTAACCGGCAGAACGCCGGCGCCGACAACGCAATTCTGGCTTATCCATGTGCACGCCGCGCTGTTTACCGGCTGGCTGCTGCTCTACATTTCCCAGGCGGCGCTGATTGCGATGGGCCGGGCGCGCATACATTTCGCGCTTGGGCCATGGCTGGCGGCCTATGGTTTCATCATCGCCGTGGTTGGTATTTATGCGGCCGGCCTGCTCGCCAACCGGCTCGGAGTTCGCGAGAATAGCCTCGACGCGGCCGCCGCCTTCATCTTCTTTCCTCTGATCGACATGGTCTATTTTGCCGGGTTCCTCGCCGCGGCCGTCGCCTATCGAAAGCGGCCGGATTTGCATAAGCGCGCCATGTTCCTTGCGACCTATTCGATCGCTGTGGTTGGCTTGGGCAGGCTGGTTTACCGGACCGGCATCGAGAGCGCCTTTCTGTGGCAACCGATGAACTTAGCGCCGCTGCTGCTGGCGCTGGCCTACGACCTCTATGCTTGCCGCAAGCTCTACCCAATCCTGCTGCTCGGGCTGGCTCTTCATCTGTTGCGGCTCAACGCCGACGCCTTCACCGGCAGCGAACTGTGGTTGCCGGTGGGACGAATGCTGGTTTCGCTGTTCGGTTAAAGGAGACTCATCAAAGCATCGGCAGGTCCAACCCCTGCTCCCGCGCGCAGGCGATCGCTTCCTCGTAACCCGCGTCCGCGTGGCGCATCACGCCCGTCCCCGGGTCGTTCCACAGCACGCGTTCCAGCCGCCTTGCGGCGTCGTCGCTGCCGTCGGCGACGATCACCATCCCGGCATGCTGCGAATAGCCCATGCCGACCCCGCCGCCATGGTGAAGCGAGACCCACGTCGCGCCACTCGCAGTGTTGAGAAGCGCATTGAGCAAGGGCCAGTCGCTAACCGCATCGCTGCCGTCCTTCATCGCTTCCGTCTCGCGGTTGGGCGAGGCGACGCTGCCGCTGTCGAGATGGTCGCGCCCGATGACGATCGGCGCCGAGACTTCGCCGCTCCTCACCATCTCGTTGAATGCGAGGCCGAGGCGGTGGCGCTGCCCCAGGCCTACCCAGCAGATTCGCGCTGGAAGCCCTTGGAAGGCGATGCGCTCGCGCGCCATGTCGAGCCAGCGGTGGAGGTGCGCATCGTCGGGGATCAGCTCCTTCACCTTCGCGTCGGTGCGGTAGATGTCCTCGGGGCCTCCCGACAGCGCCGCCCAGCGGAACGGGCCGATCCCGCGGCAGAAGAGCGGGCGCACATAGGCGGGGACGAAGCCCGGGAAAGCAAAGGCGTTCTCGACGCCCATGTCCTTCGCTTCCTGGCGGATGTTGTTGCCATAGTCGAAGGTGGGCACGCCCATGTCCTTGAAAGCGAGCATCGCCTCGACGTGGCGCGCGATCGAATGGCGGGCGGCCGCGGCGACGGCGGCCGGGTCCTTCTCACGCATCTCCTGCCACGTGGCGACGCTCCAACCGGCGGGGCAGTAGCCGTTGGCCGGGTCGTGCGCGCTCGTCTGGTCGGTCAATGCGTCGGGGCGAATGCCTCGCTCGAGCATCTGCGCGAGGATCTCCGCGGCGTTGCCGAGCAGCCCGACGCTGGTCGGCTCGGGCGCCTTGCGGATGATTTCCAGCGCCTCGTCGATGCTCGTCGCGCGATGGTCGAGGTAGCGGGTCTCGAGCCGTTTCTCGATGCGGCTTTCCTGAACCTCAATGGCGATGCAGTGCGCGCCGGCCATCACTGCCGCGAGCGGCTGCGCTCCGCCCATCCCGCCCAGGCCGGCGGTCAGGATCCAGCGTCCGCGAAGATCGCCGCCGTAATGCTGGCGGCCCATTTCGGCGAAGGTCTCGTAGGTGCCTTGGACAATCCCCTGGCTGCCGATGTAGATCCAGCTTCCGGCGGTCATCTGGCCGTACATCATCAGCCCCATGCGATCGAGCTGGTTGAAGACGTCCCAGTTCGCCCATCTCGGCACCAGGTTGGAATTGGCGAGGAGCACGCGGGGCGCGTCCTTGTGCGTCCGGAACACGCCGACCGGCTTGCCCGATTGGACGAGCAGGGTCTGGTCTTCCTCCAGCCGCTCGAGAGTCTCGACAATCTTGTCGAAGCAGGCCCAGTTGCGCGCGGCGCGACCGATCCCGCCATAGACAACCAGGTTCTGCGGGTCCTCGGCAACATCGTCGTCGAGATTGTTCATCAGCATCCGGACAGCCGCCTCTGCGGTCCAGTGCTTCGCCTTGATCTCGCTCCCGCGGCGCGCGCGGATGTGGCGGCTATTGTCCCGTCTGTCAGTCATGTTTCCTAGCAATCGTCCCCGGCGTAGATCCGTCGTTCCGGCCCCGGAAGGCCGATCCAGTAGCCGAGCTCCGCCAGGCTTTCGAGCCGCCAGACGCAAAGGTCGGCGGCCTTGCCCGGCGCGATCGAGCCGATCTCCTGGTCCAGCCCCAAGGCCCGGGCCGCGTTGATGGTCATGCCTTGCAGAGATTCCTCGGGCGTCAGTCCGAACAAAGTGCAGGCCATGTTCATTGCCAGCGTCGGCGACAACATCGGCGAGGTACCGGGATTGCAGTCGGTCGCGACGGCGATCGGAACGCAGTGGTCGCGGAGCATCTGCACCGGCGGCTTGCGGGTTTCCTGGAGCGCATAGAACGCGCCGGGCAGAAGCACGGCGACGGTGCCGGCAGCCGCCATCGCCTTAGCGCCATCCTCATCGAGATGCTCGAGATGATCGGCCGAAAGCGCCCTGTATTTCGCGGCGAGGGCGGCGCCGTCTTGGTTGGACAATTGCTCGGCGTGAAGCTTGACCTTGAGGCCATGCGCTTCGGCCGCCTTGAACAGCCGCTCGACCTCGTCGCGGGTAAAGGCGATGCCTTCGCAGAACGCATCCACCGCGTCCGCCAGGCCAGCTTCGGCCGCGGCAGGAATCAGCTCGTCGACGATCATCGAGACATAGCCGATGCGCCGTTCCTTCCACTCCGCAGGCAAGGCGTGGAGCGCGAGCAGGGTCGGCACGATCCGCACCGCCTCGCTCGCGGCAAGCGCCTTCGCACAGCGCAGAAGGCGAAGCTCGCCTTCAACGTCGAGTCCGTAGCCCGACTTGATCTCGACCGTGGTGACGCCGCCCTTCATCAGCGCGTCGAGCCGCATCGCCGCCGCGGCCAGGAGCTCGGCTTCCGAGGCCTCGCGCGTGCGCTTGACGGTCGAGGCGATGCCGCCCCCGGCAAGCGCGATTTCCTCGTAGGTCGCGCCGGCCCGGCGCAGCGCATGCTCGTCCGCCCGGTTGCCGCCAAAGATCAGATGGGTGTGGCAGTCGACGAGCCCGGGCGTGACCCAGGCGCCGCCGAGCGGAACCACCTCCTTCGCGCGGAACCCCGCGAGCTCTGTCCGCGGACCGACCCGCACAATCTTGCCGTCCTGTATGCCGATGGCGCCGTTTTCGATGATGCCCAGCGGATTGCCGGCGGCGGCTTCCATGGTCGCGACGCGGCAATCGACGAGCAGGCGGTCCCACATGCGATTGCCCTTAGGCGAGTGCCCCTGATAGGGCAAAAGGGATGAACGCCTGGCCGAACCTTTCCGAGCTGCTGGTGGATGAGGGCGAAGGAATTCCGATCGGGCTGGTCGGCGCCCCGCTCGCGGCGGGGTCCGTAACCCCCGGCTCTTGCGACCAGGCCCCGGCGCTGCTCCGCCGGACGCTCAAGCGCATCGGTCGTTACGACATCGAAAGCGGGCGTGAGCTGATCACGGCGGTGCACGACCATGGCGACGTGCCGCTCGACGGCCTCACCATTGAGCAGGCGACAGGCCCGATCCGCGACGCGATCGCGGCGAGCCTCAGCGAGCATGCGCTGACGCTCGTCGTCGGCGGCAACAATGCGGTGACTCGGCCGGCATTGCTTGCGCTCGGCCTGCCGCTCGACAAGGTCGGGCTGATCACGCTCGACGCGCATTTCGACATGCGCGAAACCGACCAAGGCCTCAGCAACGGCAATCCGGTCCGAGCGCTCATGGAGGACGGGCTTCCCGGCGCCAACATTGCGCAGGTCGGGCTCGCGAGCTTCGCCAACACCGCGAAGATGCACCTCGACGCGCTCGCCGCCGGAAACTTGGCCGTCAGCATGGGTGATATCCGCCGGGATGGGATCGATTCGGTGATCGAGAGGGCGCTCGAACATCTGTCGCAATGCGACGCGATCGTCGTCGATTGCGACATCGACGTGATTGACCGCGCGCAATTGCCGGGCGCGCCGGGGGCTCGCCCCGGAGGAATGGCGGTAGCGGATTTCTTCTGGGCGGTCCGCAGGCTCGCGAGCGATCCGCGCGTCCGCGTCATCGACCTTACCGAATGGGACCCGCCGCTCGACGCGACCGACCTCAGCGCGCTGACCGCGGCGCGCTGGCTCGCCGAGTGCGTCGCGGGTTTCGAGGAGCGCTAGAGCTCCGCCTTGCGGCGGCCCAGGTCGGACAGCGTCCGGAAGGTGATCGAGAAACGCAGGCTGTCGCCCGCCGCAATGCTGTGCTCCCACTCGTGCCGCGCCGGGCCGGTCAGCAGATAGGCCGAGCGCGGTTCGACCTCGAGCTGGACGCGGTCGAAGCCGCCGGGCCTACGCTTGCGGAACCGAAGCACCGCGGGGGTGCCTAGCGACACTCCGACCACCCTTTCGAACACTGGCCGGTCTCGGTGCCAGCCTATCCCGGCGCCGGGATCGTAGCGGATGAGCAAAGCATGGACGAAGGCGTCCGGCGGGACTCCTGCGAATGCAGCGGCCCGGACCCGAAGCGGATCGAGCCAGTCGGGCATCGGCTCCGCGGAGGCAAAGCTCGAATCCTCGAAATCGTAGCGCCAGCCGAAGGTCTTGGTCAGCCGCTTTCCGGTCCAGCCCTGGAATCGGAAGGGGCTCAGCTCTTCCGCCGTGAGCCGGTCGATCAGCGCCTGCTCTTCCTCGGCCGAGATGAAATCGGACCTGTAGTCGAGACCCGCGATCAGCGACTCTCCGAACAAGTCCACGGTCATTGGCCGAAAATCTCCCTGAGCTCGGACGGCCGCAGCTCGGACCTGAGCTGGTCGAAGGTGCATTGCGTCGGGTCCTTGTCGGGCCGCCAGCGGACCAGCGCCGTCCCGTGGCGGAAGCGGCGGCCCGTCACCTGGTCGTACCGGACCTCCACCACCAGCTTCGGCCGTAGCGGCTGCCACTCAGTCGAGCGTTCGCTGCTCCAGCGGCTGGGCCCGCCCGGGGCGTTGCCCGTAAAGCCCGGCGGCTCGACGAGGCCTTCCAGCAGTTCGGTAAGCTCTTCCTTTTCGTTCGCGGGTATTGCCGAGGTGAAGCCGACATGATGCAGCAGGCCGTCATCGTCGTAGAGGCCGAGCAGCAGCGACCCAACCACGCGGCCCTTGGTCGCATAGCGGAATCCGCCAACGACGCAGTCCGCCGTCCGCTCCGGCTTGACCTTGACCATCGCCCGTTCGCCGAAACGGTAGGGCTGGTCCACGCGCTTGGCGATGACTCCGTCCAGCGCGCCACCCGATCGTTCAAGCCAGCCGAGCGCCGTGTCCCGGTCGCGGGTCGCCGGCGACAGCTTGAGCATGGCTTCGCGGGCTTGCGCGTGGAACCGCTCGAGTGCCGCGCGGCGGTCGGATAGCGGCTTGTTCCACAGCTCGGTTCCTTCGAGCGCCAGGAAGTCGAACAGCATCAGCTCCGCCGGCGTTTCCCCGGCGAGCTTGTTGACGCGGCTCTGGGCGGGATGGAGCCGCAGCTGGAGCGCGTCGAAGGACAGGGCGTCGCCGACGCTGATAATCAGCTCGCCGTCGAGCAGGAACTGCTTTGGCCCGAGGCGCAGAAGCATGTCGAGCACTTCGGGGAAATAGCGGCCGAGCGGCTTCCCGCTCTTCGAGATCAGATCGGCAGTGCCGCCGTCCCGCCGCGCAAGGCAGCGGAAGCCGTCCCACTTGGGCTCATACTGCCAGCCCGGCCCTTCGGGCAGGTCGGCGGCGAGAATCGCTTCCATGGGCGCTGGGGGATTTTCGCGGGCCATGCGGCGATAACGCCGAAGGCACAAAAAAAGCCGCCCGGAGGCGGCTGCTGGAGGCGGGACATTTGCGAGGCTGGTTGCGGGGGCAGGATTTGAACCTGCGACCTTCAGGTTATGAGCCTGACGAGCTACCGGACTGCTCCACCCCGCGACACCAATCGGCGGGCACTTGGCCCAAAAACGATAAAGCCGCCGCTGGGGCATGCCCGGCAGCGGCTTCGTTGACTTGTGAATGGGTTCGACCCGGTTCGCCGTCAGCAAAGCCTGGCGACGACCTACTCTTCCACTGCTTAAGCAGTAGTACCATCGGCGCTGTCCGGTTTCACGGCCGAGTTCGGGATGGGATCGGGTGGGTCACGGACGCCATGGTCACCAAGCTATGGTGACGGCGAAAGGGTCAAGTTTCTAGAAACCGTGCCGATCATCCAGCCAAGCGACCGGTCCTGCATCGAGATGCAGGCCTGTCGATGATGGTGCAGATTCAATCAAGCGCGAATAGGACATTAGGACCGGTTAGCTCCATGCGTTACCGCACTTCCACACCCGGCCTATCAAGGTCGTGGTCTTCGACCGTCCTGAGATATCTTATCTTGAGGGAGGCTTCCCGCTTAGATGCTTTCAGCGGTTATCCCGTCCATGCATAGCTACCCTGCTGCGCGGCTGGCGCCACGACAGGTCCACCAGAGGCATGTTCACCCCGGTCCTCTCGTACTAGGGGCAACTCCTCTCAAATATCGACGCC
>JBKHXB010000033.1:0-23354 GCA_046566245.1 Alphaproteobacteria bacterium | reverse complement strand
TCCTTACGCGCGGGCGCGACGTCGGAATGGCCGACGACATTGCCGCGGCTGATTCCGTGCCTCTCCTTGATCTGCGCGACCAGCGGGATGAGCGCGGCGATCTGCTCGTCCGGGAAAGGCCGGTAGCCGAACTCGTGCCCCGGATTGACGATCTCGATGCCGATGCTTGCGGAATTGACGTCGGTGATCCCTCGCCAGCGCGACTTGCCCGCGTGCCAGGCGCGCATCGATTCCTCGACCATTCGGTAAATGGTGCCGTCCTCGTCGACGCAATAATGGGCCGAGACCTTGGCGTCGGGCGAGCATAGCCGGGCGAGCGCCCCTTCGCAGTCAGGCATCCCGGTATAGTGGAGAACGATCATCGACACCGGCAGCGCCCGCTCGTCGAAATTGGGCGATGGGCGGTCGACGAATTGCATGGACTCAAAAGGCGCACATTCTGCGCCCTTCGGTCAAGCTTTTGCGACAGCCCTGCGGTCGCTTCCCGTGCGTTTTTCGACCACTGCCTCGCCGTCCGTGAGGCGGTAGAGGCCGCGGGCCTGGATGTCGGCTCCGAAGCGGTCGGTCTGGCCAATCACCGTTTCCCCCGCGCCGAGCATGAGCCATCCGTCCTTTGCCATCGCTGAGGCGAGCCGGTCGAACGCGAGGCGCCTCTTCTCCGGCGCCAGGTAAAGCAGGACGTTGCGGCAAAGGACGACGTCGAATCCGCCCGGCTGTGGCGGCTGCTCAAGCAGGTTGTGGACCTGGAAGCGCGCGACCCTGCGAAGCGCCTCGACGGCGCGCCAGCCGTCTGGGCACTCTTCGAACCAGCGGATCGTCTGGTTGATGCCAAGGCCGCGCTGAACCTCGAACTGCGTGTAGATTCCGCTGCGCGCCCGATCGACCATCGACGAGGAGACATCGGTGCCCAGAATATCGATGGTCCAGCCCTGCCATTCGGCCGGGTTTTCGGCGAACAGCATGGCGAGAGAATAGACTTCCTGGCCCGTGGAGCAGCCTGCGGACCAAATGCGGATCCGGCGCGACGCGTGCCTCTTCCGCGCAAGGCTGGGGAGCGCATGTTTCGCCAGCAGATCGAACGGCGCGCGATCGCGAAAGAAATAGGTTTCGTTGTTCAAGAGCGCCTCGACCACCTGGTTGGAAAGCCCCGGTTCCTTGCCCATGACCAGGATCGTGATGAGCTCATCGAGCGTGGCGATTCCGCGCTCGCGCAGCAGCTTGGAGAGGGCGGTTTCGATCCTCCAGCGACGGTTCATCGTCAGCTGCTGGCCGGTGCGCGCCTCTAGCAGGCCGGCCAGGATCCGGCTGGAACTGTCGCTTACTTGCATGGGAAACCTTCTGTACGCGAGGCGATCCGCCGCCCCATCTTCTCGGGCGACATTACGGCGCAGGCGAGTCCGGCCTCAATCACAGCCCGCGGCATTCCCCAGACGGCACAGCTCGACTCGTCCTGAGCGAGCACGGAACCGCCGCAGGCCACCAGCCGCCGCGCGCCTTCAACTCCGTCCCGGCCCATCCCGGTCATGATCACCGCAACCGCCGCCGACCCGAACTTATTTCCCGCGGAGGCGAACATCGGGTCGACCGACGGGAGGCAGCCGGTCGCAGACGGTTCTCTCGAAAGCTCCACTTCATGTCCGCCGTGTCGCGCAACAATTGTCAGATGCGCGTCGCCCGGAGCGATCAGGATGCGGTCCGGTGCAAGGCGCATTCCATCCTCGGCCACGAGGGCCTCGCGCTTTGCCGCGATCCCGAGCTGCCGAGCGAAAACCGGCATGAAGGGCGTCGGCAGATGCTGGGTAACGAGGATCGGTACGTCGATCCGCGGCGGAAGTGCCTCGAAAAAGCTCGACAAAGCGTGGATTCCGCCAGTCGAGGCGCCGATGGCCAGCAATCCCATTCGATCAGCCGACATGGCTCGAAGCGGGCCACAGCCCTGGAGCCGGATTGGCTGGGGCAGCGGCGGAAGATCGTCGGCGAGGCCGATCGCCTTCAGGCGGGACAGCAGGACCTCCGCGAAGCGGCCGTTGAAGCGGCCGGTCCCCGGCTTGGGCATAGCGTCGACCGCGCCCAAGGCAAGGGCCGCGACCGCATGTTCCTTGCCTTCTTCGGCAAGCGACGAGACGACCATGACCCGGGCGCCGCCGGCGGCCTTCAAGATGTCGGGAATGAGCTTGAGGCCCCCCGCGCCCGGCATTTCCAGGTCGAGGAGAATTATGTCGACCTTTACGGCATGAAGCGCGTCAATCGCGTCTTCGGCGGTTCCCGCGACTGCAGCGATCTCGAACTCGTCGTCGCTTTCAATCATCCGCGAGAGCACGGCCCTCGCGACCATCGAATCGTCGACGATCATCAACCGGATTCGCCTTCGGCGAAGCGGGGTTCGGGCTACCTGGCGGTCCCGCGATTTTGCGAGCGCCCGCTCCATGGCCGGGCCCTCAGGCGACGCCGACGAGCTGAAGCTTGACGTGCAGCGTCTCGCGGTCGAACGGCTTCATCACATATTCGTCCGCACCGGCCTCCAGCGCGGCACGAATGTGCGCCATGTCGTTCTCGGTGGTGCAGAAGACGACCTTGGGCTGGTCCGAATGGCCGCGCTGACGAAGCAGCCGCAGGAACTCCATCCCGCTCATGACCGGCATGTTCCAGTCGAGCAGGACGACGTCGGGCATCTTCTGCTCGCAGCGCGAAAGCGCTTCCTGGCCGTCGCCGGCCTCGTCGACCTCGAACTCGAGGGTTTCGAGAATATGGCGCGCGACCTTGCGGATCACTTTCGAGTCATCGACGATCAAACAACTTTTCATGCGTACGCTTCCCGCTGAAAACCCATGCCCGTGTACAGTCCAAGGGTAACGAAGAGTTTAAGGCCTCATGCCGCCCGCGCTTCAGTACCGGCGATGAGGGCCGCGACGTCCACGAGCAAGAGCGGCCCGGACTCTGTCTCGACCATCCCCTTCGACACGCGCTCCCACCCCGGGCCCATTGCAGCGCGGACCGAAGCGGGATCCGACAGGGCCTCAACCACGTCCTCGACGACATCGACGATCAGCGCATAGTGATGGCCGTCGAGCTCCACGACCGCGGCCTCGCGGATTCCGTCCGAGCAGTCGCTCGCGCCGAGCTCGAGCGAGCGCATGCAGTCGATCACCGTCAGCACCCGGCTTCGGAGAGCGGAAAGACCGGCTACGTGCGACGCGGCGCGCGGCACCGGGATCAGCGTGTCGAGTTCGACGACCGACTCCACGGCCTCGGCCGGGAGCGCGACCCGCTGGCCCGCGATGGTGACGATCAGCAGCAGCTGGTTCATTTGCGCCTCCCGCCCGCGGCCGATTTCAACGCCATGAGCAGGCCGGCCCGGTCGTAGCGGTAGATGCTCTCGTCCTCGTCGCCCGCGCCTTCCGGCTCGGCACGGAGCATGATCCTGCGCGCCGCCTCCGCTTCGACCTCTTGGCCTTCGGCCGCGACGACCAGGTCCACGGGGCCCTCATGGTCCTCGCCGACGACCCGGTACCCGACCGCTTCGACGATCGGCCGAAGCATGTTCTGCATCCACGGGTCGTCGCCCGGAAGCCGGCATAGCGGCTGACCCTTCGAGCGCTTCGCGGCGACGCCAAGATGCTGGGCGAACAGCCAGTGCGCATCGACCAGCTCGGCCGGCTCTCCGGCGATTAGGGTGACACCGTTCACCTCGGCGGGGTTGTCGGCCGGAATCACGTCGTGCGCGATGGTCGATAGATCGATCACCTCCTGGAAGGCATAGCCGATCTCGTGAACGCCGTCGTTGAGACGGAAGACCCGGACCTTCTCTTGCGGAAGCTCGCCGTTGACGCCCGCGAGCGGAAGGATCGCCTCCCCGAGCTGGACGCGCAGCTGGCCGGCGCCTTTTCTGATCGCGCTCGCCGGGACTTCCTCGATCCGGTCGACCACTGCGAGCCGAAGCGCGCGGCGCGCGCCGTCGAGCCCGCGGAACAGGAGCACGGAGACGAATTCTTCTTTCGAGGCAGCGGTCCCCTCGGCGATCCGCGCGGAGCGTTCCTGGGCTTCCAGCTTGACGCCGCCGACCTCGGCGATGCCGGCCGGATCGAACAGAAGTATGGGGCTTCCATCGTCGGCGAGCGTGGTCCCGGCATAAAGTCCCGTCGCCATGACCGCCGGAGCAGCGGGTTTCACCACCAGCTCCTCATGATCGTGGATCCGGTCGACGGCCAGCGCATAGACGTCGCCCCCAGCCGGGCGGAGCACGACCAGGTTGCGCTCCTCATGCGGAACCTCGCTCGAGATGCCGAGGACATCGGATAGCGCGATTTCAGGAACGCGCTGGCCGCGGATTGTCGCCACCCCGGCTCCGCCGAGACTGTCGAGAGTAACGGATTCCCCGTTCGCGCGGACGATTTCGACGATCGCCGACCGCGGGATCGCGAAATGCTGGGCGCCAATCGAGACCGTCAGTGCAGGGATGATCGTCAGGGTGAGAGGAACGCGAAGGGTCATGCGCGTGCCCTCGCCGGGAACGCTGTCCACTTCGACGATTCCGCCGATCCGCTCGACGTTCGAGCGGACCACGTCCATCCCCACTCCACGGCCCGAGATCGCGGTGACTTCCCTGGCGGTCGAAAGCCCCGCCTCGAAGATCAGCGCCAGCTGCTCGCGCGGAGAGAGCTTCGCTGCTTCTTCTTTCTCGAGCAGGCCGACGTCGAGCGCCCGCTCGACAAGCTTCCTGCCGTCGATTCCGCGCCCGTCGTCCTGGATGTCGATCAGGATCTGGTTGCCGCTCTGTCGGGCCGAAACGGTCAGTAGGCCGATTTCGCGCTTGCCCGCCTTGAGCCTGTCGGCCGGAGCCTCGATCCCGTGGTCCACCGCGTTGCGAATGATGTGGGTCAGCGGATCGCGGATCATCTCGATCATCTCGCGGTCGAGCTCGACGTCCCCGCCCTCGATGTCGATCAGCACCTGCTTGCCGAGCTCGGCCGACAGGTCGCGCACCATGCGCGGAAGGGCGACGAAGAGATTCTCTATGCGCTGCATGCGCGTCCGGGTGATCGCGTCGCGCATCTCCGCGATGATCGCCGACAAGCGCTCGAATGCGCCGTCTACCGATACGTCGGTCGGCGATTCGCGCAGCCTGCGCGCAAGCTCGTTTCGGGCAAGCACCATGTCGGAAACCGTGCTCATCACCCGGTCGAGAAGCTCGACCGAAAGACGGATCGTGCGCGGCGCGGCTCCCTTCGCCTGCTCGGCGGGCGCTGCAAGCGCGACCGCGACCGCGGCGCCCTCGGCGCCTGGCTCAAGGGCCTCGATCAAGGCGCTGTCGTCTCCCGGCGGCATCTCGGCGCCGGAATCGATCGCCGCGATCATTTCCCCGATGCGGTCGATGATCGCGAGAACGGCGCTTACCAGCGGTCCATCCGCCTGCCGGCGTCCTGCGCGAACGTCCGCAAGCGCGTCCTCGGCGGCGTGGCTGAGCGCCTCCAGCCGTGGGAAGTCGAAGAAGCCGCAATTGCCTTTGACGGTGTGAACGAAGCGGAAAATGGAATCGAGCCGCGAACGATCGTCGGGATCAGCTTCCCACGCGACGATCTCCCCGCCGAGAGCCTCGAGCATCTCCCGCGACTCAGCGACGAAATCGGCAATCAGGTCGTCCATTGGCGCAACCGCCCCCAGCGTCGAACTCAAGGGCGCTTATGGCGGGCAGGAGTTAACGCCGCGTTATCCCTGGGAAGGAAGGTTCGCTCCGATCACAAGGACGGTTTCGGATGGCTGCGACACCATGATCATCCCACCTGCTTCCTCGGCGAGACTGCGCGCGAGCCAGGCCCCGGCCGTGCGCGGCTCCACGGGTTCCCCTGCCCCTTGCAACAGGGCGTCGCGAATGGCCGGATCGAGCGCGATCCGCGGCCCCTCCGCCCGGATCGCGATCTCCTCGCCTTCCACGCCGACGTCGAGACGGCCGCCGCGGACGAGCGCGTCTCCCCCGATCAGGGCCAGATTGAGGAGGAGCTTGATGACCCCCTTGGGCAATTTCTCCTGCTCGACCATCCAGCCAAGCTCGGTCCGGCCGTCGGCGCCGATCAGCCCTTCTAGCGCCGCGCGCGCCTCGCTGGTCGCCACCTCCTCTCCGAAGCCCCCGGCGGCGCCGAAGGCCAGGCGGAAGAATTTGAGCTTGTTGGCGGTCGCCCGGGCGCTCTCGGCGAGCAGGTCCAGGCAGCGGTCGCGCATCTCCGGGTCCTGCTCGTCGGCGAGAAGCTCGATCCCGTTGTTGAGCGCCCCGACGGGCGACATCAGGTCATGGCACAGGCGCGAACAGAGCAGGCTCGCAAGGTCGACGGCGTTCATGGCGGCGGTTGATGGGCCAGTCGTAACGGCGGCGCAAGCGGGGCCAACTTGAAGGCGGGCTTTGCGACCCCAATATCGGCGCCGTGGGGGGAAATCGGACAATCGAGGTAAGGCTTGAACCCGCCCACTCCGGCTGGCGGCTCGACCGCGCTTTGGCCGATGCCGTCCCCACCCTTTCGCGCGAACGGCTGAAGGCGCTGATCCGCTCTGGCGCGCTGACGGCGGGCGGAAAGGCAGTTCGTGACCCGGCCGCGAAGGTCCGCGGCGACGAGGTTTTCAGCCTCGCGGTCCCGGAGCCCGAGCCCGCACACAACATCGCCCAGGACATCCCGCTCAATATTGCCTTCGAAGATGAGCATCTGCTGGTCGTCGACAAGCCCGCGGGCCTCGTCGTTCACCCCGCCGCAGGGAACCCGGATGGCACGTTGGTGAATGCGCTTATTCACCATTGCGGTGGATCGTTGTCGGGGATCGGGGGCGTTGCCAGGCCCGGCATCGTCCACCGGATCGACAAGGATACGTCCGGCCTGCTGGTCGTCGCCAAAAGCGACGTCGCGCACGAAGGGCTCGCCAGGCAATTCGCGGCGCACAGCGTCGAGCGCAAATATCTCGCAATCGTTTCCGGAGTTCCGAAAGCGTCCGGGGGGACCGTGGATGCTCCGCTCGCCCGATCCTCCGCAAACCGCAAGAAGATCGCTATCGTTGAAGGCGCCCGCGGCAAGCGCGCCGTTACCCACTGGAAGCGGCTCCAGCTGCTCAAGGATGCGGCGCTCGTCGAATGCTCGCTCGAGACCGGCAGGACGCACCAGGTCAGGGTGCACATGGCCTCGATCGGGCACCCGCTGATCGGCGATCCGGTCTATGGCCGCGGCGGCCGGAGCCACCGCGAGTTATTGAAAACGCTCGGTTTTCAAAGGCAGGCTTTACACGCGGCGCAGCTCGCCTTTACGCATCCCGTAACAAAGCACCGCCTGTCGTTCTCAAGCGGCATGCCGGCGGACATGCAGGAACTGTTCAATCACCTTAGTGTATAGGAATTAATCGGCCAGGACGCCGAATGAAGCGCCCGGCCCAGGGAGAATGGATCGAATGGCAAGTCAGTCCGGCGGTATCGTTTCGCTGCCCGCTTCCGGCGGGGAGGCGGGACTCAACCGCTATCTCGCCGAAATCAAGAAGTTCCCGATCCTCTCCCCTGAGGAAGAATATATGCTCGCCAAGCGCTGGCGCGAGCATGGGGACACGGAAGCCGCCGCCAAGCTGGTGAATTCGCACCTCCGGCTCGTCGCCAAGATCGCGATGGGCTACCGTGGATACGGCCTTCCGGTCAGCGAGCTGATCAGCGAAGGCAATATCGGCCTAATGCAGGGCGTGAAGAAGTTCGAGCCCGATCGCGGTTTCCGCCTCGCCACCTATGCGATGTGGTGGATCAGGGCGTCGATTCAGGAATTCATCCTGCGCTCGTGGAGCCTGGTGAAGATGGGCACCACCGCAGCCCAGAAGAAATTGTTCTTCAACCTCCGCCGGATGAAGAACCAGATCGACGCGTTCGAGGAAGGCGATCTCAAGCCCCAGGACGTCAAGAAGATCGCCACCGACCTCGGCGTGACCGAGGAAGAGGTGGTGTCGATGAACCGCCGGATGGCGATGGGCGGCGACACCTCGCTCAACGTCTCGCTGAAAGGCGACGAGGGCGGCGAGAGCCAGTGGCAGGACTTCCTGGTCGACAGCGGGCCTCTCCAGGACGAGATGATCGCCGAGGACGAGGAAAGCCGGGTCCGCCACGACCTGCTGATGGACGCGATGGACAGCCTCAACGAACGCGAGCGGCATATCCTTACCGAGCGCCGGCTGACCGACGAGCCCAAGACGCTGGAGGAGCTGAGCCAAGTCTATGGCGTCAGCCGCGAGCGCATCCGCCAAATCGAGGTCCGGGCGTTCGAGAAGCTGCAGGCCGCGCTGATCAAGCTCGCCGGCGAGAAAAAGCTGTTGCCGGCGGCATAGGCCGTCGTCGCAACCGCCTTCCCGCAGGCCGGCAGGGCCGGTTTTCCAGTCAACGGTTCCAATCGAACGGCGAATTGCCGATTCGACCCTCTTGCCTTCGCCGCGATTCCGTCCGACGCTGGACGTTTCGGAAGCGCGTCGAGCGCCTTCGGCTGAAAGCGACTCGCGCGCCCGCCAAAACGGACGAGAGGAGAGTCGCATGCCCGAACAATCCAGTGGCCCCAAAACCGACGGCACCCGAGTGATCGCGCTGGTCGGACCGGCCGGCGCGGGCAAGACCAGCATTGCCGAAGCGATGCTCCACGCGGCCGGTGCAACCGACCGCCACGGCTCCGTCGGCAATGGCACGAGCATCGGCGATTCGAGCCCGGAGGCGCGCTCGCGCGGCGGCTCGACCGAGCTCAACCTCTACAATTTCGACTATCTCGGCGATCACTTCGCCCTCATAGACTGTCCCGGATCGATCGGTTTTGCGGCCGACGGCTCCCGCGGAATCGCCGTTTCCGACCTTGCGATCGTCGTCGTCGACCCCGATCCGGCGCGCGCGCCGCTGGCCGCGCCGGCGCTCCGGATGCTGGACGAGATCGGCATCCCGCACATCATCTTCGTCAACCGGATCGACCAGGCACACGGGCGGATCCGCGATCTTCTTTCCGCGCTCCAGCCGATCAGCGTTTCTCCCCTTATCGCGCGCCAGATTCCGATCCGCGAAGGCGAGAAGATCACCGGCTTCGTCGACTTGGCTCTCGAGCGGGCGTTTCACTACAATGGCAAGGACAGCGAGCAGATCGACATTCCTCCCGATCTGCAGGAACGCGAGCACGAGGCTCGCAACCAGATGCTCGAGCAGCTGGCCGACCATGACGACGAGCTCCTCGAACAGCTGCTGATGGACCAGGTGCCGAGCCGCGAGCGGATTCTCCAGGACCTCGCGCGCGAGACCGGCGAAAGCCTGGGCGTCCCGGTCCTCTTCGGTTCGGCCGAAAGCGGCTGGGGCATGGGCCGGCTGCTGAAAGCCCTGCGTCACGAAACGCCGGCGCCCGAATCGACCGCCGGAAGGCTCGGCGTGAGCGATCCGGCGCTTTACGTCTTCAAGATCAGCAATGGCGGGACGGTCGGCCGGCTGGCCCTCGCCCGCGCGCTCGGAGGCCGGATTGCGGAAGGGTCCGATCTCAAGACGAGCGGCGGCGAGACGGCTCGCCTCGGCGCTCTCTTCCGGGTTCAGGGCGAGAAGACGCAGAAGGTGTCGGAAGCGAAGAACGGAGACGTCGTCGCAGTCGCCAAGGTTGACAGCGTCAAGTCCGGCGAGTGGCTGTCGAGTGGCACCGTTCCCCCTGCGGTCGAGATTTCCTACCCGGCGCGCAACTGCGCGTTCGCGATCGAGCCCGCCGACCGCAAGGACGACGTCAAGCTGTCCGGCGCGCTGCACAAGATCCTCGAGGAGGACCCGTCGCTCCAGCTCGAGCAGGACGAAGCCGCCCGCGAGATGCGGCTTCGCGGGGTCAACGACGAGCATCTCAACACGGTTCTCGCCAGGCTCAAGCGCCGCTACGGCGTGGAAGTGAAGTCGCGCCCGCCGACCATCGGCTATCGCGAGTCGATCCGCCGCACGGTCACGCAGAAAGGCCGCCACAAGAAACAATCGGGCGGCCACGGTCAGTTTGGCGACGTCATCATCGAGGTGAAGCCACTGCCTCGCGGGGAAGGCTTCCGCTTCGAGGAGAAGATCCACGGCGGAGCGGTTCCCAAGCAGTGGATTCCCGCCGTCGAGGAGGGGGTTCGAGAGGCCATGCAGAAAGGGCCGCTGGGCTTCCCTGTCGTCGACGTGGCGGTGACCCTGATCGACGGAAGCTATCACAGCGTCGACAGCTCGGAGCTTGCCTTCCGCCTGGCCGGCAGGCTCGCCATGTCGGAGGCGCTCGCCGCCGCCGGGCCTCACCTGCTGGAGCCGATGCACAAGGTGACGGTGGTCTGCCCGTCCAGCGCGACCAGCCGGGTCAGCTCCGCTGTCGCCAGCCGGCGCGGCCAGATGCTTGGCCTCGGCCCCCGAGAGGGTTGGACAGGCTGGGACCGGATCGAGGCGATCATTCCCGAGGCGGAATTGAGCGGGCTCGAGGCAGAGCTTCGCTCGCAAAGCCAGGGGCTTGCGAGCTACGAGGCCGAGTTCGACCATCTCGCCGAGCTCAACGGGCCACTCGCCGACAAGGTCGTCCAGCAACGGGTGCCCGAGCCGGCCTAGGCGTCGCTTCCGGACGCTTTGAGCAACGGCGCCGAGCGATAGCGACAGCGTGAATCATTTCGCCTAAGCGCCGTGCTCGATGCGTCACTGGTTCAAAGACGAACATATGCGTTCGCTGCTGAAGAACAGCAGCTACCTCGGCGCTTCGCGGATTGTTGCAGCGATTGCGGCGATCGCGACTCTCGCCATCACGGGCCGCGCGCTCGGCGTCGCGATGTTCGGACTCCTGATCCTGATCCACAGCTACGCCCAGGCGGCAAGCAGCCTCGCCAAGTTCCAGTCCTGGCAGGTGATCGTTCGCTATGGCGGCCAGGGCCTCGCGGCAGGACGGCCGGAGGACTTCAAGGTCGCGACCGGCTTCGCCTTCGGGCTCGACCTGCTTAGCGGCGTGGTGGGAATGGCGCTGGCAATGGCGCTCCTGCCGTTCATCGCCGGCTGGTTCGACATTCCCAAGGAGTATGTGCTCGCCGGAGTGCTGTACTGCACCGTCATCCCGACGATGCAGGGTATGACGCCGGGCGGCGTGCTGAGGACGCTCGACCGCTTCGACCTCGTCGCTTGGCAGGGCACGACCTACCCTATCGCCCGGATGATACTGGCGGCGATCGCCTTCGCTGCCGACGCGCCGTTCGAAGTCTACCTCGCGATATGGTGGGTTACGGACCTGGGCGGCGACCTGTTCCTGTGGTGGCTCGGCTGGCGCGAGCTCAGGCGGCGCCGGATGGCCGACGCGCTTCGCCCGACCCTCGATCCGCATCCCCTCAAAGGCGCTTGGAAATTCGCGATCCGCGTCAACCTGACCGCGAGCCTGACCGCGGCCTGGGGGCCGATTGCCCGGCTCGTCGTGGGCGGCATCCTGGGGCCGGCGAGCGCCGCTCTCTACGCGATCGCCGCGACCATCGCCGACAGCGTCCAGAAGCCGACGGACCTGTTGACCCGTGCCTTCTATCCCGAAGTGATGCGCATGGACGCCAAGACGGAGCGGCCGTGGAAGCTGATGGCCCGCGGCGCCGCGCTCGCGGCGATGGTCGGGGTGGCCGGACTTGCGGTGATCGCGCTTGCCGGCGAACCGATCATCCGCTGGATGTTCGGCACACAGTTCACCGACGCCTACCCGGTGCTGATCGTCCTGATGCTGGCGCCGTTCCTGATCATGATTTCGTTCCCGCTGCCGCCGATGCTTTACGCGGTGCACCGCGACAACGACCCGCTGACCGCACGGATCGTCGGGACGATCGTCTATTTTGCGATCGTCGCACCGATGGCGCTGCGCTTCGGAGTGACCGGGGCCGCGGGCGCATTCGTGATCGGCACGGCGACGATGGTCGTGATCCTCGCCTACCAGGTGCGACGCGCATACCGGCAGGCGCGCGCGCGATGACCTATCCACGAATCTGGGTGATGGGCGGCGGGCGGCCGGGCGACATGGCCCAGGTCTACGCGCTTGCCGAAGAGCTGCGGCTCCCGTTCGAGACCCGGCTACTCGCCTACAACTGGGGGTTCTGGTTGCGCGGAAGGTTCATGGGCGCGAGCGCAATATCCGTCAGGAAGGACGTCCGGGAAAAGACGCTCCTCTCTCCTTGGCCCGACCTCATCATCCTCGTCGGAAAGCGCGCCGTGCCGGTCGCCCGCTGGGTGAAGGAACAGAGTGGCGGTCGAACCCGGCTCGTGCTCGTCGGCCACCCTCGCGTCCCGGCCGAACATTTCGACCTCGTCTTCACGACCCGCCAGTATATCCCTCCCGAAGGTGCATCCGTCCGCGTGCAGCCGCTGACGATGAGCCGGTTTCGCCAGGCGCCCAAGCTGACCGACGAAGAGCAGGCCTGGCTCGATTCCCTGCCTCGCCCGCACCTGCTGCTGATGATCGGCGGGGACACACGGCACTGGACGATCCGGCCGCGAACCATCGCCGGCCAAGCGGCCGAGCTCGCCGAACGGGCGGGCCGCTCGGGCGGATCGCTGATCGTCGTCGGGAGCGCCCGGACAAGCGAGGATGTGCTCGGCGCGATCGAGGAAAGGCTCGAGGCAGGGTTCTGCGAATGGCGGGTCGTCCGGCATGATTTTCCGCGCTTCGGCGTTCTGCTCGGCGATGCCGATGAACTGTTCCCGACCGCGGACAGCGTCTCGATGATCTCTGAATCCGTGATCACTGGTAAGCCGGTCGGGATCGTGCCGGTGAGCCGCAAGCTCAAGGGCTGGCTTCTACTCGGAAGCGAAAGCGCCGTGGCGACGAACCGGACGCGCGACCTTCGCCGCTTCTGGAAGTTCGTCCTCGACAACCGGCTTGCAGGAACGATGGAGGAGCCGGTCGCAAGCAGCACCCCCAACCCGGTGATCGAAGCCGCGCGCCAGGTCCGCGACTTGCTCGAAAGGCATCTCGGGAAGGTGCCAGCATGACCGAGGACGCGCGGGTGTGGGTACTTGTCGGCGAACGCACCGGCGACAAGAACCAGCTCCTGAGGCTGGCCGACGAGCTGGGAGAGCCATTCCGGACCGTCGGCCTTGACTATAATGCGCTCCACCTGCTGCCGCCCCGGCTGCTGGGGGCGACGCTCGCCACGCTCGACAGGGAATCGCGCGCGAAAATCCGACCGCCCTGGCCCGACCTCGTGCTCGGAATCGGCTTCCGCAGCGTACCCGTGGCGCTCGCCATCCGCGAGCTATCAGGCGGCAAGGCCAGGCTCGTTCGTCTCGGCAACCCGCGGCTCGACCCGGCCAATTTCGATCTCGTGATCACAACCCCGCAATATGCGGTCCCGAGCGCGCCCAACGTGATCCGGCTTCCCTTCGGAATCAACACGGCGCCGAAGCTGCAACCGACGCCCGAAGAAACGGCCTGGCTGGCCAAGCTTCCCCGGCCCCACCGCCTGCTTCTGATCGGCGGCCATACCTTCATGTGGACTCTCAACCCTCAGACGCTTGGCGACACGGCCGCCCGCCTTGCCGCCAAGGGCGGAAGTGTGATCGCGGTGAGCAGCGCGAGGACCCGCAAGGCGATGGAGCAGTCCGTCGCCGAAGCGCTAAAAGGCAGGGAACATGGGCTCGTGCGCGGCCGCTTTCCGCGCTACGCGATGCTTCTCGAGGATGCGGACGAGATTTTCGTGACCGCGGACAGTGCGGCGATGACGTCGGACGCGATCGCGAGCGGAAAGCCCGTCGGGCTCATCCTGCCTGAAATGAGCGCCAGCGGGCGCCTTTTCTACCGCCTTGCCGAGGCCGGGCGGCGCGTGCCGGTGCGCGATATCCGGCGTTTCTGGACCGGCATCCTGGAACGCGGGCTGGCCGGGACGGTCGATGAGCCGCGATCGGCCAAGCTCGGATGCGATCCTCTCGGCGAGACTGTTGCCGCGGTCCGGGCGCTGATGAAGACCTAGGCCGCCAGCGCCATCTGCGGGTCCCACCCTCGATAGCGGTCGATCAGGGCAAGGCTGTCGTGGCGGATGTGATTGGCCGCCATTTCCGCCCGGAGCTCATCCTTCGTGACCTCCCCGGAATCGTAAAGCTCGGCGAGCAGCGAATAGACGAGCGCTTCCTGGTTTGGATCCGGGTGGGGCCGGTAATGCATCAGCATCCGGTTCAGGAAATCGACCGGCCAGCTGCGGCGGAGCGTGAAATCGACGGGCAATCCGGTCTTCCATGGCTGGGTCCGGCGCTTAGTCGTGTGGAGGAGCTTGGTGCGCGGCGTGAGATGGTCAAAATCGTTCCACTCCGGCTCCAGGAATCCGATCGTCGCCGGGTCTTCGCGCTTCAATTCGATCCAGTCGACATAATCGAACTTGTGGCCGAACAGGCCGTCCAGCTCTTCATCGAAGCGCCAATGCTTCAGCCGCGCGCAGTCGAGCAGCATGACGGACGTCGCGATATAATCGTGGCGCTTGTTGTGGCCCGGCCTCGGCACAGCCCAGATCGCCTTGCCCTGGAGGTCGCGCCGGAACAGCTCGCCGACGTCGGCGACAGCAAAAACGTCGGGATCCGTCACGACCGCGACGCCTTCGAAGTTCATCGCCTCGGGCGGATAGAAGCGCAGCGGCGTGAAGCTCTGGAGGTCGTCCGGATCCCACTGACGGGTCTTGCCGCCGCGAAGGATGCTCTGGTTCGGGTCCTGCAGCCGCGGGAAGTCGCGCACGTGCATGATCTTTACGTCGAAGCTGTCGGGGTCGCTGGAATTGCGCTTGAAGCTGTGGGCCGAAATCTTGGCGCCAAGGAACTGGCGGTCGTTCGCCTGGATGAACACGGTCGGCTTCACAACGCAGACTCCTCAAATCCCGACTGCTTCACGGTCCGGTCGATCTCGACCAGTGTGGAAAGCAGCGATTCCATCCGGTCCAGCGGCCAGGCGTTGGGACCGTCCGACAACGCATTCGCCGGGTCCGGATGGGTTTCCATGAACAGGCCGCTGACGCCGGCGGCGACGGCGGCCCTCGCCAGCACCGGCACATGCTCCCGCTGGCCGCCCGAACTTGTCCCCTGCCCTCCCGGTAGCTGCACGGAATGGGTCGCATCGAAGACCACGGGGCAGCCCGTTTCGCGCATGATCGCAAGGCTGCGCATGTCGGAAACCAGATTGTTGTATCCGAACGAGGCGCCGCGTTCGCACACCATGATCGTTTCTTCGTTGACGCCGGCCGATTGCGCCGCGTTGCGCGCCTTTTCGACGACGTTCTTCATGTCATGCGGCGCCATGAACTGCGCCTTCTTGATATTGACCGGCTTTCCGGAGGCGGCAACCGCGTGAATGAAATCGGTCTGCCGGGCGAGGAAGGCGGGCGTCTGAAGCACGTCGACGGCCTGCGCGACTGGCTCGATCTGCGGGATGTCGTGGACGTCGGTGAGGACCGGAACGTCGAGCGCCTCGCGTACGCGCTGGAGGATCCGCAGCCCCTCGTCCATGCCCGGGCCGCGATAGCTCTTGTCCGACGATCGGTTCGCCTTGTCGAAGCTCGACTTGAAGATGAAGAAGATGCCGAGCCGCTCCGCGATCTGCTTCAGCCGCTCGGCCGTGCGCAGTTGCAGGTCCTCGCTTTCGACCACGCACGGGCCGGCAATGAGGAAAAACGGCCGATCGAGGCCGATGTCGTGTCCGAGAAGCTTCATCGCCGCCTATCTAGTGCAGTGAGTCGACAACCGCCACCGGGCGCCAGTCGCCCAGACCGTTTTGCGGGCCGAAATCCTCGGGAAAATCCTCTCCGCGATGAATTCCGCCGCGGACGAAAATGCAGTCGAAACCCATGCGCGCGGCGCCGAGAATGTCGGTGTGAAGCCCGTCGCCGACGGCGACAACTTCCTCTGACGCGGGTTCGCCGGCGAGGTGCATCGCGTGCCGATAAATGGCGGGATAGGGCTTGCCGTACCATTCGACCCTGCCGCCAAGCGCCACATAGCGGTCGGCGAGCGCTCCGGCGCAAGGCTCGGCTACGCCGCCGCGGATCACCAGGCGGTCCGGGTTGAGGCAGTGCATCAGCACGTCGCGAGCGGCCAGAGCGCGGAGTTCCTCCTCATAATCCTTGATCCGGCGGCGTGTTTCGTCGATCCCGGCACAGGCAAGCTCGTCGAACTCTGGACCGTCGGCGATACGCACCCCGCGGCTTTCGAGGTCTGCTCGGTCATGACGCGTACCGATGAAGCCGACCGCGCGCGCCGCCTGCTTCAGGCGCTCGATCCCGGCTTCGCCGCTGGTGGCGATCGCATCCCACAGAGCCGCATCGAGGCCGAGCCGTTCCAGCTGCCGCGCAACGGCATCGGCGGTCCGAGGGGCGTTGGTGATGAGAATCACCCTGCGGCCCTCTTCCTTCCACCGTCGAAGGCGCTCGCTTACGCCCGGGTACAGCGAGACGCCGTCGTGGATGCACCCCCAGATATCGCACAGGATCACCCTATATTTCGGGTCCAGCTGGTCGAGGCTCATTCGATCCCGGCGCGCTTCAGCGCCTCCTCGATCGGACCGAGGTCCTCGGGATTGTTGAGCTCCCGAAGCGCATAGGGCGGCGGCTCGACCTCGACGACGGCGACCGAGATTCCCGCAGCGAGGAAACGCAATTGCTCGAGACCTTCGAGCTCCTCAAGCTCCGCCTGGGGGATTGCCGCATAAGCCGCGAGCGCGGCTGGCCGATACGCATAGACCCCGACGTGCAGAAGCACGGGCGACATCTCGCCATCCAGCGCGCCTTGCGGAAGGTGCGGTAGCAGGCGCTTCGAAAAATAGAGCGCTCCGCCCGCATTGTCAGTCACCACGGTCGTCCCGCCGACCCGCCCCGCCGCTTCTTCCGCCTGGAGCGCGCGGACCTCGGCGCTGCGCAGGCGCATCGCCGGCGTGGCGACCTGCGCGTCGCTGTCGGCCATGGTCTCGATGAGCGCCTCGATGAAATAGGACGGGGTGAGAAGCGCATCGCCCTGGATGTTGACGACCAGATCGGGGCGCCCGAGCTTGCGTAAGACCTCGGCGCAGCGCTCGGTCCCGTTGCGGCATTCGGCCGAAGTCATGATCATCTTGGCGCCGAAAGAGCGCGCTGCCTTCGCGATCCGGTCGTCGTCCGTGAGAATGTGGATCGAATCGAGGCCCTCCACCCGCTGCGCCGCCTCGAAGGTGCGCTGGATCAGCGGCTTGGCTTGGCCCCCGGCGCCCCTCACCGCGGCAAGCGGCTTTCCTGGATAGCGGCTCGATTCGAACCGCGCCGGGATTAGCGCAGCGACCTTCACCGCGATGCCGGGCAATCGTGGATGTGGAGCACCCCGACCGGGCGCTTCCCGCCCTTTCGGTCGTCGACCACGAACAGCGACGTGATCTTATATTCCTCGAACAGGCTGATCGCGTCGTCGATCAGCGCGTCCGGCGAGACCGTCTTCGGCTCCGACGTCATGAAATCCGCCGCGGTGTGATCGAGGCCGCGTTCGATGTTCCTGCGAAGGTCGCCGTCGGTGATCACGCCGACAAGGTCCCCGGCTTCGTCCGTAACGCCGACGATTCCGAGCCGCTTTTCGGTCATCACGACCACCGCATCGTGCATCGAGGAATCGCGGCCGATCAGCGGCAGCTGGTCGCCCGAGTGCATCAGTCGCCTCACCGGCCGCAGGCGTGCCCCAAGCGTGCCGCCGGGGTGAAGGCGGCCGAAATCCGTCCGGGTGAAACCCTTCTGCCGCATCACAGTCATGGCCAGCGCGTCGCCAAGCGCGATGCTCATCGTGGTCGAAGTGGTCGGAGCGACCGCTTCCGGCCCCACCTCTGGCCAGTGCGGCAGGATCAGCGGTGCGGCAGCGGCCTCTCCGAGCGGCGAGCGCGGGTTGGCGGTGATCGCGATGATCGGGATCCCCACCGCTTCGAAATGGTCGATCACCGGCTCCAGCTCTGCAGTTGCGCCGGACTGCGAGATGAGGATCGCGACGTCGCCGGCCGCCGCGATTCCGAGGTCGCCGTGAATCGCCTCTGCAAGGTGCAGGAAGGTGGCCGTCGTCCCGGTTGAGGCAAATGTCGCAGCGATCTTGCGGGCGATATGGCCCGACTTGCCAAGGCCGCTGACGATCAGCTTGCCGGAAGCGCCCAGGATCAGTTCGACCGCGCGGGTGAAATTTTCCCCGAGACTGTCGGCAAGCGCGTCGATCGCGCGCGCCTCGTCGTGGAGGATGGTGCGCCCGAACTCGAGAACATCGGGGTCGGTCTTTCCGTTCATCAGGCCGGCTGGCTAGCCTCCGCTTGGGCGGCGGTATCGGGCTCGAGCGCCGAGATCACCTGCGCCGCCACCAGGTCGCCCACAACGTTCAGCGTCGTGCGGCACATGTCGAGGAAACGGTCGACCCCGAGCACGAGCGCGATCGCCTCGGGCTGGATTCCGACCATCGCGAGGATCAGCGCGACCACCGGAAGCGAGCCTGCCGGCACGCCCGCTGTCCCGATACCCCCGAGGATGCAGACCATCATCACCATCAGCTGCTGCCACAGCGTCAGGTCGATTCCGAAGAACTGCGCGAGGAAGATGACGGTGACCCCCTCGAACATCGCGGTCCCGTTCTGGTTCGCAGTCGCGCCGATCGTCAGCACGAAGCGGGAAATCTTGCGCGGGAGACCGAGCCTCTCGTCGGCGACCTTGAGCGAAGTCGGGAGGGTCGCGTTGGACGAGGCTGTGGAAAAGGCCATCAGACTCGCTTCCTCCGTCTCGCGGAAGAAGGCGACCGGGTTTTTCCGGCCAAGTGTCGAGAGCAGGAGCGGGAACACCACGAACATCTGGATCGCGAGCGCCAGCAGCACGACCCCGACATAGGCCGAGAGCCGGATCAGAAGGTCCCACCCGAACAGGGCCGCCAGGTTGAACATGAAGCAGGCGACGGCGATCGGCGCGAGCCTGATCACGATCAGGATCAGGCGCATGGTGACGTCGAACAGCCCCTCGAAGCCGCGCTGAAGGACGCGCGAATTGGGCGTGTCGGTGAGAAGCAGGCCGATCCCGAAAAAGAGCGCGAAGAACATCACCGACAGGATGGCGCTGTTCGACCCCATCACCTCGATGAGATTGTTGGGCACGATGCTGATGAAGGCGTCGATTCCGGACGGCTGCTCGGCGCCGGCCTTGACGATTTCCCCTGCGCGGCCGGCGGATTCGGCGAGCATCTGCTCGGCCGCGGCGCGATCCACCCCCGCGCCCGGCTTAAGGATGTTGACGGTCGCGAGACTGACCGCGACGGCGATTGCGGAGACAACCACCGTATAGACGAGGGTCCGAATCCCGACGCGCTTGAGCGAGCGGACCTCTCCCATCTCCGATATTCCGACAACCAGCGCGGAAAACAGCAGCGGGATCACCAGCATGAAGATCAGGCGAAGGAAAATCTGCCCGATCGGCTGCGTCACATAGGTTGTGACGACGTCGACCCATGCGGCGTCCTGCTGGGTCGAATAGACGATCAGCCCGGCGACCAGTCCGACCAGGAAACCGGCAAGCATCTGCCACTGGAAGTTGAAGCCCTTGCCTTCGGTCATGCGCTCTCCTCTGCCCGGCTCCGGTTCCGCTTTGCGGCTCGTGCCGCTTCGGTCAAGACGATCAACCGAACGGATCGTCAATCGACGGCGGCGGAACGCTGAACCATTGCGGGCCGGCCTCGGTCATGTGGAAGCAATCCTCCAGACGAACGCCGAACTTGCCCGGAAGGTAGATCCCGGGCTCGTCGGAAAAGCACATGCCCGGGGCAAGCGGGGTCGTCTCGCCGTGGACGAGGTTGACCGGCTCGTGCCCTTCCATCCCGATCCCGTGGCCGGTCCGGTGCGACAGTCCGGGGAGGCGGTAACCCGGGCCATAGCCCCAGCTTTCGTAGGCGCTGCGAACCGCATCGTCGACGCTTCCCGCGGGAACTCCGATCTTCGCCGCGGCGAATGCGATCTGCTGGCCGCGGTGCATCTGTTCCCAAACCTTGCGCTGCTCCGCATTAGGATCGGCTCCGAATACGAAGGTGCGCGAGATGTCCGATTGGTAGCCGTGGACTTCGCAGCCGCAATCGAGCAGCACGACCTCGCCGCGCTGGAGCTGCTGCGGCTTGCCGGTGCCGTGCGGAAGCGCGCTGGCCGGACCGAACAGGACGAGGCCCCACCCGTTCGCCCCGCCAAGCGAAGCCACCGCTTCAGCGAACATCTCCTTCACCCGGCCCGCCGTCATACCCTCCTGGATTTTCGGATGGATCGCCCTGAACGCGGCGACCGTGATGTCGGCGGCGGCCTTCATCAACGCGATCTCGGCCGGTGACTTGATCATCCTCAGCGCCCGCACGACCGGGTTGGCGCTGACAACCCGCAGGCCCGGAAGCTGCTGCTGGAGGCGGTCGAGGATGAAAAAGCGGTTCGTCTCCTCGAAGCCGACCGGCGATCCGGCGACGCCGCGTTCCTTCAGGAAGCCGGCAACGAGCTTCAGCGGCTCCTCATGCTCGTCCCAGGTGCGCACTTCCGCCGGCACCTTCAGGCTTTCCTCGACCGACGGCTTTTCGAAGAAGGGCGTGACGATGATCGGCGCGCCCTGAACAGGGATGATCGCGGCGGTCAGGCGCTCGGACCGCCACCATTGCACCCCCGTGAAATAATCGAGGCTCGCACCCGGCTCTATGACGATGGCGCCGATGCCGTGCCGGTCCATCAGCGCCCGTGCCTTTGCCAGGCGCTGGAGCCTCTCCTCGCTGCCGATGGGCGGCGGCAGCTTGATAGGCGCCTTTGCGGCGGCCGGGGCGGCCCAGGACAGCTGCGGAACGGCGGACGCGGCTGCCGCCGAGACCATCGACCCAAGCAAGGTGCGGCGGCGAATGGGTAAGTCGGACAATTGCTCCTCCCTTGCCGGCGCTTGTTGCACGGCTTGCGCGCATCGGCCAGCAGCGCGTTCCTGATGTTCGATTCGGCAGGAAAGGATGGCGCCAGGCGGCCCGGAACGCGGGAAATGATCGCGCTCCTCGCAGGGCTGATGGCGCTCAACGCCTTTGCGATCGACGCGATGATCCCGGCACTCTCGGACATCGGAGCGGACCTCTCGGTCGCCCGCGAGAACAACCGGCAGCTCGTCGTCATCGCCTACATGGTCGGGTTCGGGTCGACGCAATTGGTCTGGGGGCCGCTCGCGGACCGGTTCGGCCGGAAGCCCGTGCTACTCGGCGGAGTCACTCTCTATGCTGCCTTCGCATTGCTTTGCGGCATTGCTGCCAGCTTCACCCTGCTCATCGCGGCGCGGGCCTTGCAGGGCGCGTCGGCCGCCGTCACCCGCGTGCTCGTCGTGGCCATGGCCCGCGACCTGTTCGAGGGCGAGGAGATGGCCCGCGTCATGAGCCTCGTGTTCATGGTGTTCATGGTCGTGCCGGTCCTTGCGCCGAGCGTAGGCCAGCTCGTCCTCCTGGCCGGATCGTGGCGGCTGATCTTCCTGGTCCTCGCCGCCTACGGGCTGGCGATGCTTGGCTGGGCATGGATCCGCCTGCCCGAATCGCTGCACCCGGAATATCGGCGAAGCCTCGCTCCCGGCGCCATGGCGGCGGCTGTCTGGCGGACGCTCAGCGACCGGCTGTCGCTCGGCTACACGTTGGCGCTGACGGCGGCGTTCGGCGCGCTGATGGCCTATATCGCATCCGTCCAGCAGATCGTGGCCGACGCTTTCGGACAGGGCCAGTGGATCGGGCTCGTTTTCGCGGCCGTGGCGGCGCGCCGATGGCGCTCGCCTCCTGGACGAATTCACGGATCGTCGGGCGCTACGGACTTCGACGGGTGGGGCATGCCGGGGCCTTCGGCTTCGCGCTGGTGACGCTGGCGCACGCGCTGCTCGGGACGGCAGGCGCGGTCAGCCTGCCCGCCTTCATCCTGTTCCAGGCGCTTGCGATGATATGCTTCGCCTTCACGACCTCGAACCTCAACGCGATCGCGCTGGAGAACATGGCCTCGATCGCAGGCACGGCCTCGTCCGTGCAGGGCGTCATCGGAACGATCGGCGGGGCCGCGATTGGTTTTGCGATCGGCCAATCGTTCAACGGCACGGTGCAGCCGTTCCTTTGGGGAATGGCGGCCTGCGCCCTTGCAACTGTTCTCCTGGTCATCCTGACGGAGCCCCACCGCCTGTTCGCTAGGGTCCGCGCCAAAGCCGAGCCGGAGGTCATCCCGCCGCCGCCCGAGGACTGGGCCTGAGACGGGGCCTGCCGAGCCGACGGCTGCGGCAGCGCCCAATTTGAATGACTTTCGCGCTATTCAGCTGCGGACAGACGCGAGTCCGAACAGCACCCCGTGCTATTCGGCTGCGACGTCTTCGTCGCCCGGTCCGACCATCAGAGCCTCGCCGACTTCCTCGGTCCTGCCGCGAATCGCGTTCTCCAGCCGCGTTGCCACGTCCGGATTTTCCTTCAAATACTGCTTGGCGTTCTCGCGGCCCTGGCCGATCCGGATGCTGTCGTAGCTGAACCAGGCGCCCGACTTTTCGACAAGCCCGGCCTTGACGCCGAGGTCGAGGATCTCGCCGACCTTCGAGACGCCCTCGCCGTACATGATGTCGAATTCGACCTGCTTGAACGGTGGCGCTACCTTGTTCTTCACGACCTTCACCCGCGTCGTGTTGCCGATGATATCGTCGCGGTCCTTGATCTGGCCGGTGCGGCGGATGTCGAGCCGGACGCTTGCATAGAACTTCAATGCGTTGCCGCCGGTCGTGGTCTCGGGGTTTCCGTACATAACCCCGATCTTCATCCGCACCTGGTTGATGAAGATCACGAGGCAGCGCGAGCGGCTGATCGAGCCCGTCAACTTGCGCAGCGCCTGACTCATCAGCCTCGCCTGCAGGCCGACGTGGCTGTCGCCCATCTCGCCCTCGATCTCGGCGCGCGGGACAAGCGCGGCGACCGAATCGACGACCAGAACGTCGACCGCGTTCGACCGGACGAGCGTGTCCACGATCTCGAGCGCCTGCTCGCCAGTGTCGGGTTGCGACACGATGAGCTCGTCGATGTCGACTCCGAGCTTTTTCGCATAGACGGGGTCGAGCGCATGCTCGGCATCGACAAAGGCCGCGGTGCCTCCGTTCTTCTGCGCCTCTGCGATGGCGTGTAACGCAAGCGTGGTCTTGCCAGAGCTCTCCGGCCCATAAATCTCGACGATCCGGCCGCGCGGGAGCCCGCCCACGCCAAGCGCGATGTCCAGCCCCAGGCTCCCGCTCGAGATCGTCTCGATCTCGATCTTCTCCCGGCTGCCCAGCTTCATTGCCGAGCCCTTGCCGAACGCCCGGTCGATCTGGGCGAGCGCTGCCTCGAGCGCCTTTTGCCGGTCCATGCTGGGAGCTTCCAATCCGTT
>JBKHXB010000032.1:0-23833 GCA_046566245.1 Alphaproteobacteria bacterium | reverse complement strand
CCAAAGGGACGCACGATTTCGGCAAGTTCATCGCGCCCGACCGGATGAAGGCGCTGCTTGCCGATGCTGGCCTAAAATGCATCGACGTCGAAGGGATCGCCTGGTCGCCCACGCGCGGGCTTCACCTGAGCGAGGACCTCAGCCTCAACTACCTGGTCACCGCCGTGCGCGGCGACAGCCCGGGACGCCCGCTCGTCGAATAAGCATTTGTAACGCACGCCACCGCCAATAAAGTCCTTTCCGAGCCAATTTGCCCCGGGGGAACACCATGCGTAAACTGCCGCTCGCGCTCGTCAGCGCGCTTTCGATCGCCCTGTCGTCGCCGGCCCTCGCGGGGCCGACCGAGGACTTCCACAAGCTGATGGACGAATATTGGGCGGCGCTGCTCAAGGAATCGCCGCTGCTCGCGAGCTCGGCGGGCGTGGAAACCTATGACGCCCAGCTTGACGAGCTCAGCCTTGCCGCAATGGACCGGCAGGCGGCGATGGCGAAAGCCTTCCTCGACCGGCTGCAGGCGATCCCGCAGGCAGCGCTGCCGCCCGCCGACCAGACCAATTACGCGATCCTCAGGCGGGCGCTCGAGAACGCAGTGGAGGGCAACCGCTTCGGCCAGCGGCAGATGCTTTATTCCACCCTCGGCAGCTATCACGATTATTATGCCGGCATCGGCGAGACCCAGGCGTTCCACGACAAGGCGGACTATGAGAATTACCTGAAGCGCATCGCCCTGGTGCCGGACCGCATGCGCTCCTACGGCGAGATCAGCGTGAAGGCGGCCAACGAAGGCTATGTGCAGCCGTGCGTCACGCTCACCCGCTTTCCCGACACGATCAGCGGCAATATTTCCGCCGACCCGACGAAGTCGCGCTTCTACGCGCCCTTCGCAGGCGAAAAGCCAGGCAACATCAGCCAGGCGGAATGGGACGATCTGAAGGCCCGGGCGGCGGCCTTGATCCGCGACCGGATCAACCCGTCCTACGAGGCTTTCGGGAACCTCTACCAGGCGAAGCTTGCGTCCAAGTGCCGCCAAGACGTTGCGGTGTCCTCGCTCCCGCAGGGGAAGGAATATTATTCCTGGCTGGTCCGCAATTACACGACGACCGAGATGACGCCCGAGCAGATTCACCAGCTCGGGCTGAAGGAAGTCGCGCGCATCCGCTCGGAGATGGAGCAGGTCGCGAAGAAGGCGGGCTTTGCCAGCCGCGAGGCGATGATCGCCGACATGCGCACCAACCCGAAATGGTACGTGGCCACTCCCGAGGAGCTGCTGGAGGCGACGGCGCTCCAGGCCAAGGTCATCGACGGCAAGATGCCCAGCCTGTTCACCCGCCTTCCGCGCCTGCCCTACGGGATCCGGCCGATGGCCGCGGCGACCGCACCCGGCGACACGACGGCTCGTTACCAGCCCGGAAGCCCCGACGCGGGGATCGCCGGATTCTACCTCGTCAACACGACCAAGCTCGACCAGCGGCCCCTGTGGGAAATCCCGGCTCTGACGGTGCACGAGGCGGTCCCCGGCCATCACATGCAGATCGCCACGCAGCAGGAGCTGGAGATGCCGGAATGGCGCAAGTACGGCACCTTCTTCACCGCCTTTTCGGAAGGCTGGGGCCTCTATTCCGAACGGCTCGGCATCGAGATGGGGCTGTACGACACGCCACAGAAGGACATGGGGCGGCTCGGCTATGAAATGTGGCGCGCGGCGCGTCTGGTCGTCGACACCGGCATGCACTCCAAGGGCTGGACCAAGGAGCAGGCCGTCGCCTTCATGAAGGACAACACCACCCTGACCGACGCCAACATCGATGCCGAGGTCAACCGCTATATCTCCAATCCCGGCCAGGCGCTCGCCTACAAGATCGGCGAGCTGAAGATCCGAGAACTGCGTTCAAAGGCCGAGCGCGAGCTCGGTCCGAAGTTCGACCTTCGCCGCTTCCACGACGCGGTCCTCGGCCAGGGCTCGGTCCCGCTCGACGCGCTTGAGGCGCAGATCGCAGCCTGGATCGCAGCTGAGAAGGCTCGTCCCTGAACCGGCGGCTTGCCGGGAACCGCGCAGCAATGCGTTCGTTCGTTACGCAAGCCGAACAGGTGAACAGGGAGGATTTCATGGCGGAAGACCACGAGAAGGAACACACGACGATCATCGAGCGTGACGGCGGCGGCGGGGGCGGCGGAGTCCTTGCAGTCGTCATCCTGATCATCGTTGTCCTTGTCCTGCTGTTCGTGTTCCGCGACCAGCTCGGGTTCGGGACCAGCAAGACCGAGGTCCAGGTCCCCGACGAGATCAACGTCAACGTCAATTAGGATTGCCACGGGGCGGCGGTCCTTCCGGGCCGGCGTCCTGGGCACATCGGCGCGCGGTAGGCGAGTCCCGCGCGCGACGGGCGCAGCCCCTTCTCGAAAGGGCGCTGCGCCCGTTTGAGTTTGCGCCTTCTAGCGATTAACGCCGCTGCATGAGCGACGCGTCGGGATATATGACGGGCTTCGGCGGCTATTTCGAAACCGAAGCCGTCGAAGGCGCGCTCCCGCGGGGGCGCAATTCACCGCAACGGCCGGCCTTCGGGCTCTACGCCGAGCAGCTTTCGGGCAGCGCCTTCACCGCGCCGAGGCATGAGAATCGGCGCAGCTGGCTGTACCGGCTCCGCCCGACCGCCGACCACCGCCCGTTCAAGCGCTACGAGGGCGCAGGGCTGTTCGCGGCCCCGGCGGCCGATGGGCCGCTTGCACCCAACCGCCTGCGCTGGGACCCGCCGACCGATCTTCCGGACGGCAGGGACTTCATCGACGGGCTGGCGACGATGCTCGTCACGCGCCCCGCGGAGGACCTCGAGGGCGTTTCCGTCCACCTCTATCGTGCCGACCGGTCGATGCAGCGCGTCTTCGTCGATTGCGACGGCGAGCTGCTGGTCATCCCGCAACAGGGCACGCTCCGGATTTTGACTGAACTCGGGTTGATGGAGGTTCCGCCCGGATCGGTGGCGCTCGTCCCGCGCGGAGTTAAGTTCCGGGTCGAGGTCGATGGTCCTTCGCGCGGTTATGTCGCCGAGAATCAGGGCCTGCCCTTTCGCCTTCCGGAGCTCGGGCCGATCGGGGCGAACGGCCTCGCCAATCCGCGCGACTTCGAAACGCCCGTCTCGTGGTTTGAGGACAGGGACGAGCCGACCGAGGTCGTCCAGAAATCGCTCGGGGCGCTGTGGACCACGACGCTCGACCATTCGCCGCTCGACGTCGTCGCCTGGCACGGCAATTACGCGCCCTGCCGGTACGACCTGTCCCGCTTCAACACGATCGGCACCGTCAGCTTCGACCACCCGGACCCGTCGATCTTCACGGTGCTGACAAGCCCAAGCAACGTTCCCGGCCGAGCCAATGCCGATTTCGTCATTTTCCCGCCGCGCTGGATGGTCGCCGAGGACACGTTCCGGCCGCCCTGGTTCCACCGCAACGTGATGAGCGAGGCGATGGGCCTGATCTACGGCGAATATGACGCCAAGGCGGAGGGCTTCGCGCCCGGAGGCCTCTCGCTCCACAACCTGATGAGCGGGCACGGCCCCGACCTCGCAAGCTGGCGCAAGGCAAGCGAGGCGGAGCTCAAGCCGCACAAGATAGAAGGGACGATGGCGTTCATGGTCGAGACCTGCTGGCCTTACCGGCCCACCCGCTTCGCGATGGAGCGAGCGCAGCCTGACTACGACCAGGCCTGGGCGGGATTCCCGAAGGCCAGGCTGCCATGACGGACCACACGCACGATCCCGCGCTTGTAAGCTGGGTCGACGGTGCCGAGCCGGGGAGTGACTTCCCGGTCCAGAACCTGCCGCTCGGGATTTTTTCGGAGGCCAAGGGTCGGCGTCGGCCGGGCGTTGCCATCGGTGATTACATCCTCGACCTCAGCGGGATCGCCGACCTGCTCGACGAACAATGGCGGCGCGACTTGTCGCAACCGGTGCTCAACGGCTGGCTCGCCCGCGGGCCTGAGGCGCATCGGGGCCTTCGCGAAAGGCTCTCCGAGATCCTGAGCGATGAGCGATATCGCGACGACACCGAGCCGTACCTGATCGGCCAGAGCGAGGTCAGGATGCACGTCCCCTGCCTGGTCGGCGACTACACTGATTTCTACGTCGGCATTCATCACGCGACCAACGTCGGGCGCCAGTTCAGGCCCGAAAACCCGCTGCTTCCCAATTACAAATATGTGCCGATCGGCTATCATGGCCGGGCGAGCTCGATCCGCGCGTCGGGCGAGGACGTAACGCGGCCGAGCGGCCAGGGCCTGGCGCCCGGCGAGGAAGTTCCGGAATACGGCCCCAGCCGCCGGCTCGACTACGAGCTCGAGCTTGGCCTTTGGATCGGCCGCGGCAACAAGCTCGGGCGACCCATCGCGATCGAGGAAGCACAGGACCATATCGCCGGCTGGTGCCTGCTCAACGACTGGTCGGCCCGCGACCTTCAGGCATGGGAATATCAGCCGCTTGGACCCTTCCTGGCGAAGAACTTCCTGACCAGCATCTCGCCATGGATCGTGACCAGCGAGGCGCTGGCGCCGTTCCGGGTGCCGATGCCCCCGCGGCCCGAGGGCGACCCCGAGCCGCTCGAATACCTTCGGCTGGAGAATGACGACGCCTTCGCGATCCAGATCGAGGCCACTCTTTCCACCGAAAAAATGCGCAAGCTGGGCCTGTCCCCGCACGTTCTGTCGCGCGGCACGGCATCGGCGGCGATGTACTGGAGCGCCGCGCAGATCGTCACCCACCACGCGTCGAACGGCTGCAATCTGCAGCCAGGCGACCTGATCGGCACGGGCACGCTGTCGACCGACAGCGATACGGGCCTCGGCTCGCTTCTCGAGATCAGTCGCAGCGGCAAGCAGCCGGTCGCGCTTCCATCGGGCGAGACCCGAAGCTTCCTCGAGGACGGGGACGAGGTGACCCTTCGCGCGTGGTGCGAGGCGGAAGGCGCCGTGCGCATCGGATTCGGAGAGTGCGCCGGCCGCGTCGTGCCGCGGCGCTAGAGCAGCTTCAGATTCTCCGCCATCAACCTGGTCATCGCGTAGAGAAGATCGAGCTTCGGGGTCGGCACTCCGGCCTTGCGGGCGATTTCCCGCGGAGCGCCGAGCAGCGCCTCCAACTCGATGGGACGGCCGGCCTCCACGTCCTGGAGCATCGAGGACTTGAAGGCGCCGAGCCGCGCGGTCACGGCCATCCGGTCCTCGGCAGTCTCGGAGATCGGGCAGCCGATCGCGGCCCCGACCGCCGCCAGCTCGTCCATCGCCTCGGCCATGAAGGCGCGGATCGCCGGATTTTCTAGCAGCTGGTCGGCCCTAGCCCGGGTCAGCGCCGACAGCGGGTTGATCGTCGCATTCCCCCACAATTTGTACCAGATCGCACGCCGGATATCGTCGCTCTCGTCGGAGCGGATCCCGACATCCTCGAATGTCGCACTAACGCGCTCGACGCGCTCGCTTGTTCCGCCGTCGGGCTCGCCGAAGATCAGCCGCTCGCCATGTTTGACGACGACGTGGTTCGGCGCCGCGCGGAAGCAGCTCGCGTGGACGACGCAGCCGACGACCTGTTCGGCCGGAAGCGACGCGGCGATCGATCCTTCGGGGTCTACCGAACGGAGCTGCTCGCCGGTGAACCACCACGGCACTCCGTTCAACATCGGCACGATGACGGTCTCTCCTCCGATCAGCGGCCGCAAGCCCGGAGCGATCGCGGGCAGCACCGGCGCCTTGACGGCGATGATCACCATGTCCTGGTGGCCGAGCGATGCCGGATCGTCGGTTGCCGGGATCGCCACGCAATGGCTCCGGCCCGAATCGTCGAGGCGCAACCCTTCCGTCTCGATTGCCTGCAAGGTCGCGCCGCGTGCGATCAGGCTGACGTCCTTTCCAGCGGCCGCCAGTTCGCCTGCGATCCAGCCGCCGATCGCGCCGGCGCCGACGACGCAGATGCTGCTCAGCGCTCGTTGTCCCAGATCATGTGGATGATCCGCCAGCCGAGGTCGGGGTCGCGGAAGAACTGGATCGAATTGACCCCGCGCCGCTCGACGTCGCTGTTATCGGGCGACCTCCGCGCCTCATAATGGCTCCACACGTGGGCGATATTGCCAAAAAGGTCGATGTGGCGGTCCGTTTCCACCTCGTAAAAAGGGTTGGAATCAAAAAAGGGCTGCGTGTTCGCGGCATAGTCCGTCAGGTTCATGGTGAGCTTCCGGGGTCGTCCGCGCTCATCGACCCAGGTCCGCACCTGCAGCGCGTCGGGAAGGAAGCAATGGGCCTGCCGCGACCAGTCCCGCGGACCCGCCGGGCCGGAGATCATCGCGTACATCTCGTCGATGACTGCGCCGATCTGCTCTTCGTCGGTCATGCCTGCCCAGTCTTCGCTGGAGCCTCATGCTCGCGCTTCCCCCGAAGCGCTGTGCGCGAGGCTGGTGCCGCTTGAGGGACTCGAACCCACGACCCCATCATTACGAATGATGTGCTCTACCAGCTGAGCTAAAGCGGCTTGTGGCGCGAAAGCCGGGGCCTACCGGCCCGCGACGCGCCGCCACTAACAGCCGGACATGACCGCCGCAAGCGCCGCGGTACGCGTTGGTTCAAGGAACATGCTTAACGCTTTGGTAACCGCCTTCGGTCATTTCTCCTCCAAATTGGACCGGTGGGGCGTGATTTCCGATGGACAGTTATCGCGATTTTCCGAGCGAGTTCGAGCCAGTGTCGGAAGCGGGGCCATCCGAAACGCCGTCGCTCTCGATTGGCACGGACGAGCGCCGGATGCACGTTCGGGCTTATAATTACTGGGTCTCGCTCCTCGACGGCCGGGATTATCCGTCGATCGAGGACCTCGAGCCTGCCGACCTGGTCGATTTCGCGCCGCACAGCGTGCTTCTGGACTTCACCTGCGACCGCGAGAATCCCGCGACGCCCTATGTCGGCGCAGCGATCAAGGAGGAATGCGGGCTAGAGACGGAGGTCCGGACGATCGCCGATGTTCCGAGCCGGTCGCTGCTGTCGCGCCTTACCGACCATTACATGCAGATCATCGCCAACCGCGCGCCCGTCGGGTTCGAGGCGGAGTTCGTCAACCAGCGCGGCGACAATCTGTGTTACCGAGGCATCCTCATGCCCTTTTCCTCCGATGGGGATACGATCGACTTCATCTACGGGGTGATCAACTGGAAGGCGGTCGGCCACGGCGACGGACAGGCCATCCAACCGCCGGCCTCCGTACCGTCCGACGAGCGCGCCGAAGAAGCGGTCGATCTGGCCGACGCGATCGTCCCCTTCGCGGACCCGCATTCCGACGACGAGGCAGACGATCAGGCACAGTCGGCGGCCACCATCGCGGACGAGGAAGCGCTCGAGCTGACGGATCCCATCGTCCCTTTTGCCGGTCCCGATACCGACGACGACGGCGAAGCCGGCGAGGAGCTGTTCGCCCCGCTCGGGCTGGACAAGGCCGCGGGACTTGCCGATCGCTTGTGGGCGGCCCGCGAAAGCGCAGACCTCGCCAAGCAGGCGGAGGGGCGCAGCCGGGCCGCGCTCTACCGTGCGCTGGCATTCGCCTATGATTTCGCGCTGGCCGGTAAGGCCGAGCCCGAGGAATATGCCGAGCTGCTCGAGGAATCCGGCGTAAAGAGGCAGGCCCGCGCGCCGATGACCCCGGTCGTCAAGCTGGTCTTCGGGATCGATTATGACAAGGCTAGGCTGACCGAATATGCAGCGGCCTTGTCCTATGCGGAGCGGTGCGGAGTGGAGCTCGGCGGCTTCTTCGAATTCATCGAGGCTCAGATGGGCGGGCTCAAGGCGCTGGTCGCTGCCGAGCGCCAAGCCCGGCGCCCCGAGCCGAAGCCGGACACGCGAACCGAACAGGCCCGCGAGCGGCTCCGCACAGCTGCGCCCCTATCTCTGGGGGAGCTTCCTGCGAACGACGAATTCGCCCTGGTCCTGACGCGGCGGCGCGACGGTGGCGGCCACGAAGCCGTCGCATTGGTCGACGACCCCGCTCTTGTCGAGCGCGCGATCCGGAAAGCGGCGGCCTAACAATCAAATAGGGCAAAAAGCCCGCCCTCGTCCCTTGTCGCGGCTGTCGGGCGGCGGCTATAGGCGGCCCCCATCGCGACCAGCATGGGACAATCGCCAGTATGACCGCCCCGCCGCGCCTCCCAAAGACGCTGGTCGAGTCCATCCGCGCCGCGCTGACGGAAAACGCTTTGCCGGGCGAGACCGAGGGCTTCGACCGCAAGCGTCAGCGCGAGGCCGCGGAGTTCATCGCTTCGGTGGCGGCGGTCAGGCCGCCGAAAACGACGGCCATCCGTATCGAATCGACCGGCGGCGAGGCCGGGAAGCGGCGGATGCGCCTTGCCGCGGTCAACGAAGACATGCCGTTCCTGGTGGACAGCGTTACCGGCGCGATCGCGGCCCGCGACCTTTCGATCTACCGGCTGCTTCACCCGATCGTCGACGTCACGCGCAGCCGCAATGGCCGGCTCGAAAAAGTAGGCGAGGGCGAGCCGGAATCGATCATCTACATCGAGCTCGACCGGGCAGACGCGCGCGGCAGGCAGGAACTGGTCCGGCAGCTCAAGCGGGTACTTTCGGATGTGCGTAGCGCGGTCACCGACTGGCACGCGATGCTCGGCGAGATGCGGTCCGACGCCGCATCGCTCGACGACCGGGACCGGGAGAGCGCCGCGCTCCTGCGCTGGCTCGCGGACGACAATTTCACGCTTCTCGGCCACGCCCACCTCCGGCTGAATGGTGAGCTTTGCGACGCGCTCGGAATCCTCAAGAACGAGACGGCGCTATGGGAAAAGGACGCGGCCGAGGCCGCCGTAGCCCACCTCGCCGATGAGACTCGGACCGTCCTGATCTTGAAGGCTGACCGGATCTCCCCCGTTCACCGCCGCGTGCCGCTCGATGTCGTCATGGTCAGGCTCCCCGACGGCACGTTGTCCGTGCACGTCGGCCTGTGGACGAGCGAGGCGCTTCGCACCTCGGCCCAGCACGTCCCGATCCTTCGCGAGCGGCTTCTGAAGCTCGACCGCGAGCTCGGCTTTTCGCCCGCGAGCCATGCGGGCAAGGCGCTCGCGCACGTCATCTCGACGCTTCCACATGACTTGCTGATCTCGTTCGACGAGAGCGAGGTCCGCACGGCCGCACTCACCGCCATGAGCCTCGCGGACCGCCCACGGCCGAAGCTGCTGCTCCTCCCGGGAGCGCTCAGGCGGCACCTCTACGCCTTTGTCTGGCTTCCGCGCGACGAGCTCAGCACCTCGCGGCGAAAGGCGATCGCGATGATGCTGGAATCCGAGGTCGAGGCGCCGATCAGCAGCTGGTCAGTCGAGCTCGGTGAGGGCGAGCTCGCGCTGCTGCGATTCACCTTCCAGATCAATCCGTTGTCCGAGCTGCCTGATGTCGACGCGCTGGACGCGGCGCTCAAGGCGATGGTCCGCGGCTGGGTTCCGGCGGTCGAGAACGAGCTTATCGCCCTCGCCGGGCCATCGCGCGCCACGCGGCTTGCGCTCGCCTACATCCCCGCTTTTCCCGAAGGCTACCGGTCGCGGACCAGTCCTGAGGAGACGGCCGCCGACATCATCCGGCTGTCAGAGCTGGCGAGCGAGGACGAGCGGGGGGTGCGCCTGTGTCGTTCTTCGCACGGGCCGCACGAGCTTCAGCTCAAGACCTATCGGCGCGGTTCGCTGATCCCACTGTCCGAAGCCGTGCCGGTGCTGGAGAACTTCGGCTTCCGGGTCCTGGAAGAAGTTCCGACCTCGCTCGCGGGCGGGACGATCGGGTACATCCACGATTTCCGGCTGGAGCTTCCTGGAGTCACCGACGTCGGGCCGATCTTGGCGCGCGCGGCGACGATCGAGCAGGCGATCTCTTCGGTCTTGTGCGGGGCCGCGGAGGACGACGAATTCAACCAGCTGGTGCTGTTCGCAGGGGTGGAGCCGACCGCGGTCGTGTGGATTCGCGCCTGGTTCCGCTATCTGCGCCAGACTGGGTCGGCGTTCGGGCTCTTGACCATTGCCGAGGCGCTTCGCCGCGCGCCAAAGGCCACCCAGGCGCTGATCGGGCTATTCCGGGCGATGCATGACCCAGTGCAGCGCAACCGGGAAGTGGAGACGCAGCGCTGCCGGGCGGCCTTCGACGAAGCGCTCGCCGCGGTCCGCTCGATCGACGACGACCGCATTCTCAAGCGGCTGCGCGCTCTCATCGAGGCGATCCTGCGGACCAACGCCTTCGCTCCCGCGGCCGAGGAAGCCCTGGCCTTCAAGTTCGATTCCAGCCTGGTCCCATGGCTCCCGGCGCCGGTACCGTGGCGCGAGATCTGGGTCTATTCGCCGCGCGTCGAAGGTATCCACCTCCGCGGCGGCCCGATCGCCCGCGGTGGCCTGCGCTGGTCCGATCGGCGCGACGATTTCCGGACCGAGATCCTCGGCCTGATGAAGGCGCAGATGGTCAAGAACTCGGTGATTGTGCCAACGGGGGCGAAGGGCGGCTTCTATGCGAAGATGCTCCCGCCGCCGGGCGACCGGGATGCCTGGCTGGCCGAAGGCACCGCGAGCTACAGTATCTTCATCCGCTCGCTGCTGTCCGTCACCGACAATATCGTCGACGACAAGGTCGTACACCCGGACGAGGTCGTCGTCCGCGACGGAGACGACCCCTATTTCGTCGTCGCGGCGGACAAGGGCACCGCGACCTTTTCCGACATTGCCAACGGAATCGCGCTCGAACGCAACTTCTGGCTCGGCGATGCCTTCGCCAGCGGTGGGTCGAACGGATACGATCACAAGGCGATGGGGATCACGGCGCGCGGCGCCTGGATTTCCGTCCAGCGCCATTTCCTGGAAATGGGCATCGACATCCAGAAGGATCCCGTCACCGTCGTCGGGGTTGGCGACATGTCGGGCGATGTCTTCGGCAACGGGATGCTGCTATCGAAGGCGATCCGGCTGATCGCCGCGTTCGACCATCGCCACATCTTCATCGACCCAAATCCTGACCCGGCCGTCAGCTGGAAGGAGCGGAAGCGCCTGTTCGAGCTGCCGCGCTCTACCTGGGACGATTACGACCGACGCAAGATCTCGGACGGCGGCGGGGTCTTCGCGCGGACCGAAAAGTCGATCCCGCTGTCGAAGCAGGCCAGGGCGGCTCTTGGAATCGACCTTCCTTCGGTCGATCCGGCGACGCTGATGAACGCGATCCTCAAAGCGCCGGTCGACCTGCTCTGGTTCGGCGGGATCGGCACCTATGTAAAGGCTTCGACGCAGCTCGATTCCGAAGTCGGGGACCCCGCCAACGACGCAATCCGGGCCGACGCCAACCAGCTTCAGGCGCGCGTGATTGGCGAGGGCGCAAACCTTGCGATTACCCAGTTCGGGCGAATCGAGTTTTCTGAGAACGGGGGGCGGATCAACACCGACTTCATCGACAATAGCGCGGGCGTCGACTGCTCCGACAAGGAAGTGAACATCAAGATCCCGCTTAACCGCGAGATGCGGGAGGGACGGCTCAGTCTCGCCAGGCGCAACGCCCTGCTCGCGCGGATGACCGACGAGGTCGCCGAGATGGTGCTCGAGGACAACCGGCTGCAGGCGCTCGCCTTGTCGATTGCCGAAAGCGGGGGGACGACCGCCCTGCCCGGCCACGTGAGGGCCATCGAGCTGCTGGAATCCGCAGGCCGGATCGACCGCAAGGTCGAAGGGCTGGAGGCGAGCGAGGACCTGCTCAGGCGGGGGCAGGAGAACAGAGGCCTGACCCGTCCGGAAATCGCCGTCCTGATGTCGATGGCGAAGATCGCACTTCAGGACGCCGCGGACGCGCTACAGCTGTCCAAGGAGAAATTGCTCGAGCCGGAGCTATTCGAATCGTTTCCCAAGCCGATGCGCGCTGCCCATGCCGGGGCCATCCGGGCCCATCGGTTGCGCAACGAGATCATCGCCACCCGCGTCGCCAACCGGCTCGTCAATCGCCTTGGGCCGGTCGTCGCTCTCGACATGACCGAGGAGGAAGGCGCCTCGCTCGGCCAGGTCGTCGTCGCCTTCCTGGTCGCCGAACGTCTCCTCGACCTCGACAAGCTGTGGGCCGAGATCGAGAGCGCAAAGCTGACCGAAGAAGTTCGGGTGGAGCTCTTGGGGATCGCCGCGAGGAGCGTCCATTCCCATCTTTCGGACATCCTTCGCGCGGCCGGCGGCGAAACCCGGGTCGCTGTCCTGTGCAAGCTGTTCGAGCCTGGCGTGCGCAAGATCGCCGCTGCCGCGACCAAGCTGATCCGCGCCGAGGTCCGCAACGAGGCGGCCGCGCGCCGCGACCATCTCATCGCCCTCGGGGCGAGCGAGCAGATTGTCCGCGGCCTCGTCCGCCTCTACGAGCTCGACGGCGTGTTCGGGGTGGCCGGTCTCGCCGCGCGCAACAAGTTCGACGAGCTGTCGCTGACCAAGGCCTACACGCAGCTCGGCGAAGCGCTCGGCCTCGACTGGGCGCAGCAGCAGCTCGCGCGCTTCACCCCGGCCGACCAGTGGGAACGGCTGCTCACCGCGGGGCTGGCTCGCGACTTCGAGCAGCTCAGGATAGACTTCCTCTCTCGGGTCCGGGGCAAGGACCCGGAGGTCGCCGTTGCCCAGTGGGTCGAGCGCCAGGAATCGCGCCTCGCGCAGTTCCGCGACCTGATCGACAGGGCGCGCCACGAGGGCTCAGTCAGCGCGTCGATGCTCGCGCAGATCGCGAGCCAGGCGCGGATCCTCCTCACCCGATGATTCCTTGAAGCTCGCGGTTCTCATTCCGGCAGCCGATTACCCGGTCGAGTGGCGCTGGGCCTATGACGTCGAGGCGCAGGCGCTCGCTGCGGCCGGTGCCGAAGTCGAACCGGTGGAGTGGACAAGCAGCCGCGACGTCCAGGGCTTCGACCTAGTCCTTCCGCTGGTCGCCTGGGGCTATCACAAGGATTATGCGCGCTGGCTGGAGCTGCTCGACACGTTCGAGAGGCAAGGCACGCCGGTCGAAAACCCGATCCCGCTGCTCAGGTGGAACAGCGACAAGTCCTATCTCGCCGAGCTGGGTTCCGTCGGCGTTCCGACCGTCCCGACGCTCCTCGTCGAGACGTTGGACGAGGCTGGCCTCGCCTGCGCCCGTGACTTCTTCCGCTGCGACGACATCGTCGTGAAGCCGCCCGTCTCCGCGAGCGCATACGGCACTTTCCGCCTTCGACCCGACGATGATTTCCCTGAAGCCGTGCGCGGCCGCCGGATGCTCGCCCAGCCCTGGATCGGCTCAATCACGACCACCGGCGAATATTCGCTGATCTTCTTCGCGGGCGCCTTCAGCCACGCCGTCAGCAAGGTCCCGGTCCCTGGCGAGTTCCGGGTCCAGCCCGAATATGGCGGGGTCATCGAGCGCTGCGACCCGCCGCCCGGAGCGCTCGTGGTCGCGCTTGCGGCCCTTGCCGCAGCGCCGGCGCCTGCGACCTATGCCCGGGTCGACGTGGTTGCCGGCAATGACGGCGCCTTCCAGGTCATCGAGCTGGAGCTGATCGAGCCGGCGCTGTTCCTGGCCCAGGCGCCGGACGCGGCGCCCCTATTCTCCGCGGCCGTTCGCGCCGCGGCCCAGCAGCGCCTTGGCGAGAAGCCACTGGCGTATCGCTGACGCCAAGTTGGCGGGCGGGGAGCGTTCCAGCCGCGATGCGTCGATTTGCGCGATGAGCGCGTTCAGCGGGAGCTTGCGCTCGGCCGCAGCGGCTTCCAGCGCCTTCCAGAAAACCGGCTCGAGCGCGATCGACGTTTCATGCCCGGCGATGGTGACCGAGCGCTTCACCGGCAGCGCATAGGGCTCCGCCGCGCCCATCAATACATGTGCTGGCCGCCGTTGATCGACAGGGTCGAGCCAGTGATGAAACCCCCGTTTTCATCCACCAGGAAAGCAACCCCGCGAGCGATCTCGTCCGCCCGGCCAAGGCGCCCCACCGGAATCCGCGCGACGATCTTCTGCAGCACGTCCTCGGGGACCGCGGCGACCATGTCGGTATCGATGTAGCCCGGAGCGACCGCGTTCACGGTGACCCCGAAGCGCGCGCCTTCCTGCGCGAGCGCCTTGGTGAAGCCGTGGATGCCGGATTTGGCGGCCGCATAATTCACCTGCCCGTATTGGCCAGCCTGGCCATTGATCGAGCCGATATTGACGATCCGCCCGTAACCGCGGCTGGTCATGCCCTCGAAGACCGCCTTGGCCATGTTGAAGCAGCCGCCGAGGTTGGTGTCGATCACCTCCTGCCACTTGGCATGGTCCATCTTGCGCATCGTGGCGTCGCGGGTGATCCCGGCATTGTTGACGAGGACGTCGACGGGCCCAAGCTCCTGCTCGACCTGGCGGACGCCTTCCTGGCAAGCCTCGAAATCGGAGACGTCCCACTTGTAGGCCTTGATCCCGGTGCGCTCGGTAAAGGCCTTCGCCCGCTCGTCATTCCCGGCGTAATTCGCCGCGACCGTCATTCCCATGTCCTTGAGCGCGATGCTGATCGCCTCTCCAATTCCGCGCGTTCCTCCAGTGACGATCGCCACCCGGGCCATGTTCATCCTCCTGTTTCCTGACGAGGGGCGCGGCTTAGGTTGGCTCGAGCCAGCCTGCAAGTTCGCGAAGGACAAGCGCCTCCAGCATCGCCATTCCCTCGGGCGAATCATTGAGGCAATCGAGCCTCTCGAACCGCTCGCCGCCGGCCTTGAGGAACGTGTCGCGGCCGCGAATCGACAATTCCTCGAGCGTTTCGACGCAGTCCGCGGAAAAGCCGGGCGCCACGACGGCGAGCCGGGTGACCCCCTCGCCAGGGTAGCGAACGAGCATGTGTTCCGTCGCCGGCTCAAGCCATTTCGCGCGACCGAACCGGGACTGGAATGCGACGTCCGTGGGGATCGCCAGCCGTTCGCCGAGCAGCCGTGCGGTCTTGCGGCAATGGCAGTGGTACGGGTCGCCCAGCTCCAGAGTCCGCTGCGGCATTCCGTGGAAACTCAGGAGCAGCCGCTGCGGCTCGAAGTCGAGCGCTTCGAGCTGGCGCTCGATGCTTTCCTTCATTGCGTCGATGTAGAGCGGGTCATCATAATAGGGCGGGAGGGTTCGAAGCGCGGGCTGCCGGCGGACCGAAGCTAGCGCTGCGTACACGGCGTCCAGCGCCGTCGCCGTGGTGGCGGCGCAATATTGAGGATAGAGCGGCGCGGCGAGGATCCGGTCGCATCCCTGCCCGATCATCCGTTCGACGGTCGCGGCGATCCCGGGGTTGCCGTAGCGCATCGCGAACTCCACCCGCACCCCGTCGCCAAGCCGTTCCTGAAGCGCTTTCGTCTGCCGGCGCGTGATTACCGCGAGCGGGGAACCATCGTTCGTCCAGACCTGGCGATAGGCATGCGCCGACTTGGCAGGGCGGGTCCGAAGGATGACCCCGTGGAGGATCGGCCGCCACAGCCAACGCGGGATTTCGACCACCCGCGGGTCGGACAGGAACTCGGCGAGATAGCGGCGCACCGCGCCTGGCTCCGGCGCGTCGGGCGTGCCTAGATTGATGAGCAGCACACCGATCCGGCCATGCTCGACCTGCGGGTGCCCCTCTATGGCAGCGCTCATCGCGCGTATTTCGCTTTCAGCTCCAGCCGGTCGATCTTGCCAGTGCCGAGACGCGGCAATGGTTCGGCCAGGAAGTAAAAGCGTTCAGGCACTTTAAAGGCCGAAATCCGGCTCTCCAGAAAGGCGCGGAGCTCCGCCTCGTCGAGGCCGCCGGGGGCGTGGATCACTGCGACCGGCACTTCTCCAAGCCGCTCGTCGGGAGCCGCGAAGACCGCTGCTTCAGCCACCTTGGGATGCGCGTAGCAGGCGGCCTCCACTTCGGCGGCCGCGATATTCTCGCCGCCGCGGATGATGATGTCCTTCTTTCGGTCGACGATGAACAGATAGCCGTCTTCGTCGAGATAGCCGACGTCGCCGGTTCGGACGTAACCGTCGGCGGTAAACGCGGCGCGCGTCGCCTGCTCGTCGCGCCAATAGCCTCTGAAGTTGGCGGCCGAGCGGATCGCGATCTCGCCCCGTTCGCCGGGCGGCAGGTGAGTGTCGCCCTCGCCCAGGATCGCCAGCTCGACGAAGGGCGCTTGCGGCCGCCCGGTCGAACCCGGCTTTTCCGCATAGTTGGACCAGAAGTTGACGCAGCCGACGGCGTTGGTCTCGGTCAGGCCGTAGCCGAGCGCAGGCTTGGCTGTCCGGAACGTCTGCTGCAGCCGTTCGACATGCGCGACTGGCCTGGGCGCTCCGCCGGCCGCGATGTCGGTCAGCGAGGACAGGTCGTACTTGTCGCGGTCGGGATGGGTCATGAGCTCAAGACTCATCGTCGGGACCCCGACGAAATAGGTGACCTTTTCCTTCTCGATCAGCCGGAATGCCTCGAGCGCGTCCCATTTGGGCATCAGCACCATGCCGCGGCCGATCACGAAGCTGTTGAGCATCACCGGCACCTCGCCCGTGACGTGGAACAGCGGCACGCTCAGCAGTGTCCGGGGCGGGGGCGGCGGACGGCCCTCCCCCTCCAGGATCGTCTTCAGGACCATGAGCCCCGTCGCATAGGCGTATACGCCGGTCGTCACCGCGCGGTGGGTGGAGAGCGCCCCCTTCGATTCGCCCGTCGAGCCAGATGTGAACAGGATGGTGGCGTCGTCCTCCGGCCCGACCTCGGGCAGCGATGCGTCTCCCGCGGTGAGCAACGGGGCGATCGCTTGCTCGAGCGGCTTTTCCACGTCGAGAGTCACTGTCTCGATTCCCGCGTCCGCCGCGCCGATCCGGGCCGAGCGCTGGGCGTCGGCGATGATCAGGCTCGGCTCGCTAAGCGCGAGCGCATGTGCCATCTCGTCCGTCTGCCACCAGCCGTTGAGCAACGTCGCGACCCCGCCCGCCTTCAGTATGGCCATGTAGGCGACGATCCACGCCGGGCAGTTGCGCATCGCGATGGCGACCCGGTCGCCCTTTGCGATTCCCCGCAGTGCTAGGCCGACCGCGAGCTTCTCTGACCAGCTGTCGAGGTCGGCGAACGTGAATCTCTCCTTTCCCGCAACCAGCGCCTCGACCGCCCCGTTGAGGGCGCAGAAAGTGCGAAAAAGCGACGGGATCGTCGGCGGGAAGTTGGCGACGACCGTCCTGCCTTCGCCGTCCTTGTCCAGGATCAGCCGCCCGCCGGGACCGGTGATGGCCGCGAGCGTCTCGTCGTATTTTCGATCGAGCTCGCTCGGCATCCTTGGCTGGTTCCCTTCGTTTGCCTTTGTCGCTTCGCACCTTATGAGGCCCGATACCGAAAGGGGAAGAGCTTGACTGGCAATTCGACGAGCAGCTTCATTGTCTGGGAAGACCTCGGCCTGTCGCCAGTGGCGCTCGACCTCGGCTTCTTTGAGCTGCGCTGGTACAGCCTCGCCTACCTGGCCGGAATCTTCATCGGCTATTGGTACATGCTCAAGCTCCTGAAGCAGCCCGGCGCTCCCATGGCCCGCCGCCACGCCGACGACCTGGTCTTCTACGCGGCTCTCGGGGTCATCCTCGGCGGCCGCCTCGGCTACGTGCTCTTCTACAACCTCGGCTACTACCTCCAGCACCCGCTCGACATCTTGAAATTGTGGGACGGCGGCATGTCGTTCCACGGCGGCCTGCTCGGCGTCGTGCTGGCGATCTTCTACCTCTCCTGGAAGAACAAGCTCTCCGCGCTCCGGGTCCACGACTACGTGGCCTGCGTCGCGCCGATCGGCCTCTTCCTCGGTCGGCTCGCCAATTTCGTGAACCACGAGCTGTGGGGCGCACCGACAACCGTGCCCTGGGCGGTCCGCTTCCCCGAGGTCGTGGCCGGCCTTCCTGTCCTCGGCCCGCCGCGTCATCCCAGCCAACTGTACGAAGCGTTCCTCGAAGGCCTCGTCCTCTTCGCTATCCTGTGGTGGATGTTCTGGAAGACGAATGCGCGATACGAGCCCGGCAAGCTCGTCGGCGCCTTTGGCTTCTTGTACGGGCTGTTCCGCTTCATGGTGGAGTTCGTCCGGGAGCCGGACGCGCAGCTGGTCGGATTCGCCAACGCGACGGGCCTGCACATGGGCCAATGGCTGTCGCTGCCGCTGATCCTCGGCGGGGCCTATCTGATGCTGACTGCCAAGAAGCGACGGGTCCGGGTCGAACCGACGCTAGGGTCCGCGAGCGTTTCTTGACGCCGCTGGAGCGGGCCTTGTGTGAGCGGATCAAGGCCGAGGGCCCGGTCAGCGTCGAAGCCTATATGGAAGCCTGCAACGCTTATTACTACGCGACCCGCGATCCGCTGGGCGCGCAGGGCGACTTCACGACAGCGCCGGAGATCAGCCAGATGTTCGGGGAGCTTGTCGGGGCCTGTCTCGCCGATGCCTGGGCGCGGGCGGGCAAGCCCGATGGCGCCGCCTATGTCGAGCTCGGGCCCGGCCGCGGTACCCTGGCGGCCGACGCGCTTCGGGTGATCCGCTCGGCCGGGCTCGATCCGCCCGTGCATTTTGTCGAGACCAGCCCGGCGCTCCGCGAAGCGCAGGCCAAAGCGGTTCCCGGCGCACGCTGGCATGAAGGCCTGTCAGACCTTCCGCAGTCACCCCTGCTCGTTGTCGCCAACGAATTCTTCGATGCGCTTCCGGTCCGGCAGTTCGTGGCCGGAGCCGAGCGCCGCGTGACCATCGCGGCCGGAGGCCTGGCGTTCGATCGCGACGGGGAGATCGTCGAGGATTCGCCAGCGCGAGAGCGAGCAGTGGCCGAGCTTGGCAAGCGGCTGGCAGAGCTTGGCGGAGTCGCCCTCGTCGTCGATTATGGCCATTCGAAAAGCGCGCCCGGCGACACGCTCCAGGCCGTTCGCCGCCACCGTTTCGCTGCGGTGCTTGCAAACCCCGGGGAACAGGATCTGACCGCCCACGTCGATTTCGAAGCGCTCGGAAGAGCCGCCCGAGACGCCGGGGCACGGATCACGCCTGTAATAACGCAGGGCCAATGGCTGCATCGGCTCGGAATCGCGGCAAGGGCAAAGGCGCTCGCTTCCGCCCACCCCGAGCGAAAGGCCGAAATCGACCGGGCGGTGGCCCGGCTGTGCGAGCCGGAGCAGATGGGGCGCCTGTTCAAGGTGATGGCGCTTCATGGCCCGGGCTGGCCCACGCCGGCCGGTTTCGAATGAGCATCGTCTTTCGCAACGGGCGGCCGGGCGACGGTCCGCTGCTCAGCGACCTCTTTTGTGACAGCTTCGCCGCCACCTTCGGCCATCTGTATGCACAGAAGGACCTTGCGGATTTCCTGTGCACGATGGATGCCGACGCGTTCGAGGCCGAACTTGCCAGTCCGGACTTCGCTTTCCGGCTGGCCGAGGATCAGGCGGGGGCGCTGCTCAGCTATTCCAAGCTCGGCCCCAACGTCCTGCCCGGTCCCGCGCCGGAAAGGACGCTCGAGCTCTACCAGCTCTACGTTAGCGAACGCTGCCTCGGCCGCGGTATCGGCCGGGCGCTGATGGACTGGACCATCGCCGAAGCGCGCCGGCGCGGCGCCACCCACCTGCATCTCAGCGTCTTTGTGGACAATCACCGGGCACGCCGCTTCTATGAGCGCTACGGGTTCGAGGAGGTCGGCAAGTTCGTGTTCAAGGTGGGCAGCCACGAGGATGACGACAGGATCATGAGGCTCTCGCTTTGAGCGGGGTCGAAGTGATCCGCGCCGGCTGCTTCGGCGCGCTTCCGCACGGCTTCCTCGGCCGGCGCGGCGGGGTTTCCACCGGCATTCTTGCAGGCCTCAATGTCGGGACGGGAAGCGGCGACGATCGCAACGCGATCGCCGAAAACCGTCACCGTGCAATCGACGCCATCCTTCCGGGAGCCGCGCTCGCCACAGTCCATCAGGTGCATTCGGCAGATGCGGTCCGCGTCATCGAGCCCTGGCCACACGACGAGCGGCCCAACGCCGACGCCATGGCGACCGACCGGCCTGGCGTGCTGCTCGGAGTGCTGACGGCCGATTGCGCGCCAGTGCTCCTCGCCGACCTTGAGGCAGGCGTCGTCGGCGCAGCCCACGCCGGCTGGCGCGGGGCGCTCGGCGGGGTGACCGATTCGGCCATCGAGCTAATGGAGCGCCTCGGGGCCCGCCGTGACCGGATCGCGGCCGCCGTCGGCCCGTGCATCGCCCAGGCGAGCTATGAAGTGGACGAAGCCTTCCGCGACCGCTTCCTCGCGGAAGAGGAAACCAACGCCCGCTTCTTCGACCGCGCGTCCGGGCGCCCGCATTTCGATCTTCCTGGCTACGTTCGGCACCGGCTGCTTGCCGCCGGGGTCGAGGAGGTCGAGACGATCCAGCTCGACACCTACGCCGACGAAGACCGCTTCTACAGCTACCGCCGCTCGTCGCACCGCGGTGAACCCGATTACGGCCGTCAGATCAGCCTGATCGGAATCGCCGATTCGATTCGCTTCGAAGGCTGACCCGGAACGGGACAGCCCGAATTCGCCCATAGCGTCGGGGAAGCGGTCTGCCTTACGTCGCATCCAACGACGATTCGCAGGGGCAGTTCGAATGTTGAGGATCCGTACGCTTTTCAGGGACAGCCGCGGCGCAACCTCGGTCGAGTTCGCAGCCATCGCTTCGCTGATTTCAGTCGCCGCCATCGGCGCCTTCACAGCCGTCGGGACGGGCGTGCTGAGCCTGTTCGCGCAGGTCCCCGGCTTCTGATCCTCTCGGCGCCGGCGCGGTGAGCTTCGCGCTGGCACCCGCCTTTCCGCTCTGGCATCACCGCCCCCGAGAGGGGAATTGATGGCCGCGCGATGGGGGCTTTGGGGCGGGCTTGCCGCCTTCGTGATCATGGTGCTTCTGCCTGCTCCGGCCGGCATGCCGGTCCCGGCGTGGCGGACCTGCGCCATCGTCGTGCTGATGGCCACCTGGTGGATGAGCCAGGCCCTGCCGCTGACGGCCGCGGCGCTGATCCCCTTCCTCGCCTTCCCGATGTTCGGGATCATGACCGCGACGGACACCGCCGCATCCTATTATTCGCCGATCCTGTTCCTGGTGCTCGGAGGGGCGATCATCGCGCTCGCGATCGAGCGGACCGGCCTTCACCGGCGCCTCGCGCTCGCGATCGTCAAGCGCGGAGGGACGAGCCCCGGGCCGATGCTGCTGGCCTTCATGACCGCGACGGCTCTGATCAGCCTCATCGTCTCCAACACGGCGACGACGCTGATCATGATCCCGATCGCGGTCGCGCTCCTCCACGCGGCGCAAATTCCCGAGAAACATACCGAGGGCTTTGCGGGCGCGCTTGCGATGGGCATCGCCTTCGCCGCCTCGATCGGCGGGCTGGGCACCCTGGTCGGATCGCCGACCAATGCCATCGCCGCCGGGATTATTGAGCGCTCCACGGGCCTCAGGATCGATTTCCTCACCTGGGCGATCTACGGCCTGCCGCTGGTCGTGGTTGCGATCCCGCTGTGTTGGCTGATCCTGATGAAAGTGCAGCGCGTTCGCCTGAGCGATTTCGTCGCCGAGAAGGCGCTCGCCGGGATCGGCAGCGCGGGCCCCTGGAGCCTCGCCGAAAAAAGGCTCGTGCCGCTGATCGCCGCAGTCGTCGCGGCCTGGGTCGCTCTGCCGTTCGTGACTCCCTACCTGCCGAGGGACTCGCTGACCGACGGCACCATCGCGATCGCGGCGGCCCTCACTTTGTTCCTGATCCCGGACGGCACCGGCCGCGCGATCCTCAATTGGGACGAGGCCAACCGCGCGCCCTGGGGCGTGATCATGATGTTCGGCGGCGGGCTCGCGCTGGCCGCGGGGATCGGCGAGTCCGGGCTCGGCGACTGGCTGGGCGTGGTGCTCGGCCCGCTCGAGGCCGTCCACCCGCTTCTCGTCGTGCTCGTGCTTGTGGCGATCGTCGTCGTCATCACCGAGTTCGCGTCCAACGTCGCGGCGGCCAGCGCCGTCATTCCGGTCGTCGCAGGGGTAATCGCGGCGACCGGCGCCGACCCCATCCTCTTGGCGCTCCCCGCTGCCTGGGCGGCGAGCTGGGGCTTCATGCTTCCCTCCGGCACCGGCCCCAACGCGATTGCCTGGGCGACGGGCCACATCGCCTTGCCCAAGATGCTCAAGGCCGGGTTCCTGCTCGACCTCGCCGGAGTCCCGCTGATGGTGGCTGTCGTCTGGCTGATCAGGCCCTTCTTCGGCTAGGGGGCGCGCATGGCAGAGAATCCAGAGAGCGCGCACCGGCGCCCCAAGCCGTCGCCCACCAAGATCGGCAACCACAAGCTCAAGCCCGCAACGCTGATGATGGGCTACGGCTTCGACCCCGCGCTCAGCGAAGGGTCATTGAAGCCGCCGATCTTCCTCACCTCGACCTTCGTTTTCGAGAAGGCGGCCGACGGCAAGCGCTTCTTCGAGGGGATCACCGGCAAGAGGCCCGGCGGAGGCACCGCCGAGGGCCTTGTCTATTCGCGCTTCAATGGGCCGAACCAGGAAATCCTGGAGGACCGGCTGACGGTCTGGGAGGACGCGGAGGCCGCGCTGACCTTCTCGAGCGGGATGACCGCGATCGCCACCTTGCTGCTCGCCCTTGCCCGGCCCGGCGACGTTATCGTCCATTCGGGCCCGCTCTATGCGGCCACCGAAACCATCATCAACAAGATCCTCACCCAGTTCGGCATCCACTACGTCGACTTCCCGGCTGGAGCGACGAGCGAGGAGCTGGACGAGGTCATGGCCCGCGCCAAGGCCAAGGCCACGAATGGAGGGCGCGTCGCGCTCATCTATCTCGAAAGCCCGGCCAACCCGACCAACGCCCTGGTCGATGTCGAGGCCGTCGCCGCGGCGCGCAAGTCGGCGTTCGGCGGCGAGGCGGAACTTCCGCCCATCGCCATCGACAACACGTTCCTGGGGCCGCTGTGGGCGCACCCGCTCCGCCAGGGCGCCGACATCTCCGTCTACAGCCTGACCAAATATGCAGGCGGGCACAGCGACCTCGTCGCGGGCGCGCTCGTCGGCAAGCGCTCGGTGATCGACAAGGTGCGGATGATGCGCAACGTCATGGGCGGCATCTGCGACCCGAACACGGCCTGGATGCTCCTGCGCAGCCTCGAGACGCTGGAGCTGAGGATGCAGCGCGCCGGCGACAATGCGGCGAAGGTCTGCGCCTTCCTTCGCGACCATCCCAAGGTCGAAACGGTCGGCTACCTCGGTTTCCTCGAGGAAGGCTCGCGCCAGGCCGACATCTACGCCCGCCATTGCACCGGCGCGGGCTCGACCTTCTCGCTGTATCTGAAGGGCGGCGAGAGGGAGGCGTTCGCCTTCCTCGACGCTCTCCAGATCGCGCATCTCGCGGTCAGCCTCGGGGGCACCGAAACGCTGGCGAGCGCGCCGGCGGCGATGACGCACCTGTCGGTCCCCGACGAGCGCAAGGCGGCGCTGGGCATCACCGACAATTTGGTGCGGATTTCGATCGGCGTCGAGGATCCCGAGGATTTGATCGCCGATTTCGAGAATGCGCTGCGGGCGGTTTAAGGCCGAAGCCGCCACCTAAACCGGATCTGCGGCAACCACATAGGCGAAGCCATGCCGCAGCGGGCCGTGGCGTTCGATATAGGCAAGCGCCCGGCTTCGAAGCGCCTCGCCATGCGCGATCAGCGACTGGCTTAGAGCCTTGTCGGCGAGCCGTTCGAGGCCCGGCCTGCCGAGGTCGAGCTGGCTGTTGACGAAATCCGCCTTGTAGCCCGTCGGTACCTTGCGCGCGGCGATCGGGCGGAATCCCGACCGCTTGAGCTGCGACAGCACCCAGTCGAGCGGATATTCGCGATGATGCCG
>JBKHXB010000031.1:20631-24034 GCA_046566245.1 Alphaproteobacteria bacterium | reverse complement strand
CCTTCCCGACCAGCGCCCGGGCAGCGGTCGCGCCAAGCGCCACCGTGAGCGGCGGGCGTATCAGCTCGCGCTCGTTCCCGAGCCACCAGTTGCATGCCCTGATTTCCCCGGCATCGGGCTTCGAGTGGATTCGGCGCTTGCCGCGCTGGACGAACTTGAAATGCTTGACCGCGTTGGTGACGTAGGTCTGCGCGCGGTCCACTCCCGCCTTTTCCAAGAGCTCGTCGAACAATTGCCCGGCGGGGCCGACGAACGGCCGGCCGGCAAGGTCCTCCTGGTCACCCGGCTGCTCTCCGACGAACATGATCTTGGCATCCAGCGGGCCTTCCCCGAACACGGTCTGGGTCGCGCATCTGTACAGGTGGCAGCGCGTGCAGCCGCGCGCTTCCTCGAACAGCGCCTCCCAGGCGGTTCGCAGGTTGCTCCTCGGCTCGATCCTGCGCTCGGCAGCGAGCGCCTCGTCATGCCCCTCGGCCGCGATCAGGAGTTCGTCCGCCATATCGCGGCCTCAACGCTTCAGCGGCCGACGGTCTCCCGCACCTCCTCCTTGATCTCGTCCACGGGAGGCTCGTGGATGCGCCGGAAGAAGCCTTCAAGGATGCTGTAGAAACCGAACAGGACGAGGCCGCCCGCGACCGCCCAGAGCACCGGCCCCGACAGCAGGTCGAGCGCCTGCTCCATCCCTCCCGCCTCGTTCGACTGTTCGTCGATGGCCGAGCGGCCGACCAGGATTCCGGCGACGATGAAGATGACTCCGCGCGCCGCATAACCGGTGCGTCCGAGCCACTTCGCGATTGGACGTTCCGCGCGGCTGTCGAGCCGTTGGAGGAATGAGCATTTCGCGGCCTTGCGAAGCTGGTTGAGCCCCGCGCCGATCAGGATCAGCGCCGCGATGCCGAGCACGATCGCCCCGCCCGGAAGGTCGAGCACCATGTCCGCCTGCTCCTGCGCGCTCATGTCCCCGGAGCGCCCGGCGAGCAGGATCCGGAAGCCCTTGTAGGACAGGTAAAGGTAGATGAGACCGATGAATCCGGCGGCGGCGCGCTTACGAAGCGCTTTTCCGTTCGGGCCGGGATTTTCCATCCCGAAGGCCGCGTCGGCCAGCCGCCAGAGCGCGTAAGCCGCCATCCCGGCAGAAATCGCCATCAGCAGCAGCTGACCGGTTCCCCTGCCGAGATATTCGAGCGCGCCGGTCAGATCCTCCGTCCTGCCGGTCTGGAGGACCAGAACGCCGATCAGGATGTAGAGCAGGCCGCGGCCGACGAAGCCGATCCTGCACAGGGTCAGGAAGCGGCTTTCGCTGGCGAGCTCGCGGGCTCTCTCGACCGGCGCGCTGCTCATCGCCTTTGCTTGCCTCCCTTTCTAGAAATCAACCTTGTCGTAATGCGCGGGCGGGACAATCACCTCCATCCGCTCGCCAAGCAGCGGGCGGAAGCTCGGCCGCGACTTCATCACCGCGTACCAGTCCTTGGTCTGCTGGTGCCCGCGCCAGTCGAGTGCCCCCAGATAGTCGATGACCGACAGGTGCGCCGCGGCCGTGAAGTCGGCGAGGCTGAGACCCGGGCCGGCGAGCCAGCGGCGATGGTCGAGCAGATAGTCGACATAATCGAGATGGCCGTTTGCGACACGCATCGCCTCGCGAAGGACGCGCGTGTCGGGGGATTCGCGGCTGACGAGGCGCTTTCGCATCCGCTCGTGCATCAACGGCTCGACGACTTCGCGGTAAAGCTTTTCGTCGAACCACATCGCGAGCCGGCGGATTTCCGCGCGCAAGGCCGAATTGCCGTGGATCATCGGCATCCGGTCGACAGTCTCGTCGAGATATTCAACGATCGGCTGGCTTCCGATCAGGGTGATCCCAGCGTCCGCGTCGACCAGGACCGGGGTTTCGCCGGCCGGGTTCATGTCCATGAACTCGTCGCGTTTTTCCCACGGATTCTCACGAACCAGCTCGTGCGCGATGCCCTTTTCCGCCAGGACCAGCCGGACCTTGCGCGAGAACGGGCAGAGGGGAAATTGAAACAGTTTCCACATGAGAGCGGCGGCAGCTTTAGCGCCGCCGGGGCGAAGGTCTAGACGCGCCGCAGTGAGACTGCGTAGCGCGCCGCTTTTTCCGCATAATGGGCCGCGGAAAGGCGGATCGCGGCCTTCTCTTCGTCCGTCAGGGAACGCACCAGCCGCGCCGGAACGCCGACGATCAGGCCGCCCTCCTCGAAGTGCTTGCCCTCGGTGATCAGCGCTCCGGCTCCGACCAGGCAGCCGGGGCCGAGCACGGCGCCGTTGAGGATTCGCGCGCCCATCCCGACGAGGCAGTCGTCGGCGACCGTGCAGCCGTGAACGATCGCCTGGTGCCCGATCGTGACGCGCGCTCCGATCGTCAGCGGCGCGCCTGGATCGGAATGGCCGACGGAGCCGTCCTGCAGATTGCTTCCCTCGCCGATGAGGATGGGCGTGTTGTCGGCGCGAACGACGGCCCCGAACCACACGCTCGATCGAGGTCCAAGCCTGACGTCACCGACCAGGTCGGCGGAAGGCGCCGCCCAAGCGCCCGCGCTGATCGCCGGTTCAAGGTCGTCGAGGCCGTAAAGCGCCATCAGCCGCCGCCCCATTCGGCATAGACGTCGCCGCTGCCCGCCTCCTCGATCCAGACGCGCTGGAACCGGGCGGAGACGATGCACTCCGGCGGGCTGTCAGGCCCCTTCGCGATGCATTCGATGACGCCGCGGCCAGGAATTGCCCGCAACCGGCCCGACAGGACTAGGTCGAAACCCCGGGCGGGGATCGGAGCGTCCTCGGCAAGCGTCCTGGCTGCCTCATAAGGCCTGTTGTCGCGGCGGCGCGTGCGCGAGTCGGAAGTCGTGAAGAATTGCGCGATACCGATACGCGGCGCTGCCGCTACCGGCTCGTCGGATCCAAGGCTGCCGCCTTCTTCTTCGGCCCCGGCTTTCGCTTTGTCTCCGGCCTCCTCATCGGGCTGCCGGACCACCGCGGCGGCCGCCGGGCAGACCGGTTGCAGCAGCCAGGGCCGCGGGATCCAGAAGCCTTCGACGGACTCGAACTGGTCGCCGGCGATCCGCTCCGGGAGCGGTTCATCCTTGTCAATTGTCGGCGCGGCGCGAACTCGAATGCGGCGGGTGCCGGCCTCATAGGTCCAGGCCAGCGGCTGGCCGGCGAGTTTTGCCGAAGGACCGCTGCAGCCAAACCGGATCCTGAGCTCGAATTCGCGGCCATCGAGGTTGCGGAGTGCTTGCGGCACCGGCTGGCCGGCCGCCGAAGCGCTTGCAGCTTCCGCCACTGCCGCGAGCAGTGCCACGCGATCGAGTGGCGGATCCGGCGCCGGAACCGGCAGGTTGAGCGCCGGCCCCCCGTCATTCTGGGCCGTCGGTTCGGTTTCCGTGTCACA
>JBKHXB010000031.1:0-20536 GCA_046566245.1 Alphaproteobacteria bacterium | reverse complement strand
CACAGGCGCAAAGCGCCAAGACGGCGCAAAGCAGCGGCAGACCGAGCGAACGGAATCGGGATAGGCCAGGCATTGTCTAACCCATAACATGGAACAGCCGTTGTGCGACCTTGGAGTGACGGTCTAGGTCTCGGCGCGGGAAGGAGCAGCAGGACACAGATGACCTTTGACCAGGTGCTCACCCTGCTCGTCCTCGCAGCGGTCGTCGCGGCGCTCATCTGGGACAAGATCCGCTCGGACGTCGTTGCGCTCACCGGCGCGGCCTTTCTCCTCATAACGGGGGTGGTGCGGCCGGTCGAAGTGCAGGCGGCGTTCGCAAGCCCCGCGATCCTCGCGCTCGCCTCGTTGTTCGTCATCGCCTACGCGATGGAGCTGTCTGGCCTGCTCGACAGCGCGATCCAGAAAACGGTGGCCTTGTGCCGGAAGATCGGCACCGCCGGGCTGTGGGTGATAATCGGGCTCGCAGGTAGCGCGTCTGCCTTCCTCAACAACACGCCGATCGTCGTCCTCACAGCCCCGGTCGTGCGCGACGTCGCGCGCTCGCTCAAGCGCTCCCCCAAACGCTACCTCATGCCGCTGTCCTACGCGGCGGTGCTCGGCGGCTGCATGACCCTCATCGGCACGTCCACCAACCTGCTCGTCAACGACATGGCGATGGCCGCCGGCCAGCCACGGTTCGGAATCTTCGAGATCACGCCCGTCGGCCTGGCTGTGGCGATTTCGGGCGGGCTTTATCTGCTGTTGTTCAGCGGCCGGCTAATTCGTCACAATGAGGCAGCGGAGGTTGCAGGCGTCCACGAAGCCGCGCGGGCTTCAGAGGATTTTCGGGCGCCCGGCCTTGCGGGAGGTATCGTCGGACATGTGGAGCCGTTCGCGAAGAAGGTCGATCTAAAGCCATGGCGTGCCGTAGCGTCCTCGGCCATCTTTATTCTCGTCGTCGCGGCGGCCGCACTGAACATCGCTCCGATCGCCGCTTGCGCGTTCGCTGGAGCTGTCCTCCTCATCCTGCTGCGAGTCATCACCGCGGATGAAGCCTATCAGGGCTTGAGGCCCGAAGTGCTGATGCTTATCGCTGGGATGATCGTGCTCGGGATCGCGCTCGACGAGACGGGACTGGCAAGCGCCGCCACCCAGGCATTGCTCGGCTCAATGGAAGGCATGAGTCCCCTTCTCGCCCTCATCATCCTGTACGGGGCGACGCTAATTGCGACGGAAATCCTCTCCAACGCGACGGTGGCGGTGCTGTTCACGCCGATCGCCGTGTCGATGGGCGAAGCCTTCGCGGTCAGCCCGCGCCCGTTCATCGTCGCGATCATGATCGCGGGCAGCGCGGCCTTCGCGACTCCGTTCGGCTACCAGACCAACGCCATCGTCTATCAGATGGGCGGGTACAGCTACGTCGAGTTCCTGAAGGTGGGCCTGCCGCTCAACCTCATCACCTGGGCGGCGGCGATCGTCGCCATCCTCTATTACTTCCCCTTTTAGAAGAGCGCCCGGTAGATCCCGTAAGCGCTGGTCAGGGTCAGAACGGTCCCGACGAGCGTCAGGAGCAGGCGCGGCTGCGCCTTTCGCGCCACGAAGGCGCCGAGCGGTGCCGCGGCGACTCCGCCGATCAGCAGGCCGACGGTGGCGACGGTGAACGCCTGCCAGCCGAGAGCGGCGACGAAGGTCGCGGAAATCGAGGCCGTGAGAAAGAACTCGACGGTGTTGACGGTGCCGATCGTGCGCCTCGGGTCGGATCCCTGGATCAAAAGGTTGCCGGTGACGATCGGGCCCCAGCCTCCGCCGCCGGCCGCGTCGAGGAAGCCGCCGGCGAGGCCGAGCGGCTCGACCACGCGTGCCGGCTTCACGTGTGGCGGATGGCCTGTGCCTCGCCAGACGAGGAAGATTCCGATTCCGGCGAGATAGGCGAGGATGAAGGGCTTTACCGTCTCGGCGTGGATGTTGGACAGCACATAGGCGCCAATGATCCCGCCGATGATCCCTGGCACCGCGAGCCGAAGGAACAGCTTCCACTGGACGTTGCGGTGGGCGACGTGGCTGACCGCGGAAACGGCTGTGGTCGCGGTCTCCACCGTATGAACCCCGGCGGATGCCGCGGCCGGCGGGACTCCAAGGCTGATGAGGATCGTGGTGGAGATCACCCCGAAGGCCATGCCGAGCGCGCCGTCGATCAGCTGCGCAACGAAGCCGGCGCCGATGAACAGGATCAGGTCGAACAGGTCGAACGCCGCCAGATCCACTTCAGAGCCCCCTAGTCTGCCCATGCGCCCGCGGCGCATTAGCCGGCCCGTTCGCGGTCGCCGCCTGTGTCACAGGTGGCGTTCCGGGGAAAGCGGGAAATTGCTTTCAGTCCGGCGCTTCGGCGCATCCAGCGACCGGATTGGCCGGATTCCGCCAGATTTTGGGTGGTGCCCAGGAGAGGACTCGAACCTCCACGCCCTTGCGAGCGCCAGCACCTGAAGCTGGTGCGTCTACCAATTCCGCCACCTGGGCACGGGATCGTCTGTGGGTGGTAGGGCGCGCCATGTGGAGGCGCCCGGGCGCCTTGTCAACCGAGTGCGAACGCGCTTTCCGCGGAGGTCTCCGACCGGCTTGTCCGGGCTGGCGGCGGGGGCTAGGTGCGGGCCATGATCACGCCCGACAATCGCATCGTGACGGTCTTCGGCGGCGGCGGGTTCGTCGGCCGCTACGTCTGCGAGCAGCTGTTCAAGCATGACGTCCGGGTTCGCGTCGCCTGCCGAAACCCGCGCTCTGCCTATTTCCTGCAGCCGCTGGCCGGGGTCGGCCAGTGGGGCGCGGTCAAGGCCGATGTCACCGATCCCGAATCGGTGCGCGAGGCGGTGACCGGTTCGTTCGCCGTGATCAACCTGGTCGGCATCCTCAAGGGCGCCTTTCAAGCCATCCACGTCGACGGCGCGCGCAACGTCGCAGAGGCCGCTCGCGACGCCGGCGCAAGCGCCCTCGTCCATATCTCGGCGATCGGCGCCGATCCGCAGTCGGATTCGGGCTACGGCCGCACCAAAGGCGAGGGCGAGAATGCCGTTCGCCAGGCCTTTTCGCGCGCGACCATCATCCGCCCGTCGATCGTCTTCGGCCCGGAAGACGGCCTCACCAACCGGCTGGCCGCTTTGTCCCGGCTGCCAGTGCTCCCGGTCATCGCCGCCGAGCGGCGGTTCCAGCCGGTCTATGTCAAGGACCTCGCCAAGGCGATCGCGCTCGCCGCGCTCGATCCGCGCAAGCACGGCGGCCAGACTTATGAGATCGGCGGGCCACAGGTGATGACCATGGAGGATATCTACTCGGTTTGCGCGCGCGCCGCCGGCCGCGAGCCCGATCTTCTGGACCTGCCCAATTTCGCGTCCTCCTTTCTGTCCTGGTTCGGCTTCCTGCCTGGCGCGCCGCTGACCCGCGACCAGTGGAAGATGCTCCAGAGGGACAATCTACCGGCCAAGCGTTCGAAGGGCCTCGAAGCGTTCGGGATCGACGAGCCGGCTGCGCTCGGATCCGTGGCGCCGGAATGGCTGCTGCGCTTCCGTCCCGGCGGCCGATGGGGCGTCAAGACCGCCCAGCAGCCCGTCTGACAGGCGCGAAACCAAGGTGCCGATACTCCTGCTGGTCATCATCCTCGGCATCGTCGAGGGCGTCACCGAATATCTCCCGGTCTCCTCTACCGGCCACCTGATCCTCGCGACCGAATTGCTGGGTTTCAAGGCGGACGAGTGGGCGGTGTTCAACATCGCCATCCAGCCGGGCGCGATCCTCGCCGTCGTCGTCCTCTACTGGCGGACCTTCGTCGACGTGGTCAAAGGCATGTTCGAAGGCTCCCCGACGGCATGGGCGTTCGTTCGCAACATCACCGTCGCCTTCGTGCCGGCGGTCGTGCTCGGCCTTGCTTTCGGCGACAGCATCGAGCTGCTGCTCGGAAACGCGATCGTCGTCGCCTGGGCCCTGATCATCGGCGGCATCGCCATCCTCGTCATCGAGCGGCTTTCGAAACCGACCGACAAGGGCGGAGTGGCCAACGTCACCTTCGGCCATTCGATCGGCATCGGCCTCGTCCAGTGCCTGGCCATGATACCGGGGGTCAGCCGCTCCGGGGCGACCATCCTCGGCGCGATGTCGATGGGCGTGGATCGAAAAACCGCGGCGGAGTTCAGCTTCTTCCTCGCGGTCCCCACCCTGACCGGAGCGACGGTGCTGCAGCTGTTCAAGCATTGGGACGAGATCCCGGCCGGCCAGCTCGGCTGGATCGGGCTCGGAAGCATCGTTTCCTTCGTCGTCGCGTTCATCGTCGTCAAAGCCTTCATGGCGATCGTCACCCGCTTCGGCTTCGGCCCCTTCGCCTGGTACCGGATCGTTATCGGAGCGGTCGCTCTTGTCTGGCTCGCAATGCGCTGATTTGATTGCACTTCCGGGCGTGGTAAAGTTCGAGTCCGAAGGAGTGGAGCAATGCGCCCGTACCTATTTGCGATCCCGTTCCTCTTCCTGGCCTCAACGGCGGTTGCAGAGCCGGCATCTAAGCGCGAGGAAATCCGGATCCCGCCGGAGTTGACCGATCCGAAGCTGGTCGACCGGCTGATGGAGATGAACAAGGCGCTGAGCAAGGCGTTGCTCGACATTCCGGTTGGCGAGGTCGAGGCCGCGATACAGGGACGCACGCCCACGGAGGCCGACCGCCGGCGAACCGTCCGCGATTCGGCCCGCCTTTCCGACAGGGAAATCGAGCGGAAGATCGCCGAAGCCCGGCCGCGGGTCCAAGCGGCGATGCAGGCTTTCGCCCGTTCGCTGCCGGCGCTGACGAGGGCACTCTCGCAGGCCGCCGACACGGTTGAGCGCGCCGCCGCGAACGTGCCCCAGCCGGACTATCCTAAGCGCTGAGCTGGTACTGCTTGAGCAGGTCGTAAAGCGTCGGGCGGCTAATCCCCAGGAGCTTGGCGGCACCCGAAATATTGTTGTCCGTCCTGCTCAGCGCCTGGCGGATCGCCTTGCGATCGGCGATCTCGCGGGCGGCCCGCAGGTTGATCAGCATCTCTTCCCCGCCCGGCGTTCCGGCGGGCAGGTCGAGATCGGCGGCGCTGACGAGCTTTCCGTCGGCCATGATCACGGCCCGCTTGATTCGGTTTTCGAGCTCGCGGACGTTGCCCGGCCAGCGGTAGCTGTCGATCGCGGCCACCGCGTCTGGCGACAGGCCCTGGACTTTGGGGTTCATTTCCCGCGAGAAGCGATTAACGAAATGCCGGGCGAGCAGGACCGCGTCACCCGAGCGCTCGGCGAGCGCGGGGATCTTCACGACGATCTCGGCGAGCCGGTAGTAAAGGTCTTCGCGGAATCGGCCGTCGCCGATCATCGCCTCTAGGTTCTGATGGGTCGCGCAGACGATCCGGGTGTCGACGGCGATCGGCTCGCGACCGCCGATCCGCTCGATCACCCGCTCCTGCAGGAAGCGCAGCAGCTTGACCTGGAGCGCCAGCGGAATGTCGCCGACCTCGTCAAGGAACAGGGTTCCGCTTTTGGCAAGCTCGATCTTGCCGATGTTCGACTTGACCGCGCCCGTGAACGCCCCGCGTTCGTATCCGAACAGCTCCGCCTCGAGCAGGTTCTCCGGGATCGCGGCGCAATTAATCGCCACGAACGGGCCCTGCGAACGGTCGCTTCTTTCGTGGATGGCGCGCGCGAGGAGTTCCTTGCCCGTCCCGCTGGCGCCCAGCAGCATGACCGACACGCTGGTCGAGGCGACCCGCTCGATCGTCTTGGCGACGGTCAGCATTTCCGGGGCGGCGGTAATAATGGACCCCAGCAGCTGGCCCCCGCTCGCCTGCTCGAGACGGCGGTTCTCGGACTCGATTCCGTGAAGGTGAAAAGCGCGCGCGACGATGAGTCCAAGCTCGTCGATGTCGATCGGCTTGCGATAAAAGTCATAGGCGCCAAGCGCGATCGCCTTCATCGCGCTCTCCCGGGCGCCGTGACCGGACGCAACGATGACCTTCGTGTCCGGCTTCAGCGCGAGGATCTCCGTCAGCGCCTTGAACCCCTCCTCGGTCCCGTCCGGGTCGGGCGGAAGGCCAAGGTCGAGTGTCACCACCGCAGGCTCGTGCAGCCGGAGCGCCTCGATGGCGGACGGCCGGTCGCCGGCGACGATGACCCGGTAGCCCTCGTACGCCCATTTGAGCTGGCGCTGCAGCCCCTCGTCGTCCTCGACGACCAGAAGCACTGGAAGGTCATTCTCGTTCGTCATGCGATTTTCCGGATCGTTTGCGGCGGCGGTTCGGCCGCCTTGAGATGAATGGTGAAGCGGGTGCCCTCTCCGGGCCGGCTTTCGACCGACAGGCGCCCGCCCATCGACGCTATCAGCGAGCGCGCCTCGAAGGCGCCGATCCCGAAGCCTGCCTGCTTGGTCGAGGAGAAGGGCTGGAACAGCTTGGTCCGGACGAACTCGGCGTCCATGCCTTCGCCTTCGTCCCGGATCGTGATGATCACGTCTCCATCGCTTTGGCCGACGTGGACGGTGACGGGCCGGTCGTGCGGGCTCGCCTCGACCGCATTCTGGATGAGGTGGCCGACCGCCTGCTCGAGGGCGGAAGCATCAAACTGCGCCCACAGTTCGCAATCCCCGAGCAGCCGGACCTCGTGCTGCCCGCGCCGCGAAGCGATCCCGGCCACGAGGACGTCGCGAAGCGGCTGAGGCTCGATTCGTCCGGTCCTGGTCGTCGATTGGGGCGACAGCCGCGTGAGCAGCTCATTCATCTTGCCGATGGATGATTTTAGGGTCGCGATCATGTCCGCCCGGAATTCCGCGTTGTCGGCATGTCGCTCGGCGTTTCGCGTCAGCAGCGACAGCTGACTGACCAGGTTCTTGATATCGTGAAGGATGAAGGCGAAGCGGCGATTGAACTCGTCGAACCGCTGCGCTTCCGAAAGGGCGCGCTGGCTCTGGGCCTCGGCGAGCGCGCTCGCCGCCTGGCGTCCCGCAGCGCGCAGCAGGTCGAAATCCTCCCAGTCGAGCGGACGCCGGAAGCCCGCGGCGGCGAGGATCACAAGCCCGACCGCCTTGTTTCGGTTAAGCAGTGGCACCGCGACCCACGCGTCGGCGTCCTCGACCATCCAGCTCGGCACCACCGCCGCGTCCTGCGGCGCGAGTCGGCTCCGGATCGAGTCCAGCTCGATGATCCGCCGAGTCGCCTCGACATAGCTCCACAGGCGCTGTGCCGAGTCCGTGTCCGCCGCTGCCGTGGCTGCCGGTCCGGTGGAGTTCCATTCCGCGCCGGTGACGAACCCGCCCGAACAATCCCGCTCCAGGAGCAGCCCGCCGGGAGCATCGAGAATGTCGGCAAAGGCCTTGACGACGCGCTCGCCGAGCGGGCGCGATTCCGCCCCTGAACCGGCCAGGGTTTCGGTGAACCGGAGCCATTCCGTGCGATAGTCGTACCGATGCTCGTACAGATGCTTGGCGATCTTCACCTTCGCCCAGCTTCGCGCCCGAGCGCTCGGGAGCAGCACCATCGCTCCAACCACCATCGCCGCGAGGAGCGTAATCGAAACCGTGCGCAGCAAGTCCGAGCCCGTTCCCTTGAGCGCCGTCGCGAGCACGGCCATGACCGCGAAATAGGCGCAGATCGCGAGCAGTGAGAGCGACTGGAACGTGGCTGCCCGCGATAGCCGGATCCGCCAGTCGTCCTCGTGGCGCGCTGCAAGCGCGAACAACGGCGCGGTCAGCGCGATCGCAAGCCCGCGCCAATCGAACAGAACGATGGCCGCCTCCGGCTGCAGGTAGCTGACCGTGTAGAGGTTGAGGTCATAGGTCCAGCTGATGGCCAGCGCGAGCATCGCGAACTTGATGTTGGAGCGGCTCGACGGCGCCGCCTGGCCGTAAAGGTTGTGGACCAGCACGAGCGAGCCTGCCGCGGCCGTGATCCGGAGGATCCGCTCCGTTTCCATCACCGCAGCGCCCGCTTCCCCGAGCAGGACCGTGGTGACCACCAGCTGCATCCCGAGAACCGCCGAGACCGCCCCGTAAACGAGCCTGACCCCCTGCTTCCCGCCTTTGGCGCTTGCCGAGTAGAGCGTGTAGAGGAGCCCGACCCAGACGAGATTTCGCGCGGTCTCGGAATAGCTCGCGATCGCTCCGCCGGGCGCGATCGCCTCCAGCCACGCCCAGCAGGCGGTGAGCGCGAATGCGGCCAGCAAAAGCCGGTGCCCCGGCTGCCGTGCCCCGGCCGCCAGCCGCCAGATGAGCAGCGACGCGAACATGGCCGCCGCGAGCGCATGGCTCCAGAAGGCGATCAGCTCCGACACGCCGGCTCAATTGGTAAATCCGTCGACATGGCCGGGGTGTCGCTAAATTTTACAAATAAGTGGTGAACGGCCGCGCTATACCTCTACGGAACGCTTGAATTCGGAGCGCTGGCGATGGTCGAAAAACGCCCGGTGGGGTCGAGCGGGATCGAGGTCGCTCCGCTGGCGCTGGGCGGCAATGTCTTCGGCTGGACCGCCGACGAGGTGACGAGCTTCCACATCCTCGACGCCTTCGTCGACGCCGGCGGGACGATGATCGACACCGCCGACGTCTATTCGGCCTGGGTTCCCGGCCATTCGGGCGGCGAAAGTGAAAGCCTGATCGGGCGCTGGCTCAAGGAGAGCGGCAAGCGCGACCGGGTCGTCATCGCCACCAAGGTCGGCATGGCGGGCGGCCTTGCTCCGGAGACCATCGCCGCGGGCTGCGAGGCTTCGCTCACGCGACTCGGGGTCGAGTGCATCGACCTTTATTACCAGCACAAGGACGACGGGGGGGTCCCGCTCGCCGACAGCCTCGGCGCGTTCGACCGGCTGGTCGCTGCGGGCAAGATCCGGGCGATCGGCTTGTCCAACTTCACCGCTGGCCGGCTCGACGAAGCGATGCAGACCGCTCGGAGCCTCGGGCTGACAATGCCGGCCGCCCTTCAAACCTGGTACAACCTCGTCGAGCGGGGCAAGTTCGAGGGCGAGCTTCGCGACACCGCGCGACGCCACGGCCTGGCTGTTTTCCCCTTTTACGCGCTCGCGAACGGCTTCCTCACCGGCAAGTACCGCTCGCGCGACGACCTCGGTAAATCGCCTCGCGGCCTCCGCAATGTCGAATATCTCGACCGCAAGGGGGTGCAGGTCCTGGCGGCGCTCGACGAGATCGCGGCGGAAACCGGCGCGGCCCTGGCGACGGTCGCGCTGGCCTGGACGATGGCGCAGCCTGCCGTGACGGCGCCAATCGCCAGCGCCACCAGTGTCGATCAGCTGTCCGAGCTGGTAGCCGCGCTGCATCTCGAGCTTTCGCCGGCCCAGTTCGAGCGCCTCGACGCCGCCAGCGCCTGACCCGTTAAACGTTGGAATCGCCGAGCCGCCTCAATCGCGAGGCCGGGCGAACTTCCCTCGCGCCATCGCTGGGCTAGTCTTAGGCCCAAACGGAGGTGCGGTGATGGGATGGTCCATTGGCCGGGCGGCGGTCTTGTCCGACCCGGAGCGGGCTCGGCGCAAGGCGCTCGAAAAGCTGCAGGCGTTGACCGAGCTCGAGGACCCGGAGAGCCTGGTCGTGCCGATCCTGATCGACGCGATGCTTCTCGTCGAATCCTATCGCGGTGCCCGCCACCAGATCACCATGCTGCCCGAGCTGACGCAAAGCGTCGACGCGCTGCTTCGCGAGATCACGATCCTCGAGAAAACCGCCCAGTGGGCGGCGGAGTAGCAGCCTAACTCTTTTTGAGGACGTCGAGCGCGGCAAGCGTCATCGCCTCTGTCGCGGTCGAGACCACGGCCTCGGCGTCGGGCGCCCAGAAGGGACTGTGCAGCGAAGGCAACTTCTGCGGGTCACCGCCGGCGGCGTTCCACTTGTCAATCGGCGTGCCGCCGACCCAGAAGATCAGGCTCTCGATCGACTTGTCGGCGAGCCAGAAGCGGCTGAAGTCCTCGCCGCCCATCACCGCCGGAGTCTTGATCGCGCGCTCCGGCCCGAAATGCTGCTGGAACAGCTCCAGAGTCCGCATCGACAGCTTCTCGGTATTGTAGGTCGCGGGCGTATATTCCGCTTCCCGGATTGTCACGACCGGCATCCTGTCCTCGGGCATCCCGGCGGCGATCGCCTCGCCCCGCGCGACCCGCTTGATTCCCTCCAGAAGGCGCTGCCGGACTTCTGGCTCGTAGCTGCGCACCGTGATCTGCAGGCGCGCCTCGTCGGAAATGATGTTGTGCTTCGCCCCGGCCTGGAAGCTGCCGACCGTGATGACCGCCGGGTCGGCCGGGTCGTTCTCGCGGCTGACGAGGGTCTGCAGCGTGGTGACGATCCGCGAAGCAAGAACGATCGGGTCCTTGGTCGTGTGCGGATAGGCGCCATGGCCGCCGACGCCCTTCACCAGGATGTCGACGCTGTCGACATTGGCGAGCGCGTAGCCCGGCGTGATCCCGATCACGCCCGCGGGGAGCGCGGCCGCATCGTGGAACGCGATCACGGCCTGCGGCTTGGGGAAGCGGGTGTAGAGACCGTCCGCGAGCATCGCGACCGCGCCCTCGCCGGTTTCCTCGCCCGGCTGAAGGATCATGACCAGGGTACCCGACCACTGGTCCTTCATCGCCGCCAGCCGGCGGGCGGTGCCGATGAAGGCGGTCATGTGCGTGTCATGGCCGCAGGCGTGCATCACCCCGGTCTCAACGCCGGAGCGCGCGACCGCGCGCACCTTCGAGGCGAAGGGCAGGCCTGTCTGCTCGACGACCGGCAGGCCGTCCATGTCGGCGCGAATCATCAACACCGGTCCCGGGCCGTTCTTCATGACGGCGACAACCCCGGTTTTCCCGACCTTTTCGGTCACGGTGAATCCGAGCTTCTTCATCTCGGCCGCGAGCTTCGCCGGGGTCCGCACCTCCTGCATGCTGAGCTCGGGGTTGGCGTGAAGGTCGCGGTACAGCGCCATTAGTTGCGGCATGTCCGCCTTCACCCCATCGGCGATGGTGGCGGCGGGAACAGCAGTGGAAAGCGTCATGGCGATCAGCCCGGCGGCAATTGCAATCCTCATCTTCAAACGCACTCCTCAGCTCGCTGGCACCAGCTCCATCACGTCGAGCTTCGATTCGAAATGCGGCCACGGCATCACGATCCGCCACCGCTCCGGCCCGATTCGCTCGACGAAGCCGGCGACGTCGCGCTCCCGGTCGAAGCCATAGTGCATCGCCCTTTCTTCGTCGCCAAGGATCAGCGTGCCCAGGAACACTTGCCGAAGCGGATCGGCGGGGTAGATCCGGCCGACCTGCCGCTGCGAGCCCGTCAGCTTCACAAAACGCTGGAGCCGCCCCTGCTGGTCGATTCCGCACAGGAAATAGGGATAGGCGACGTAATCGAGCATCCCCGGCGACTTGCCGCCGAGTTTGATCACGCGGCAGCGGTATCGGCCGTTGGGGATCGGGCCGCCGCCAAGCGCCGCGTCAGGCACCAGCAGCGCCCCCTCTTTCGCGATCACTGTGCCGTGCCCGCTCGCCCGGGCGTCGGCGAGGGCCTGGGTGAAGGCCGTGCGCCAGCCGCGAAGCCGCTCGCGATCCGACTGGGTCGCGACCGAGCGCCAGTCCATCGCCGGGCTGGCGACAACCTCAGGCGGCGGCGTCATGACGGTGCAGGCGCCGAGGGCGCCAAGCAGGATCGGAAGGGCGAGACGCATCGCCATCAAGCTATTGCGCCGTCCAGCCGCCGTCCATGCTGATGTTGGCGCCGGTGATCGACGCTGCCTCTTCGCGGCACAGGAACAGCGCGAGCGCCGCCACCTGCTCCGGGCTCACGAAGCGCTTGGTTGGCTGCGCGGCCAGCAGCACGTCGTTCATCACCTGCTCCCGGGTCATGCCCCGCGCCTTCATCGTGTCGGGAATCTGGTTCTCGACCAACGGAGTCCAGACATAGCCAGGCGAGATGCAATTGACGGTCACGCCGTCCCTCGCCGCCTCCAGCGCGACCGTCTTGGTGAAGCCCGCGACCCCGTGCTTGGCGGCGACATAGGCGCTCTTGTTGGGGCTCGCGACCAGGCTGTGGGCGGACGCGGTGTTGATAATCCGGCCCCAGCCCTTCTCCCGCATCGGCCCGAGCGCCCGCCGGGTCGTGTGGAACACCGCCGAAAGATTGACCGCGATGATTGCGTCCCACTTGTCCGGGGGGAAGATGTCCACCGGCGAGACGTGCTGGATCCCGGCATTGTTGACGAGGATGTCGGGGTCGCCGAGTTCGCTGGCGCAACGCTCCATCATGCGCTCGATCTCTTCCGGGTCGGACAGTTCCGCGCCGTCGTGAATCGCTCCAAGCTCCGCGCACAGCGCCTCGATTTCGTCGGGCTTGCCGAAGCCGTTGATCATCAGCTTCGCGCCTTCGGCCGCAAGCGCCCGGGCGATCGCCAGCCCGATTCCCGACGTCGAGCCGGTCACCAACGCCACCTTCTCCTTCAGAATCATCTGCACTCCTTCCCAAGCCTCGCCTCTTGCCTCCATGGCTCCGCTTTGCAACCGCCGCCCCGTTCGCGCATTTGGCCGTGACAGGCAGGGAGACAGCGCATGCGGCTCGGCGACGAAGATCCAAGCGGCCATTTCATCGACCGCACCGGCCACAGCGGCGTGGGCTTCGGCGGAGGCGGCGGCAACCTGCTCGGCTGCCTCGTTCCCCTCGTCGCCAGCCGTTTCGGGCTGATTGGCGTGCTCATCCTGCTGCTCGGCTATTGCGCGCTCACCCAGCTGGGCGGCGGGGGCGGCTTGCTCCCGAGCGGGCCGAGCACCACCGCGTCGTCGGGCCAGTCCACGCTCGACCCCAATTTGCGCGACGTGATGACGCGGGTCCTCGGTTCGACTGAGCGGCGGTGGGCCGAGATCTTCGAGCGCAACGGAATGACCTACCGTCCGACGACCATGGTCGCCTACACGGGCGGAACGGCATCAGGCTGTGGAGCGGCCCAGGCCGCCATGGGGCCCTTTTATTGCCCGACGGACCAGCGCATCTACATCGACCCGACCTTCTTCAACGAGCTGTCGCGGCGCTTCGGCGCGCCCGGCGATTTCGCGGCGGCCTATGTGATCGCGCACGAGGTCGGGCATCATGTCCAGAATTTGCTCGGAACGCTCGACGAGGCGCGCGCCGCCCAGGCCCAGTCGAGCCAAGTCGAGGGCAACGAGATCCAGGTCGGAGTCGAGCTGCAGGCCGACTGCTACGCAGGGGTGTGGGCTGCCAACGACCGCAACTTGCTCGAACCCGGCGACATCGAGGAAGGAATGCGCGCGGCCGAGGCGATCGGCGACGACACGCTGCAGCGGCGGATGCAGGGAACGGTGGTCCCGGAAAGCTTCACCCACGGAACGTCGGAGCAGCGCATGGCTGCGCTGCGGCGCGGGCTCGAGACCGGAGATCCCGCCGCCTGTAACTTCCGCTAGCTAGACGCGGACGAGCATCTTCCCGGTATTGGCCCCTGTGAAGAGGCCGAGGAAGGCGTCCGGCGTCTTTTCCAGGCCTTCGTAGACGGTCTCCTGCGGCTTCACCTTCCCGGCCGCCACCCATTCGCCCATGTCGCGATAGAATTCGTCGAGCCTCGAGACATAATCGCCGTAGAGGAAGCCCTTCATCGTGATCCGCATCGCGATCATCCGGATGATATAGCGGAAGCACATCGGCTCACGGCTGTTGTAGCCGGCGATCATCCCGCACAGCGCGAAGCGCGCGTGCAGGCGCGCCCGGGCGAACGCGGCGTCGAGATGGTCCCCCCCGACATTGTCGAAATAGAGGTCGATCCCGTCCGGCGCCGCCTCGCGAAGCGACTGCAGGACCGGGCGGGCGCGATAGTCGATCGCAGCGTCGGCGCCGAGCGAGCGGACGAAGTCGCATTTGTCCTTGCCGCCGGCCGAGCCGATCACGGTCATGCCCTTCGCTTTGGCGATCTGGACGACGGCCGAGCCGACCGCGCCCGCCGCCGCGGAGACGAAGACGATGTCGCCTTCCTTGGCCTGGGCCGCGTCGAGGAGGCCGAAATAGGCCGTCGCGCCGGTGAGGCCGAGGTTGCCGAGGAATGCCTGCGGCTCGACCCCCAGCTCCGGCAGCTTGGTGAGCGCCTGCGCCGGGAGGACCGCCTCGTCGCGCCAGCCGGCCATGTGCAGCACGAGGTCGCCTTTCGAAAATCCCTCGGCCTTCGACTTCACGACCTCTCCAACCGCCCCGCCTTCCATCGGCGAATCGAGCTGGAAGGGCGGGATGTACGACTTCGATTCGTTCATCCTCCCGCGCATGTAGGGATCGACCGACAGCCACAGGTTGCGCACCTGCACCTGCCCGTCTTCCAGCTTGGGCAGTCCGACGTCCCTGAGCGCGAAATTCTCGGTCGTCGGCAATCCTTCGGGGCGGCTTACGAGATGCCAGGCGCGGGCCATTCCATTCTCCTGTCTTCTTGCTGTCGATTGCCGCTCATTCGGGCGGAGCGGTCTGCCTCGGCTGCGGTGCGGGATCGCGCTCGTAGAAGCGCTGGACATAGTCCCAGGCTTCCTGCGCGTCCTCGCTCCAGTGAATGAGCTCGAGGTCGTGGGGCGCGATCACGCCTTCCTCGGCGAGCGCCTCGAAGTTCACGACCCGGTTCCAGAACTCGCGGCCGAACAGAAGGATCGGCAGCGGCCTTACCTTGCCGGTCTGGATCAGTGTCAGCAGCTCGAACAGTTCGTCGAACGTGCCGAACCCGCCGGGGAAGACGGCTACCGCCCGCGCGCGCAGCAGGAAGTGCATCTTGCGAAGGGCGAAATAGTGGAACTGGAAGCTCAGCTCCGGCGTGACAAAGGGGTTGGGAAGCTGCTCGTGCGGGAGCACGATGTTGAGCCCGATGCTTTCCTGCCCGACCTCGTGCGCGCCGCGGTTGGCGCCCTCCATGATCGACGGCCCGCCGCCCGAGCAGACGACGAAGTGGCGCATCCCTTCCGAATCGCAGCCGCAGGTGCTCGCGAGTCTCGCCAGCTCCCGCGCCACCTCCACGTAAGGCGCCTTGGCCTTGAGCCGCTCGGCGATGCGCCTTTGCTCTTCGTTGGTCGCCGCCTCGATCAGCGTGTCGGCCATGTCGGGCCAGGGGATTCGCGCCGAGCCGTAAAAGACGAAGGTCGAGCCGATGTTCGCTTCCTGGAGGAACAGCTCTGGCTTCAGGAGCTCCAGCTGGAAGCGCACCGGTCGAAGGTCCTCGCGAAGCAGGAAATCGAGGTCCTGGAAGGCGAGCTTGTAGGCTTCGCTCTCGGTCTGCGGGATCGAGGGGACGTGCTCGGCGGCGCGCGCGTCGATCTTGGAGCTCGGGAAAATCCTCTTGGGCGGGATCGCGTCGGCCATGCGCCTGCCCGTCTAGCCGAGGCGCCCGCCAAGCCCAAGTGGTCGGTTAGTAAACCCGCGCCTTCGGCTTGATATATTCGACGTCGTCTGTGAGCGTGAACTGGTGGACCGGGCGATAGTCGATCTTGACCTTGCCGCCCTTGCCGCCCCAGCCGCCGAACCAGGCGACCGTGTGCTTCATCCAGCCCGCGTCATCGCGGTCGGGATAATCCTCATGCATGTGCGCGCCGCGGCTTTCCTTGCGGTTGGCGGCGCAATGCATCGTCACCACGGCCTGGGCGATGAGGTTGTCCAGCTCCAGAGTCTCGACCAGGTCGCTGTTCCAGATCAGGCTGCGGTCGCTGACCTGGATGTCGGTCATGCGCTGATAGACCTTGTCGATCTTGCTCACGCCTTCGGCGAGCGTCCGCTCGGTCCGGAACACCGCCGCGTCCGACTGCATCGTCCGCTGCATTTCCTCGCGGATCTTGGCGGTCGGGCTCGACCCCTCGGCATAGCGGAAATGGTCGAGGCGCGAGAGCGCCAGGTCCGCGGAATCCTTGGCCAGCGGCTCCTGCATCGCCTCGGGCTTCAGGATCTCGCCGAGACGATGGCCGGTCGCCCGGCCGAAGACGACAAGGTCGATGAGGCTGTTGGAGCCGAGCCGGTTAGCGCCGTGCACGGAGACGCAGGCCGCTTCGCCGACCGCGAACAGGCCGGGCACGACCGCGTCGGGGTCGCCGTCGCGAATCGTCACCACCTCACCGTGATAATTGGTCGGGATCCCGCCCATAGAATAGTGGACCGTCGGAGCCACCGGGATCGGCTGACGGGTCAGATCGACACCTGCGAAGGTCATCGCGCTTTCAGTGATCCCGGGAAGCCGCTCAGCGAGGATCTTCGGGTCGATGTGGTCGAGGTGCAGGTGGATGTGGTCCTTGTGCTCGCCGACCCCGCGGCCTTCGCGGATTTCCATCGCCATCGAGCGCGAAACGACGTCGCGGCTGGCGAGGTCCTTGGCGCTCGGGGCGTAGCGCTCCATGAACCGCTCGCCTTCGGAATTGGTCAAATAGCCGCCCTCGCCGCGCGCGCCCTCGGTGATCAGCACTCCGACCCCGTAAATCCCGGTCGGGTGGAACTGCACGAACTCCATGTCCTGGAGCGGGAGCCCGGCGCGGAGCACCATCGCGTTCCCGTCGCCGGTGCAGGTGTGAGCCGAGGTCGCAGTGTAATAGACCCGCCCGTAGCCGCCGGTCGCGAGCACCACGGCCTGGGCACGGAAGCGGTGGATCGACCCGTCGTCCATCGACAGCGCGACGACGCCGCGGCAGGCGCCGTCCTGCATAATCAGGTCGATCGCGAAATATTCGATGAAGAAGTCCGCGTCGTACTTCAGGCTCTGCTGGTAGAGCGTGTGAAGCATCGCATGGCCGGTGCGGTCGGCCGCGGCGCAGGTGCGCTGGGCGGCCGGCCCTTCGCCCATGTTCTGGGTCATCCCGCCGAACGCACGCTGGTAGATGCGCCCGTCCGCGGTGCGGCTGAACGGCATCCCCATATGCTCGAGCTCGATGACCGCCGCAGGCGCCTCGCGAGTCAGATATTCGATCGCGTCCTGGTCGCCGAGCCAGTCGGCGCCCTTGACGGTGTCGTACATGTGCCAGGTCCAATGGTCCGGGCCCATGTTGGCGAGGCTCGCGGCGATTCCGCCCTGGGCAGCGACGGTATGGCTGCGGGTCGGGAAGACCTTGGTGATGCAGGCGGTCTTGAGCCCCTTTTCTGCTGCGCCCATCGTCGCCCGAAGCCCTGCGCCGCCGGCGCCGACGACGACCACGTCGAAGGTGTGGTCGATGACTTGGTAAGCGCTCACTGTGCCGCTCCGAAGGCGATCTTGCCGAGCGCGAACAGGGCGAGCGCGCCGCCGCCCCATGCAAGGAACTGCAACAGGGTGTGGAGCGCGAAACGGGCGCCCTCCCCCTCGATATAATCGATCACGATGCCCTTCATCCCGTCGAGCCCATGGCGGAAGGCTGTGATGATGAGCAGCGCCATCGGCACTGCGGCGGCGGGGCTGCGAAGCCATTCGGCGATGGTGCGTTGGCCGAGGTCGGGCAGAAGCAGCAGCGAAACCAGGAACCAGGTGCCGAGCAACAGCAGCGCTGCGCTAATCACCCGCTCGGCAATCCAATGCTCGCCGCCTTCGCGCGCCGACCCGAGGCCGCGGACCTTGCCGAGCGGCGTGGCGCTCTTGCCGATGCTCATTGCAGCACTCCCAGCCAGTAAGCCCACAGGATCGCGGTCGCCACGATCCCCCCGATGATCGTCAGCAGTGCGCCCGTCTTGTTCGCCCTGAGCTCGAAGCCGCGGCCGGTGTCCATCAGCAGGTGACGGATGCCGGAGAAGAAGTGCTGGAAGAAGGCCCAGGTCAGGCCGATCAGCACAACCTTCCCGAACCAGTGGGAGGCGGCAGTCATGAAGGTCGCGTAGGCGTCGGCTGTGCCTGCGACCGCAAGCAGCCACCAAGTCAGGACCGCAAGCCCGACGACGGCCAGGCCAGCGCCCGTGATCCGGTGCAGGATCGATGCCGCCATGTGTGGTCCCCAGCGCCATATCGTCAGGTGCGGCGAAACCGGTCTTTCGTGAATTGCAGCCATTGGCGGGCGATTCCCCTCTTCGCGGACTTCAAGGCCTTGCCGGCAGGAAGCGGCAAGCCCGCTTAGGACCGGGCCAGCAGCGGCGCAAGATTTCGGTCCGCGTGTGCCCCTCCTCTAACCCGGCCTTAACCATTGCTGGGGCAAGAGCCGGCCATCAGGGCATCGAATTTGACGGAGCGGATAGTGATGAAGAGCGACACTGCGCATCTGCAGCGGCTGACCGACGATCAGGTTGCGCGGCGTCTGGCGGCCTATTCCGACGAGGGCCGCTTCGAGGAGTCGCTTCGCTGGCTGTGGGGCGTTGCCGGCGAAATCGTCGAGGACGCGGCGCGCCGTCACTTCGGAGACGAGACCGCGCGGCAGTATCGCGAACAGTTCACGAGCCCCGTCAACGAGAACTGGGTGCGCGGGGTCGCCGAGGAAGGCGTGCGCATGTACGCCGCCCGCAGCGATGTACCGCAGTTCGTTGCCGCCCGCGCCCGAATGGCGAGGGACGTAATCGCGGCGATCGAGGAGCGGCTCGCCGAGCGCTCCGACGACCGCACTGCAGCGCTCGAAATCTTTACGCGCGCGCTCGCCTTCGGCCAGGACATCATCATCGCGCAGATGGCGTTGCTCGAGGCCAACGAAGCGGCCGACGCACGCGGCAGGCAGAGCGAGGAGTTCGAGCGCCGGGTCGCCGAGCTGGTTCGGGGAAGCACCGAGCAGTCCAAGAATCTCACGGACCGCACGCGCTCGACGGCCGCTTCCGCCCGGGGGATGCTCGGCAAGACGAGCGAAGTCGCCGCCGCCGCCGAGCAGTCTGCGGTCGCAATGCGTGAGGCCGCGCAGACCGCCGCGGGTCTTATCCGCGCCATCGAGGACGCCCGCTCCGAGGTGGAGGTCGCGGCCGACGTCGCGACCCGTGCCGGAGGCCAGGCCGAGCAGGCCGTGAAGGTCAGCCAGATGCTCTCCGGCCACGTCGAGGCAATCGAATCGATCCTTGGCCTGATCCGCGACATCGCCGGCCAGACCAACCTGCTGGCGCTCAATGCCACGATCGAGGCGGCGCGCGCCGGCGATGCGGGCCGCGGCTTCGCGGTCGTTGCGCAGGAAGTGAAGAGCCTCGCCTCGCAGACCGCCCGGGCGACCGACGACATCACCGCGAAGATCACCGCGATACAGCAGGCGACCCGGCAGACGGTCGAGGCGAACGGGTCGATCCAGTCGACCGTCGAGGAGGTGCAGACCTCGGCCGACCGGATTCGTCAGGCGATGGAGCTCCAGGCCCAGACGGTGACCATGATCACCGCCGCGGTCGACGAGACCGCGCTCGCAGCCGACTCGATGAGCTCGACCATCGCCGCGATCCGCGCCGACACGGAGAATGTCGCCAAGGAAATCGACGAGGTCGAAAAGGGCTTCGGCCGCTTCTCCGACCAGATCGCCGACTTCAAGTCGACGACAAAGGAATTCGTCGCCGGGATCGCGGCCTAACATCCTCCCCAGCATTTGCTGGGAAGTTGGCACCCGAAGTGGTGACGGAGGGGGCCCCTCCACCAGCTGCGCTGGTCCCCCTCCCCAGCAAATGCTGGGGAGGATATAGGCCACCCCATGAACATCCTTGTCACCGGAGCAAGCCGCGGGATCGGCGCGGCCGCTTACACCCTGCTGAAAGCGCATGGGCACAATGTCGTTGGCCATTCCACGAAGGGCAGCGACCTTTTGATCGCGGGCGACCTGATGGACCCGGCCGCTCCCCGCAATATCTGGGACACGGCGATCGACGAGCTGGGGGGGACAATCGACGTGCTCGTCAACAATGCGGGAATCTACGAGGCGGTCCCCGACAACGCGACCGACGACAAGTGGCACGCGGCCTGGGACCGGACGCTGACCATCAACCTGCAGGCGGCCGCCGACCTCGCCCGGCTTGCGGTTTCCCACTTCCTCGACCGAGGCGGAGGCGGGCGGATCGTCAACGTCGCGAGCAGGGCGGCTTGGCGCGGCGACAGCCCGCAGCACTGGCATTACGCGGCGTCCAAGGGCGCACTGGTTGCGATGACCAAGACCATTGCCAGGGGCTATGCGTCGGAGGGAATCCTGGCCTTCGCCGTTTCCCCGGGGTTCACCGTCTCGGAGATGACGGAGGAATATCTCGCCGGACGCGGCGGAGCGCAGATTATCGCTGACATCCCGCTGGGCCGCGTAGCGACCACCGACGAGGTCGCCGAGGTCATCCGCTGGCTGGCGACCGAAGCGCCGGCGTCAGCGACCGGCACCAATGTCGACGTCAACGGCGCGAGTTATGTTCGCTAGCCTGGCGCTTGCCGCCGCGGCTGCGCAGATCCTGCCCGTCACCATTCCGCTCCAACCGCCGCCGCGCCAGGTGGAGCGCGCGGTCGCGCCGATCGAGACCGCCGGCCCCGCCTTCGCCGCGGCCTGCGCCGGCTCGGACGATTGGAACAGGCCGGCGCCGCCGGTCCGTATCCATGCCAACACCTATCTGGTCGGGACCTGCGGAATCACGGCCATCCTGATAACCGGCAATGCCGGCCACATCCTGATCGACGGCGGCACGGAGCGGGGCGCG